>JBGQKQ010000047.1:0-17485 GCA_041499655.1 Gammaproteobacteria bacterium
CTTCCTCAGGAACGAACTGGAGCTGACCGGCACCCACGTCGGCTGCGAGCACGGCGTGTGCGGCGCCTGCACCGTGCGCGTCGATGGCGAGATCGTGCGCGGCTGCCTGATGTTCGCCGCGCAGGCCGACGGGTGCAGAGTCGACACGGTCGAGGGACTCTCGGATTCGCGCGAGATCGAGGAGCTGCAGAGCGCCTTCGTCCTCACCAACGCGCTGCAGTGCGGCTTCTGCACCCCGGGCATCCTGATCGCGGCGCAGGCGCTGCTGCGCGACGAGCCGGATCCCTCGCGCGAGCGCATCCGCGAGTACCTCTCGGGCAACTAATGCCGCTGCACGGGCTACCAGGCGATCGTCGATGCGATCGAGGTGGTGGCGAAGGCGCGCGCGGCGAGGTCGAAGTGATGCTTTGTCATCCTGAGCGAAGCGAAGGATCTCCGCTGGCACGACGTACCGGCAGAGATCCCTCGCTCGCGCTCGGGATTACGACGTTGGAGGCGTAGCGATGAGCGATTTCGACGAAACCGCCAAGACGCTCAACTTCGACGCGCCGAACAGCTACATCGGCCGCTCGGTGACGCGCCCGAACGCGCGGCGCCTCGCGCAGGGCCGCGGCCAGTACGTCGACGACATCGTGCTGCCGCGCATGGTGCACGTCGCCTACGTGCGCTCGCCCCACGCGCACGCCAGGATCCTCGGCATCGGCGTGAAGAAAGCCGCGGCGATGCCGGGCGTGGTGCGCGTCGTCACCGGCGCGGAGATCGCGCTGGTCGTAAAGCCCTATGTCGGCGTGCTCACGCACCTCGCGGGCATGCGCTCGCCGCCGCAGTATCCCCTCGCGGTCGACGTCGCGCGCTGGCAGGGCGAGCCGGTGGTCGCGGTGGTGGCCGCTTCGCGCGCCGAAGCCGAAGACGCGGCCGAGGCGGTCGAGGTCGACTACGAGGAGCTGCCCGCGGCCCTCGACGCCGAGCGCGCGCTCGATCCGGGCGAGCCGAAAATCCACAAGGAGTTCGACAGCAACCTGTGCTTCACCCGGACCGTCGACACGGGCGGCGTGGACGCGGCGATGAAATCGGCGCACCTCGTGGTCGAGGACACGATACGCTTCGGCCGCCACACCGGCGTCACCATGGAGCCGCGCGCCATCCTCGCCGACTACAACCGCGCCGACGAGTCGATGACCGTGTACCACTGCGGCCAGTCGCCGCACATGGTGCAGGGGATCGTCGCGAGCCGCCTCGCGCTCGACGAGCACCGCGTGAGGGTCGTGGTGCGCGACGTCGGGGGCTCTTTCGGCATCAAGATCCACACCTACGGCGACGAGATCGCCGCCTGCGCGCTGTCGCTCATGCTCGGGCGCCCGGTGAAATTCGCGGCCGACCGCTACGAATCCTTCCTCTCCGACATCCACGCGCGCGACCACCGCGTCAGGGCAAAGCTTGGAGTCGATCGCGAGGGCAACATGCTGGCGCTCGAGATCGACGATCTCACCGGCGTCGGCCCGTACTCGATGTTCCCGCGCTCGTCCGGCGTGGAGTGCAACCAGATCCTCAACCTCACCGGCGGGCCGTACAAACACAAGGAATACCGCGCCAAGGGCACGGTGGTGTTCCAGAACAAGAACATGATGTGCCAGTACCGCGCCGTCGGCCACCCGATCGCGATCGCAGTCGCCGAGCACATGGTCGACCAGGCGGCGGCGAAACTCGGCATCGACCCGGCGGAGATGCGAAAGAAAAACCTCATCGCCGACGACGCCTATCCCTACAAGTCGCCCTCGGGCATGCGCTTCGAGGCGCTGTCGCACCAGCAATGCATGGACAAGCTCCTTGGGCTGATGGACTACGAGAGCCTGCGGCGCGAGCAGGCGGAGCTGAGAAAGCAGGGCGTCTACCGCGGCATCGGCCTCTCGTCCTTCATCGAGGTCACCAACCCGAGCCCGATGTTCTACGGCGTGGGCGGCGCGAGGATCGCGGCGCAGGACGGCTGCACCATCAAGCTCGACGCGAACGGCTCGATCGTCGCCGCCACCGGCGTCACCGAACAGGGCCAGGGGACCGAGACCATCATGGCGCAGATCGCGGCGACCGTGCTCGGGGTCGAGATGAGCTGCGTGAAAGTGCTCACCGGCGACACCGACAAGGTGCCCTACGGCGGCGGGACCTGGGCGTCGCGCGCCGCGGGCATCGGCGGGGAGGCGGTGCTGCAGGCGAGCCTGGCGCTGAAGAAGAACATCCTCGAGATCGGCGCGGTGATCCTGAAGACGAGCGCCTCCGAGCTCGACATCGTCGACGGCAAGGTGGTGAAGAAAGGCAGCGAGCAGGGCTTGAGCCTCGCCGAGCTCGCGCGCATCTGCTACTACCGTGGCAACGAGCTCCCGGTCGACTTCCAGCCGGAGCTGATCGTCACGCGCCACTATCGCGTCAAGGACTACGCCTTCGTGTTCAGCAACGGCGCTCAAGGTTGCCTGCTCGAGGTCGACACCGACACCGGGTTCGTGAAGCTGCTGAAAATGTGGTGCGTGGACGACTGCGGCCGCGTGATCAACCCGAAGCTGGTCGACGAGCAGGCACGCGGCGGCATCGTGCAGGGCATCGGCGGGGCGCTCTACGAGCACTGCCTCTACGACGATCGCGGGCAGTTGCTCAATGCGACCATGGCCGACTACCTCGTGCCGATGGCCGCCGAGATGCCCGACATCGTGTGCGCGCACGTCGAGACGCCCACCAAGACCTCGATGCTCGGCGCCAAGGGCGCGGGCGAGGCGGGCACCGGCGGCGCGCCGGGCGCGATCATGAACGCGGTGAACGACGCGCTGCGGCCCCTCGGTGCAAAGGTCACGAGCCAGCCGATGACGCCGGAAGTGGTGCTGCGCGCGCTGGGCAAGGTGAGTTGAGAAAGACCCACAGGAGATGAACATGAGATCAAGCGGGACACTTGCAGCGGCGTTTTTGGTTCTCACCCTCCTCGGCTGCGCACAGGCGCCGACGCGCGAGGCCTCCGGCGGCTACGCCGTGGACACCTCCTGGCCCAAGCCGCTGCCCAACAACTGGATCCTGGGGCAGGTCGCCGGCATCGCGGTCGACGCGCGCGACCACGTGTGGATCATCCACCGCCCGAGGACGCTGATCGACGAGGAGAAGGGCGCGGCGCTTTCGCCGCCGCGCGCGAAGTGCTGCGTCCCCGCGCCCGCGGTGATCGAGTTCGACACCGACGGCAGCGTGCTTCACGCCTGGGGCGGGCCGGGGCAGGGCTACGAGTGGTTCGAGAACGAACACGGCATTGACATCGACCCGCAGGGCAACGTCTGGGTCGGCGGCAACGATCCGAAGGACCACCAGCTCATCAAGTTCACGCCCGAGGGCAAGTTCCTGTTGCAGATCGGGCACGCGGGCCAAACCGGCGGCAGCAACTCGACCACGCTGCTGGGCCGCCCCGCGCATATGCAGATCGACGCGCAGGCGAACGAGCTCTACATCGCCGACGGCTACGGCAACAAGCGCGTGATCGTGCTCGATGCGGCGACCGGCGCGTACAAGCGCCACTGGGGCGCCTACGGCAAGGCGCCGAGCGACGAGAAGCTGCCGATGTACAACCCGCAATCGCCGCAGTTCGCCAACCCCGTGCACTGCGTGCGCCTGTCGAACGACGGCCTGGTCTACGTCTGCGACCGCGCCAACAACCGCGTGCAGGTGTTCCGCAAGGACGGAACCTTCGTGAAGCAGTTCGTGTTCGAGGAAGCCTCGCGCAGCTCCGGCTCGTCCTTCGACCTGGTGTTCTCGAACGACGCGCAGCAGAAATACTTCTACCTCGCCGACGGCACCAACGACCAGGTGCTCACCGTCGAGCGCGAAACGGGAAAAGTCATCGCCGGCTTCGGCCGCCCGGGCCGCTTCGCCGGCGAGTTCCTGGTGCTGCACAACATCGGCATCGACTCCAAGGGCAATCTGTATACGTCGGAAGTCGCCACCGGCAAGCGCGTGCAGAAGTTCAGGCCCGCCGGCGACCGGTAGCCGCCCGTCGCAGGGCCTACGGCGCCGGCGCCGCCTGAAGCGGCCGCGCGAGGCGCCGCACGCCGAGCAATACCAGGGCGCCGATCACCGCCGCACTCAACTGCCATTCGAGTCTCGGCACGATCGTGCCTATGGCGCAAGCGAACAACAACGCGCGCAGCGGCCAGGCGATCGTGCGCCGCCCCAAGAGCCCGTGCACCGCGAACGAAACGAGGGTCACGAGCGCGGTTCCGAAGAACAGCGCGACGGCGACGGCGGCGACGCCGCCCTCCATGTTGAGGCCGGGATTGAAGAGAAAGAAAAAAGGCAGCACGAATCCGCCCGCCGCGAGCTTCACCGCGTAAGGTCCGAGCGCCATCGGGTTCGCTCCGGCGATCGCGCCCGCGGCGAAGTTGGCGACCGCCACCGGCGGCGTGATCGCCGAGAGGCAGGCGTAGTAGAGAATGAAAAGATGCGTCTGCATCTCGGGCAGGTTGAAATGCTGGCGCAGCACCGGCGCAAGCAGCGCGGCTCCGGTGACGTAGACCGCCGGCGTCGGCATGCCCATCCCGAGGAGGATCAGGAACACGGCCGCCATGACGAGGGTGGGGACGAGCAGGCCTCCTGACACCGTGTTGATGAGCAGGGTGAACTTGCCGGCGAGCGCGCTGATCTCCACCGCCCCGATCACCACGCCCGCGGCGGCCACCGCGCCAACGAGCGGCACGAGCTGGGTGATGGTGTGGGTGCAGCACTCGACGAAGCGGCGCGGCCCGATCGCGCTCTCGCGCGAAAGCCACGAAAGCACGATCACCGCGGCGGTCGAGCCGGCCGCCACGTAGACCGGCGTGTAGCCCATCACCAGGAGCCCGATCAGCGAGCCGAGCGGCAGGAGGTGCCGCCAGCTGTTGGCGAGCGCCCTCGGAAGGCTGACGATCTGGTCCTCGGGCATGCGCGGCTCGTCGTTCCGCACCGCCTCGTTGTGCACCAGGATGTAGATCGCGACGTAGTAGAGGATCGCCGGCAGCAACGATGCCCAGGCGATCCTCGCGTAGGGAATGTTGGTGAGATCCGACATGATGAAGGCCACCGCGCCCATCACCGGGGGCAGCATCGCGCCTCCGCTCGACGCGGTCGCCTCGATCGCGCCCGCGCGCGCAGCCGGGATGCCCGCCCGCTTCATGATCGGGATGGTGAGCGGCCCGGTGGTGGCGACGTCGGCGGTCGGGCTCCCCGAGACCGATCCGTAGAGTGCGCTCGCCGTCACGCAGGCCTTGGCTGCGCCGCCCGTCATTCGCCCGGTGACCGCGCCCGCGACCTCGAAGAAGAGCCGGCCGCCGCCCGCTTTCTCGTAGAAATTGCCGAAGAGAACGAAGAGGAACGCGTAGGTCGCGGCGACCTCCAGCGGCGCGCCGAAGATGCCGTTCTCCTGGATCGTCATCATCTCGATGAAGTAGGGCACGCCGAAGTTGTCGTGCCGCAGCGGACCCGGCATCCAGTGGCCGAAGAACGTGAACAGGAGCAGCGCGATCACGAGCGAAGTGAGGCCCCACCCGGTGCAGCGCCGGCACAGGTCGAGCACGACGAAGAGCAGCGTGAAGCCCACCACGGTGTCGGCGAGCGTCGGCTGCGAGAAGCCGCGGCTCCAGTTGAGGAACTTGTCGTTCAGGACGATGTAGTAGAGCGCGACCGCGAGCGACACCGCGGCGAAGGCGACGTCGGTCCAGCCGAGCGTCTTTCGCTCCTGGTGGGCCGTGGTGGTCAGGAACGCGATCGGGAAAGTGATCGCGATGAAGATCGAGATGTCGAGATGGAACTGGCTGGAAAACGCCCGAGCCCAGGTCGCGAAGGCGTCGAGCCACGCGTGGGGAAATCCGGCGGCACCGAGCTGCGCCGCCGCCCACACGGCGCCGTCGCCGATGATGGTGGCGAGCGCCCCGACCCAGAGCACGTAGAGGGCGGCGGCCACCGAGCCGGCGGCGATGAACACGGCCCAGGCGCCGCCCGGACTGTGGCGCCGCCCTTCGCGCAGCAAGCGCCAGAAGCGGCGCCGGACGCGGGATTCCGGCGCGCTTGTGCCCGCCTCCGTCATGTCGCCTTGCGGCGGCCTACTTCACCAGCCCCTTCTCCCGGTAGTAGCGCAGCGCTCCGGGGTGGTAGGACAGGCCGGCGGGGTTGCGTGCCATGCCCGCGGCCGTGAAAATCTTGAGCGAGCCGCCGATCTTCTGCACGCGGTCCTCGCCCTCGGCGATCGCCTTCACGTACTTGTACACCGTCTCCTCGGATACATGCGCGCCGGCGAGCAGCGACACCCATTGCTGGACCGTCGGATAGTCCTTCTCCATGAAGGGGTAGGTGCCCTTGGGCACCATGCCCGCCTTGAAGCTGAATACGTCCGCGGCCTGCTTGATCTTCGCCGGATCCCCGTCGATCCACAACAGCGGCCGCTTGCCGGAGACGTCCTTGATCAGCGCGTCGCCGAGATTGCGCGCGTTCATGAACACGTCGGCCTTGCCGTCGACGATCGCATCGAGGCCGATCGAGCTGTTGCCGAGCACGTAGCTCCCGCCCCATTTCTGGATGTCGTCGATGGTGAAGCCGTGCGCCTTCATCACTTCGTACGGAGCGCCGATCGTCGTCTGCGGATTGTCGGGACGGTTGATCGCGAGGCGCATCTTCGGTTTCTTGGCCGCGATGTCGGCCCAACTCCGCACGCCGTTCGCGTCGGCCCACTCCTTGGTCATCAGGAAATGGATGAACTGGTTGTCGTACAGCATCATGACGTAGCTGAACTTGCCATTCAGCGGCTTCTGGTACGGGGACTTGCCCTCGTTTGCGAGCCGGATCTCGGTGCCGGTCGCCGTCGCCGTGAAGTCGGCTTGCCCCTCGGCGATGGCGAGGACGCCGCCCCCGGGCGAGTTCGGCTTGAAGGACACCGAGGAGCCGGGATAGGCGTCGCGCACCACCGCGTTCAGGCCCTCGACCATGGTGCGCGGATAGCCCGAGGGCGTCGCACCGGTCACGGTCGCGTTGATCGGATTCTTGTCGTTCAGGCCGGCCGGCGCGGATATCGAGACGGCGAGCGCCGCGGCAGCCGGGATGATGCGGGTGAACCACCTCATGGTCTCCTCCTCCAAGTCAACCAGCCCTGAGTGTAACGTCTGTCCGGCTCCCCGAGAAGGGTCAGAACAGGCGTGCGCTGGCGAGCGCGGTCCGGCTTTTGAGCGGCTTCATCGCCCGTTCAGGTCCAGGGCGTCACGGCCGGAACTTCGCAGGGACCTTTCACTTCGACGGTGCCGAAGTCGGCCGGCGCCGCGATTTCGAGATACTCCATGTCGGGGGAGTAGTCGAAGAGGTAGTGCGTGATGCCGGGCCGCTGGTGAACGCAGTCCCCTGCGGCGACCCGCGTTTCCTTTTCCTCGTACATGAACCGCGCCCAGCCCTTCAGCATGATGACGATGTGGAAGTCGGCCTTGTGGAAATGCCAACCGGTCCCCTGTTCGGGCGGGAGGTTGGCCTTGACGAGCTGCGCGATGACCTTGCCGTTGGTCGCATCGGCGATGCCCAGATCGCGATACAGGAAGAAATCGCGCAACCCTCCGCTCTTGAACCCGGTGTCGCCCGGCTTTACGTGGGAAAACTCGAGTGCGGTCTTCTGCAGCATGGTGGCTCCTTGGAAAGTTGACCCGGCATAAGGTTCTCCTCAGAACTCCACCTCTAGCTCCTCGATCTCTGCGGGCTCGGCCTTGGCGGCGGCGACCCATCCGGCCATATCGGGCATGGCCATGATGCGCTCGCCATAGGCGGCGCAAGTCTCGTCGAGATGCACATCGTAGGTCAGAAAGCGCGTCACGACCGGCGCGTACATCGCGTCGGCCATGCCGGCTCTCCCGAAAAGAAACGGGCCGCCGTAGGTCGCCAGGCACTCCCTCCAGATGGCGGCGATCCGGTCGATGTCGGCCTGGGCCCTGGACCATATCCTGAAGCCGGGAAAATGCGCCCTGAGATTCATGGGCAGCGCCGAGCGCATGGCGGTGAAGCCCGAATGCATTTCGCCGCAGATCGAGCGGCAGCGCGCGCGCGCCGCCCGTTCCGAAGGCAGCAGCCCCGCATCCGGCCGCACTTCATTGAGATATTCAGCGATCGCCAGCGTATCCCAGATCCTCACGCCCTCATGGGTGAGGCAGGGTACGAGTATCGAGGGCGAGAGCAGCAGGATCTCCGCCCGGGCATTCGGATCGTCCGGCGGAGTCATCACCTCCTCGAAATCGATGCCGCTCATGCGCGCGAGCAACCAGCCGCGCAGAGACCACGACGAGTAGTTCTTGCTGCTCAAGGTCAGTGTCGTCCGGTCCATGCTTGCTGCCGATTCACCATGCGAGTGCACGCATTCCCCATTTTGGTGAGGAAAGCGCGGCTTCGACCGCCAGCGTGCCCGGAGAAATCGGGCCGCCGCGGCTATGGCACGTGCACCCGCAAGGGTCGTGCCACGCGATCGGAAGCCCGGGCATGCATATTGCGTCGGGTGAAGAGACTCCCAAAGGAGACTGCCGAGTGATCTATGAATCCTTCCAGGCGTACTCCGATTTCACCACGCCCGCCCGGCTGCTCGCGGAGATAGCGGCAAAGACGGCCGGTGGTCCAAGACAGAGCCTGTTTCCGTACGACTGGGTGCGAAAGGCGCTCGCCGCTTGCGAGCTGGTCGCGCTCGCGGGCCTGCGCCATGAGCGGCCCGCGTTCGGTATCGACAGCGTTACCGTCGGCGGAAAGGAAGTCGCGGTCACGGAAGAGGTGGTCTACGCGACGCCGTTCGGATCGCTGCTTCATTTCAGGAAAGCGCTGAACCTGAGGCAGCCGCGCGTGCTACTGGTCGCGCCTCTGTCGGGACATTTTGCGACCTTGCTGCGCGCCACGGTGCGCACGCTGCTCGCCGACCACGATGTCACCGTCACGGATTGGCGCAACCTGCGCGACGTGCCGGTGTCGGCGGGACGGTTCGGGATGGACGAATACATCCTGCAGCTGGTGGAGTTCATGGGGGCCATGGGGCGCGGCGCGCACCTGGTCGCCGTGTGCCAGCCCACGGTCGGCGCGCTGGCGGCGGTCGCGCTGATGGCGGAAGACAAGAGCCCCGCGACGCCCGGCAGCATGACCCTGATGGCCGGCCCGATCGACACTCGCATCAATCCGTCCAAGGTGAACGAGCTGGCGACCCGCCACCCGGTCGAATGGTTCGAGAACAACCTGATCGCCAAGGTGCCGCGGCGCTACGCCGGCGGCACGCGGCCGGTCTATCCGGGATTCGTGCAGCTGGCTGCGTTCATGAGCATGAACCTCGAGCGCCACGTCAAGGCTTTCGTGGACTTCTTCCACAGCAGGGTGGAAGGCGATCACGCCAAGGCCGAAGCGACCCGCAGCTTCTACGAGGAGTATTTCGCCGTCATGGACCTGTCGGCGGAGTTCTATCTCGAGACGATCAAGACCGTGTTCCAGGAGCACGCGCTCGCCAGGGGCACCCTCGAAGTAAAAGGCCGCCGGGTCGATCCGGGGGCGATCACCCGCACCATGCTCCTGACGGTCGAGGGCGAAAGGGACGACATCTGCTCGGTCGGCCAGACCCTGGCCGCGCACGAGCTGTGCAGCCGGCTGCGGCCTTACATGAAGATGCACCACATGCAAGCCGGGGTGGGACACTACGGCGTATTCAGCGGCAAGCGCTGGGAAACCGGCGTCTATCCCCTGGTGCGCGACTG
This sequence comes from Gammaproteobacteria bacterium, assembly GCA_041499655.1. Lineage (GTDB taxonomy): Bacteria > Pseudomonadota > Gammaproteobacteria > Burkholderiales > SG8-39 > VBDM01. The sequence continues at coordinate 9,744 of JBGQKQ010000047.1, forward strand.
GATTCACCAGGCCGACCACCGGTCTTCGCCGCGTTGATGCGGGTCAGAGCGCGCCCGTCACGCGCGCGATGACGGCGCCGGCATCGGGCGGAAGCGCGTCGCCCCGCCAGGCGACATGGCCGTCGGGCCTCACCAGGACGAGTTTCCTTTCGTAGCGCGCCGTCGTCTCCGGCTCGGCCAGCGTCACCGCTTCGAGCGGCACGCCGCGCTGTTTTGCGGCGTTTTCGACGGGGCCGGTCTCCGGCGCGTCGCGGCCCAGGCGCAGCATCACGAAGGATCTTCCGAAGAGATCGAGGGTCGAGCGCCCGCCGGCCAGCCACGCGTGCGGCGCGCGCGCGCCGGGAAAGCTCGTCTGCACGTAGTCGGTGACGCTCAAAGGCGGCGCCGCGCTGCCGTCCGCGCACACGATAGGCGAGGCGTCGTAGCGGTAGCCCATGGCGATGCCCTCCGAGAGCAGCTCGCGGGCGGTGTTCCTCAGGATCTCGTCTCCGAGCTTCTTGCGCGCCGCTTCGCCCGCCGGCGTCGCTTCCACCAGCTCGGGAATCGCGGCGAAGCTGCGCAGCTGGAAGTTGCGCGTCGCCTCCTCGACGTTGCGCAGCGCCACCGGCCGCCGCTCGGCGTCGTAGGAATCGAGCAGCTTCTCCCCCGCCCAGCCCTGCACCGCCGCGGCGAGCTTCCAGCCGAGGTCGACCGCGTCGCCCACGCCGGTGTTCATGCCGTAGCCGCCGGTCGGGGTGTTCTGGTGAGCGCAGTCGCCGGCGAGAAAAACGCGGCCGTGGCGGTAGGCGGCGGTGACGAGCTTCCTGCGCACCCAGGGGCTGATCGCGATCAGCTCGTAGGGGAATTCGCATCCAACGATGCGCGTCAGGACGCTCTTGTGGTCGATGGACTCCGGCGCTCCGTGCGCCTTCGCGCCGCCGTGCAGGGTCACGCGCCACAGGTCGCCGCCGTTCAGCGAATTGAGCGTCGCCCACACGCCCGTGGTTCCGACGACGAAGTGCAGCACGCCCTTGCCCTTGTCGTGGTAGTCCCAGAGAGTCTTCGCGCGGAAATAAACGCTCAGCGGCGTGCCCAGCACTTCGCCCTCGCTCGCGTCGATGCCCAGGAGCCGGCGGATGGGGCTCCTGCCGCCGCAGCAGGCGGCGAGATACGCCGAGCGGACCGTATGCGTTTCGCCCGTCGCGGTATCGGACACGCTGGAGGTCACGCCCGCGCCGTCCTGCCGGAAGGAATCGAAGCGCCAGCGATGGCGGAGTCCCACCGATGAAAAACTCTCCGCGCGCTCGCGCAGCACCGGATCGAACCAGATCTGGTTGCAGCGCTGCGGCGGCTCGGGCGTGAACGCGATCTGCTTGTCCCCGCCGTGCGCGGGGCGCTCGATGCGAGCAATCAAATACCCGCGCAGGCCGGTCAGGTACATCGCCGTGTGCGGATAGCCGGGCGGCGTGCCGACTTCCTTCACACGCGCGGCGACGCCCCAGCGCCGGCAGAACTCCATGGTGCGCGAGTTGATGAGATTGGCGCGCGGGTGGGTCCGGTAGCCGTCGCGCTCGAGCTCGTCGACCAGGAGGCACTCGATGCCGCGCCAGCCGAGCTCCAGGGCGAGCCCCAGGCCTACGGGTCCGCCGCCGACGATGAGTACCGGAGTTTCGATCTTCATGGGCGCCGGTTAAGATACCGCGATGCGAATCGCAGTGCTCGTGCTATCGGCCTCACTCGCGGCTGCCGCGCAAGCGCAGACGACTTTCCCGTCGCGCCCGGTCACCCTGGTGCTGCCCTCGGCGCCGGGCGATCCGACCGATCTCGTCGCACGCGTGCTGCAGCCGAAGATGTCCGAGCGCCTCGGCCAGGCGTTCGTGGTGGAAAACCGTCCCGGCGGCTCCGGCGTGATCGCTTCCGCCGCCGTCGCGAAAGCCGTGCCCGACGGCCACACCCTGCTCCTCGCCCTCTCCGCTCACTCGATCAACCCGATCGCGCTGAAAGAGCTGCCCTACGACACCTTCCGCGACTTCGCGCCGGTGACGCTGCTCACACGCTTTCCCCTCTTCGTCGGAGCGCATCCCTCGGTGAAGGGGTCGAACCTGCGCGAATTCATCGACGCGGCGAAGGCGGAGCCGAGGCGCCTGAACTTCGCCTCGCCGGGTCCGGGGACGCTCGGCTTCCTCGTCGGCGAGGAGATCAGCCGGCGCTCGGGGCTGAACGCCGTGCACCTCGCGTTCAAGGGCGGCGCACCGGCGATCCAGGCGCTGCTCGCCGACCAGGTGCAGTACTGCGTGATCACCCTCAACCTCATGGCGCCGCACTTCGCCTCGGGGAGGCTCAAGGCCCTCGCGGTCACCTCGGCCGCACGCACGCCTCAGATGCCCGAGGTTCCCACCGTTGCGGAATCGGGCTTCCCCGGTTTCGAGGCCTACAACTGGATCGGCGTGTTTGCTCCGGCCGCGACCCCGGCAAGCGCGATCGACCGGCTGAATCGCGAATTCGCCGCGGCGCTGCGCGAACCCGACGTCCGCCAGAGGCTCGGAGCGGTCGGCTTCGAGATCGTCGGCTCGACGCCGCTGGAACTCGATCAGTTCGTGCACAAGGAATTCGAGCACTGGGACAAGTTCGTGCGCGAATTCAACATCAAATTCGACTAGCGCCCTACTTCGGCGGAGGCGCGGGGCGGATGAGGAGCCCGGTGGTGGAGACGCGCAGCTCCAGCTCCGCGGGTTCGCCCACCGGAACGAAGGCCGCCGAGCCGTAGGTGGCGTCGACGAAGTGCTCGAGATACGAGTAGCGCTTCGCCAACGCGAACAGGTCCACCGGTTTTTCCCGGCCGAGGGGATAGAGCGTGCGCTGCGCTGCGCGCTCCTGCTCGACTTCGCGGTAGCGCCCGCCGATGCGGTCGAGCTCGTAAGCGGTGGTGAGACCGAGCATGTTGGCGAGCGCGTGCCACTTGAGGATGCGCGCGTCCACGTAGATCTCGTCCCCCGAAATCGAGTAGCTCGCCTCGCGGCCGTCGGGAAAGAGCAGCTTCGCGGTGAACCGTTGCGGCGCGTAGGGCCGGACCGAGATGCGCGCGGCGAGCTCCTCCTGCGCCAGGGCCCGGTATCCGTAAATTCCGACGGTGATGGTTCCCTCGATCACGCCGAGCGAGATGAGCAGCAGGCCGAGCAGCGTGCGCGTCATGAAGCGCAAGGGGTGCAGCCCGAACAGCGCGGTGAGCCCCGCGAGGATCAGGATCAGGCCGAGCGAGAGCAGCGCCGCCGCGCCCAGGATCCAGGGCAGCGTCGCGGTCTGGGTCAGAAAGCCGAGGTCGGGCATGTCGCGTCCCGCTCTAGAGCCCCATGTAGAGCTTGTGGATCAGCTCGTTGTTGGAGAGATCCTCGCGCGAGCGGCCCTGGTACTCGATGCGGCCGTGCACGATCACGTAGCCGCGATCGGCAATGCGGATCGCCTGGTTGAAATTCTGCTCGGCCATGAGCACGGTGAGCCGGTAGCTTTCCTTCAGCTCCCTGATCTTGTCGATGGTGTGGATGACCAGGATCGGCGCGAGGCCCACCGAAGGCTCGTCGACAAGCAGGATCTTGGGCGCTGTCATGAGCGCGCGGGCGAGGGTCAGCATCTGCTGCTCGCCGCCGCTCATGCTGCCGGCGAGCTGCCTGCGCCGCTCGGCGAGCCGCGGGAAGGTGGCGTAGCTGAATTCCAGGTTCTTCGCCATCGCCGCCCGCGCGGTTTTCCGGTAGGCGCCCAGGAGCAGGTTCTCCTCGACGCTGAGCCGCGGAAACAGCCGACGCCCCTCGGGGACGAGCGAGATGCCCAGCTCGACGATCTCTTCGGTTGAGCGCCCCACCAGGTCGTGCTCCACGCCGTCGATGACGGCGCGCACGCTTCCCCTGCTCGGACGCACGATGCCCATGATGCATTTCATGAGCGTGCTCTTGCCGTTGCCGTTGGTGCCGAGGAGCGTGACGGTCTCCCCGTCGTTCACGGAGAGCGAGATGCCGTCGAGCACCTGCACGGCGCCGTAGCCCGCGCAGAGGTTTTCGACCGTGATGCTATTCGCCAAGGTAGGCCTTCACGACCTGGATGTCGCCGACCACCGCCTGCGGATTGCCGTCGGCGATCTTGCGCCCCGCGACCAGCACCGCGATGCGTTCCGAGAATTTCATGACCGCGCGCATCACGTGCTCGATCATGATCACCGCGACGCCCTGTCCCTTCATGCCGAGGAGGAGCTCGAGGATATCGTCCACCTCGGACGCCGACAGACCCGCCATCGCCTCGTCGGAGATGAGGAGCTTCGGCTTCGCCGCCATGGCGCGCGCCAGCTCGAGCTTTCTCATGTCCACCTGGGTGAGGCCGCCCGACATGGCGCTGGCCTTCTCGTGAAGGCCCACCTGTTCGAGAATGTGCATGGCCTCCTCGGCGATGGGGCCGTGGGCGCCACGCCTCCTCGCGGCGTAGAGCAGCGGCACACACAGGTTGTCGAGCACGCTCATGCTCGCGAAAGGCTTGGGGATCTGGAAGCTGCGCGCGAGCCCCAGGCGGATGCGCCGGTGCGCGGGATAGGCGCAGATGTCGCGCCCCTCGAACCGGATGCCGCCTTCGTCGTTGCGCAGCGTTCCCACGATGCAGTTGACCAGCGTGCTCTTGCCCGAGCCGTTGGGGCCGATCAGGCCGACGCGTTCTCCGGGGCGCACGGCGAAGTCGACTCCATCAAGAGCAGTGAAGCCCCCGAAGCGCTTGATGACGCCCGATACCTCGAGCAGCATGTCGGCCATCAACGTTCCTTCCGCCGGCGCCAGCTCTCGACCCAGCCCATGATGCCGTTGGGCGCGAGCGTGACGAAAAGCACCAGCAGCACCCCGACGATGAGCAGGTTCCACGCGCCGAGGGAGAACATCACCTGCACCAGCTGCTGCACGCTGCCCAGCAGGATCGCGCCGATCAGCGGGCCGATCCAGCTCATCATGCCGCCGATCAATGGCATCGCGATGCTGTTCACGGCGTACGACAGGCTGAACGCCGAGCTCGGTTCTATGAAGGAAAGGTAATAGGGAAAAGTGGTTCCCGCCATGCCCATGAGCGCGCAGCTCACCATGGTGGAGAAGATCTTGAGCCTGAGCGTGGGCACGCCCGAGCACTCGGCGGCGAGCTCGTCGTCGCGGATCGCCGCGAGGCCGCGGCCGATGGTGGATTTCTCGATCGCTCGCGCGACGATCAGCGAAACTGCGGCTTGCAGCACCATGACGATATACAGGAGGTGGATGTAGCGCGGCAGGCCGAACGGCACTTCGCGCGGCTGCAGCACGTAGGCGCCGCGCGCGCCGCCGACGTAATCCCAGTTGACGATGAACGTGAAGAGAACGACGGAGAGGGCGAGCGAGGCGATGGCGAAGAACACGCCGCGCAGTCGCAGGGTGAGATAGCCCAGGCCGAGGCCCGCGAGGCCCGCGACCAGGGTGCCGGCGACGATCATCACCAGAAGCGGCGCCTTGAAGGCGTTGTAGAGCGCCACGGTCGTGTAGGCCCCGATGGCGAAGAACGCGGCCGAGCCGAAGTTCACATAGCCGGTGTAGCCGCCGAGGATGTTCCAGGCGGTGGCGAGGATCACGAACTGCAGCACCGTGTAAGCCGCGGTGAAGAAGTACTCGTTCGGAATGAGCTGGCTCGCCGCGGCGAAGGCGAGGGCGAACGCGAAAGCGACGACGGCGAAGACCGGGTTGCTCATCGGCCTATCTGCCAAACAGCCCCGTGGGCCGGAACGCGAGCGTCGCCAGCAGCAGGCCGAAGGAAACGGCGGGCGCCCACGACGGCCCGAAGTAGGTGGACGTGAAGGACTCGGCGATGCCGAGCACCAGCGCCCCGATCAGCGTTCCCCAGATCGAGCCCATCCCCCCCAGCACGCACACCGCGAATACCAGGCCGATATACTCGCGCCCGATCGCGGGCTGCACCGGCTGGATCACGATGAGGAATGCGCCCGCCACGCCGGCGGTGGCGATCGACAGCGCGAACGCGAGCTCCTTGACGCGAACCGGGTTCACGCCCATCAGCCGCAGCGCGAGCTGGTCCTGTGCGACCGCGAGCACCGCGCGCCCGAAGAAGGTGTGCGTGAGGAAGAGTTGCACGCCTATCACCATGGTGACCGACACCAGGAAGGGCACGACCAGGCGCATCGGGAAATCGATGTCGCCCGCGCGCCAGGTGACGTCGCCGTAGACGCTGCTCACCATGCGATAGTCGACGCCGAAAATGAGCACCAGCGTCACTTCGGTGATGAACAGGATGCCGAAGAAGAAGGCGAGCCCGCGCAGCGATTCCTGCCCGCGCTTTTCGAAGCAGAGGTAATAGATCCGGTACAGCGCCATTCCGAGCAGAAAGAACAGCGGCGACAGGACCACCGAGACCATGATAGGATCGAACCCGAACGTGGCGTTGACGATGTACGCGACGTAGGACCCGAGGATGATGAATGCGGGATGCGCGATGTTGACCACGTCGAGCATGCCGAACGAGATCGAGATGCCGAGGCTGACCGCGGCGTAGAAGCCGCCGAGCAGCAGCCCGGCGATGATGGCGTTGATGACCAGCGCCGTTGAGGCGTCCATGGGTAAAACGAAACCGGCGGGGTCTGCGCCCGCCGGTTTTCGCCCGAATCTACCTTTCGCTCGTCAGTTCTTCGCGTCCTGGAAAGGCGCCCTGACCGGCCCGGTCTTGTACGGACCGGGCTCGAGCACGGTGACCACGCCGGGCTGCTTCCACTGGTCGATGCTGTTGCCCTTGATGCCGCCGAACTGCACCATCATCACGCGCGGCTCCGCCCACTCGCCGTTCTTCGCGAAGCCCACCTTGCCGACGAAGGTGTCGAAGGTGTGCGTGTGCATGTATTCGGCGAGCTTGGCGCTGTCGAGGCCCTTGGTCGCGGTGATGGCCTGGTCCAGCACCTGCATCATCGCGTAGGCGTAGGGCGGCAGGTAGAAGCCGAGCGGGTCCACGCCCTCTTTCGCCGCGCGCGCCTGGTACTTCTTGAGGAACTCCTCGAGGAAGGGAAACTTGCCGCTCAGCTCGGGCACGTAGAGCTCGTAGTTGACCACGCCGTTCAGGAGCGGTCCGAGCGCAGTCTTCAGCGCCGCGAATTGAGGGCCGACGAGGCCACCACCGAACATGCGCGTCTTCAGGCCCACCTCGTTCACGGCGCGCACCATGCCGGCCGAATCCGGCGGGTACGACGCCAGATAGACGAGATCCGGGTTGGTCGCCTGGATCGCGCGCACGATCGGCGAGTAGTCGGTGGTGTTGGGCGGGTAGCTCTTGTCGTACACGACCTTCAGCCCGAGGCGCTTCACATGCACGCGCGCGCCTTCCAGCGCGAGATGCGGGTATTCCGCGTCCGCGCCCACCAGGGCGATCGTCTTCGGCTTCGGGTTCATGGCCATCGCCGCCTCGAAGAAGCCGCGCGTCCAGCCGACCGCGGGCTCGGGCCCCGCCGGCATGATCTGGAAGTAGCGGTCGTAGTTGAACTTCGAGTTGACGTTCAGGCCGAAGAGCGTCATGAACATGAGGTTGCGCTGCATCACGAGCGGCATGGCCGGCGCGATCACCGCGGTGCCGTAGCCGGATACGACCAGGTCGACCTTGTCGACGTCGAGCAGCTTGGTGTACAGGCCGGGCACCGTCGCCGGGCTGGTCTGGTCGTCGTAGTAGACGAACTCGACCTTGCGCCCGAGGATGCCGCCCTTGGCGTTGACGTCGTC
>JBGQKQ010000048.1:0-17257 GCA_041499655.1 Gammaproteobacteria bacterium
CGGACGGGCGGCTTCGCTTCGAGCAGCGCGTCGCCGATCGCCGACATGTTGATGGTGCGCGGGTTCGGGTTTTTCGATTTCCGCAGAAGATCAGGCCGGCCGAGACGCTCGGTATTCATTCCAAAAAATCCCGCGGTGGTGAGCACCACGCCGCCCGCGGCATCGCGCCAGGCGCCCGTGAGCGCCGGCAGGCAGGCGATGGCGCGCGCGGCCATGCCGCCGCCCGCGCAGCGCTGCATGCCGTAGTTGAGACGGATCGCGGCGGGTCGTGCGCTCGCGTATTCGCGGGCGAGCGCCACGATTTTTTCCGCCGGCAGGCCGGTGATTGCCGCGACCTTTTCCGGCGGATAGTCCTTGGCTCGCGCGGCAAGGTCCTCGAAGCCGAGCGTGTATCTCGCGACGTAGTCGCGGTCGATGCGGTCCTCGCCGATGATGACGTGCATCATCCCGAGCGCGAGCGCACCGTCGGTGCCGGGCAGGAGCGCGAGGTGCTCGTGGCATTTCTCGGCGGTGAGGCTGCGAAAGGGATCGATCGCGACGAGCCTCGCGCCGCGGCGCTTCGCCTCCTGCGCGCGCGACCACATGTGCAGGTTCGACACGATCGGGTTCGATCCCCAGATGATGATGAGCTTCGCTTCGTCGAAGCGCTCGGGATCCATGCCGAAGGACCCGCCGAGCGTGATCTGCAGCCCCGCCTTGCCCGCGGAGGAGCAGATGGTTCGATCGAGCAGCGACGCGCCGAGCCGGTGGAAAAATCGCCTACCCACCGAGTGCCAGGCCACATAGCCCATGTTGCCGGCGTAGTCGTAGGGAAGGATGCCCTGGGGATCCTCCGCCTCGATGGCGCGGAACTTCTCAGCGATGGTTCCGAGCGCCTCGTCCCAGGTGATGCGCTCGAACTCGCCCTTGCCCTTCGCGCCGATCCTTTTCTGCGGAAACAGCACGCGGTCCTTGCTGTAGGTGCGCTCCAGATAGCGCGCGACCTTGGTGCACAGCGTGCCCGCGGTAAACGGATGGCCTTTCGCGCCCTCCACTTTCACCGCGACGCCGTTTTCCACGGTGACCTCGAGCGCGCACGTGTCCGGGCAGTCGTGCGGGCAGGCGGCGCGCACCACCTTGCGCTCGACGGAGATTTTCTCGGCAGGGGCCAGCATGGGGAATTCCGCGATTTTACGCCGATCAGGGCCGCGCGATGGCAAACGTCCCGAAGCGCGTGCGCAGCATCTGTCCGATGCGGTAGTGGGCGTGGCGCGCGGCGGCGAGCGCGCCTCCCATCGGGAGAAATCCGTGGATCATGCCCTCGAAGCACTCGTAGACGACCGATACGCCCGCCTGCTCGAGCCGGTCGGCGTAGGCCTTGCCCTCGTCGAGCAGCGGATCGAAGCCCGCGGTGACGATGTACGCCGGAGGAAGGCGCGAATGATCGCGCGCGAGCAGGGGCGAGGCGCGCCAGTCGGCGCGATCGCCGTCGTCGCGGAAATACTGGTTCTGGTACCAGCGCAGCAGCTCGACCGTGAGCGAGTAGCCGCGCGCGAAACGCCTGCGGGAACCGGTGTCGCCCGCCTGATCGACGACGGGATACACGAGCACCTGCATGGCGATGGCCGGACCCGAATCGCGCAGCGCGATCGCCGCGACCGCGGCGAGGTTCCCGCCGGCGCTCTCCCCGGCCACCGCCAGCCGCGACGCGTCGACCCGGAGCGCGCCCGCGTTCGCGCTCACCCACTTCACCGCCGCGATCGCGTCCTCCACCGCGGCGGGAAACTTGTGCTCGGGCCCCTTGCGATAGTCGATGGCCACGACGGCGCAGCGCCCGTGCACGGCGATGCCGCGGCACACGCTGTCGTGGGTGTCGAGGTCGCCGCAGGTCCACCCGCCGCCGTGAAAATAGACCGCCGCCGGCAGGGCTCCGCCGGGCTTCTCCCCGGGCGGGCGGTAGTAGCGCGCCTTGATCCCGGCCGGCGCGGCCGGAATGAAGAAGTCCCGCGTTTCCTCCATCGCGGCGGGGGGCGGCGCCAGAGCGAGACGCCCTTCGCGGTAGGACCGCCTGGCTTCGGCGGCGCTCAGCGAGTCGAGATCGACGGCGGGCGAGCTCGCGAAGCGCTCGAGCAGCGCGCGCGCCTGGGGATCGAGCTGCGGCGCGATCGACACGGCCTCAGTCACGTTACGACGCGGCCACGACCCTGCGCCGGGCAAGGAGCCACAGCACCGCGGCGGCGGCGACGGTGATGAAGGGGAGCGCGAGCCAGTTGAGGACTTCCCAGCCCCGCGCATCGATCAGCACGCCCGCGCCGAAGGAGGTGACCATCATCGTGAGAAAGATGATCGAGTCGTTCGCTCCCTGCGTCTTGGCGCGCTCGGCGGGGGAGCACGCGTCGGTGAGCAGCGTGGTGCCGCCGACGTAGAGGAAATTCCAGCCGATCCCGAGCAGCACCAGGGCAAACCAGAAGTGAGGGATGCTGATGCCGGACAGCGAGATCGCCACCACCACGTAGAGAAGCAGCGCTCCCGCGGCCATCACCTGCAAGACTCCGAAGCGCTTGATGAGCGAGCCGGTGAAGAGCGAGGGCCCGAACATGCCGATGACGTGAGAGCCGATGACCGTCGCCGCGGCCGAATACGGGTGCCCGCACAACCTCATCGCGAGCGGCGTCGCGGTCATGAGCAGGCTCATCACGCCGTAGCCGATCGCGGCGCCCGTCGCCGCGACGATGAACACCGGCTGCACCATGATCTCCTTCAGCGGCCGCGCGGCAGCCTTGCGATCGTCGCCCGAAGGCGACGGGATCTCGAGCAGCTGCAGCACGCCGACCACCAGCACGAGAAAGCCGATCAGCGACAGGTAGGCGCCGAGATAGGGCGTGTCGAGAAGATCGACGGTATGCTTGCTGACCTCGGGACCGATGATCCCGCCGACCAGCCCGCCGGCCAGAACGAGCGAAATCGCCTTGGGCTTGAACTCCGCGCTCGCCGAGTCGGCCGCGGCGAAGCGGTAGTACTGGGCGACCGCGTTATAGACGCCGAACACCATCGTTCCGAGGCAAAACAGCCAGAAATTCGCCTGGACCAGCGCGAGCGAGCAGATCGCGGCGCCGACCATCCCGAACAGGGCGCCCGCGATGAATCCGGCACGCCGGCCGATGCGCTTCATGAGGAGCGACATCGGGAGGGTGGAGAGCGCGCCGCCGACCACCCACGCCGTGACCGGGAGCGTCGCCAGGGCCTTGTTCGAAGCGAGCGCATAGCCCGCCAGGCCGTTCAGCGCGATCGCCGTCGAGTTATTGGTGAACAGCAGCGCCTGGCACGCCGCAAGCACGGCTACGTTCTTCTTGGCGTTGTCCAAGGCGGCTCGCGGGGGACAGGCGGTTGTCAGGAAGGAACGTCCGGCGCTCGGGGAATCACGGCCCGCCGATTATAGCGAAGGCGAACGGCGCCAGCGGCCGCCTCGCGCCTTTCCCATAGGGAAAAAAACGTCTTCGGGTGGTTGACATTTCCCTCTGATTGACGCACTCTCGCGTTGCCCGTACGTTAGTGCGGCATCACCAACCCAGCTCGTAATTAGAGGAGAAATATACGATGGCCAAGAAGAGAAAACCCAATGCGGCATTCATGAAGCCCATGACCCCGACCTCTGCGCTGGCGGAAGTGGTGGGCGCCAAGGCGATACCGCGCACCGAAGTGACCAAGAAGCTCTGGGCTTACATCAAGAAAAACAAGCTGCAAGACAGCAAGAACCGCCGAATGATCAACGCCGACGACGCCCTCAAGGCCGTCTTCGGAGGCAAGACCAAGGTCAACATGTTCGAGATGACCAAGCTCGTCAACAAGCACCTCAAATAAGCACCGCGCCCGGGGATCCCGGGCCGCAACTGCAAGTGAGACGCCCGGCGTGCCGGGCGTTTTTGTTTTGGCGCCGCGGCCGGCGGCCCTGGCTCACTTCGCCGCGGACTTGTACTTGTCGACGGCCTTCTTCAGGTCGCTGTACTCCGAGCAGGGCAGAAAGCACAGCTTGTTCAGGCGCGCCAGGTGCTCCTCGGCCTTCGGCAGGTTGTTCACCATCAGATAGGCCTCGCCGATGTACTCGTGCGCACCCTTGTGTTCGGGATCGAGGCGCAATGCCTCGTTGTAGTACTTGAACGCCTGGTCGAGATTGCCGGACTTGCGCCATGAGTACCCAAGGAGATTCTGGGCGTCGGCATTCCTCGGGTCGCGCGCGGCAACGCGATTGAAGCTGTCAATGGCGGCTTTCCAATCCTGGGCGTCGACCGCCTTCCTGCCGTTCATCAGGTCCGGATCCTCGGGACTCCTGGCCGGCCCCGATGGAGTGTCCGCCGCCTGGAGCATCGGGGAGATGGCGAGCCCCGCCAGGAGGGCGAGGGCGAATATCCGCAGCTTGAGCATGGTGTGTCCTTTCGCAGGTCAGGTTAGAGGATTATATTGAGCAATCGTTGTGTTTCGAATGTATCGGTTAACCGCCGCGCGCGGGAGCTTATTCCCGGATGGAGCTCCGCAGGACCTCGATTGAGAAGCTGACCCTCCTGGTTGTCGCGCTCGCCTGCCTGACTCCCGGGCTGTCCGCCCCCGCGGACTCGCCGCCGTCGCGCGCGCAGGCCCTCGCGGCGCTGAAGAAACCCGACCCGCAGGAACGCCGGCGCGGAGCGCTCGGCCTGGAGACCGTGGGGCGCATGGACGACGCCCCGGCGCTGGTCGCCGCGCTGCGGGATTCCGACGAGGTCGTGCGTGCCCTCGCCGAGGAGGCGCTGTGGGCGGTATGGGGCCGTTCGGGCGACGAGCGCATCGACGATCTCCTCAGGCGCGGAATCGCCGAGATGGGCGCCGAGCGCTTCACCGAGGCGACCGCGACGTTTACGCGAGTCATCGAGCTCAAGCCCAATTTCGCCGAAGGCTGGAACAAGCGCGCCACGGTGTACTACCTCGCGGGCGATTACCGCCGTTCGCTCGCCGACTGCGACGAGGTCATCAAGCGCAACCCGCAGCACTTCGGCGCGCTCTCGGGCTACGGCCAGATCTACCTGCAGCTCGACGAGCCGGAAAAGGCGCTGGAGTATTTCCGCCGCGCGCTCGTGGTGAATCCGAATCTCGGCGGCGTGCGGGCCATGATCGAGAGGCTGGAGGCGCTGGAGGCGCGCCGCCGCCAGCGCTCGATCTAGCCCGCCGCCAGCGTCTCGGCCATTTCGCGGATCGCGTTCGCCGCCGCTTCGGGGTGCTCGAACGGGAACAGGTGCCCGCCCGGAACGCGCACCACGCGGAAATGCCTGCGCGTCGTCGCGAGTCCCAGCTGGCGCGCGTCCTCGGACTCGCGACCGCAGATGAATCCGGCCGGAACGTGCAGGGCCGGCAACTCCTTCGCGAGGATGTGCGGAAACGCCCGGTAGATGCGGTACTCGATCGACGGGTCGAAGGCGAGGCGCACGCCCTCCGGAGCCGGCCGCATCCCCAGCGTGACATAGTCGCGGAGGCACTCCGCGTCGAAATCGCGGAACGCGCGCTTGTTGCGGAAGTGGGCGTAGGCTTCGTCGGACGAAGCCCATACCGCGCGGCGGTCGCGCGTCACTCCCGCAGGCGTCACCCGGTCGATCAGGCCGAAGCGTTTCACGATTCGCAGTATCGTCCCTCGAAAACGGTCGAGGATAGGCGAATCGAGCAGGACGATGGCGCGAAACAGCGCCGGGCGCTTCAGCGCCGCGAGCGCGGTGAGATAGCCGCCGAGCGAGTGGCCGACGCCGAGCACCGGCTCGCCGTGCCGTTCGACGTGCTCGATTAGCTCGCTCACCAGATGCGGCCAGCCCTCGGTGACCGGGTGCCGCGGATCGTGCCCGATGGTGTTGACGTAGCGGACGTCGAAGCCGTCTCCCAGGCGGGAGAGCATCTTCCGGTAGCACGCCGCGGGAAATCCGTTGGCGTGCGAGAAATGCAGAATCGTCAGGCTGTCACTTCCTTCGCGGTCATGGTGTACTTGAAGTTGTCCGGATCGAGACTGTCCAGCCGCCCCTGCGCCGTCTCCGCCTGCGGATACATGAAGAACGTGATCTTGCCGCTGTTCGCGTGGGGCAGGACGATGTCGTTCGCCGTGTTGAACGCGAGCCAGTTCATTTCCCAGGCGCCGAAGAGCCTGGGCCTCACCGCCTCGACCAGCGGATCGTTGACGGTGGTCGGCTGCGGCCGTTCCTCGAGCACCACCTTCCTGACGTCGGCCGGATCCACCGGGACCCAGCCGAAGCCGGTGAGGTAGACCTCCGCGCGGCAGTGCTGCGCGCGGGTGATGTTCGCGGTGCCCGCGCCGAGGCTGCGGTAGCCGAACTGCGACTTCGCCACGCGCACGCCGTAGACGTCGCGCGCCGGCAGGCCCGCCGCGCGCGCCAGCCCCACGTAGAGCGCGTTGATGTCGGCACACTTGCCGCCGAGGTTGCCCGTCTCCAGCATGGTCTTGATGTCGCCGACGCCGCAGCCGCGGGTCTTCGGGTCGCGGAAAGTGTTGTCGACGATCCACTCGTAGATTGCCTTTGCCTTCTGAAAATCCGACTTCGCCCCCTGGGTGATCTCCTCCGCGGTCTTCTTCACGATGCCGTCGGTCGGCATGTGCTCGGTGGACTCGGTGTAGAACTCGCGCTCCTGCGCACTCAAGCGCAGGCCCGAGGACGGAGTGCTGGACAAGTCCACGGCGTGATCGCGCGTAGCGAAGCGGCTGTACAGCTCGACCACGGGATTTTTCTCGGCGGAGGTCCATTCCGCGTAGAACAGCCCCGCGCCGTACTTGCCGTCGTGCAGGATCCGCGCGCCGGCGGCGTTGCCCGACCAGCCGTTGTCGATGGTCTTCTGGTACACGGAATCGACCGAGGGCACGGGCAGCCAGACGCGCGTCGCGCCCTCGGGAAACAGGATCTCGACCCGGGTGGTCACCTCGAAGGTGCGCCAGGCCTCGGCCTGCCGCGGATTGAAGGGGAGCTGCTGCGCGAGAGCCAGCTTCGGCAGCGCAGCTGCGGCCGGCGCGAGCGCTCCGGCTTTCAGGAACATTCGTCGATCCATGGGATAGTCTCCTCAGTGTTTGGGCAGCAGTTTCATGATCTCGTTCTCGACGGGCGGCGTGTCCCAGCCGACGTCGCCGACCGCGACGAAGCGCACCTTCTGTTCCGCGTCGATCACCAGCGTCGTCGGCAGCACTTTCACCTTCCACGCCGTCGCGGCCGAGGTATCGCGGTCGAGCAGCACGGTGAAGCGCACCGGGACGGCCTTCAGGAAATCCCTGACCCGGGGCGGCCCTTCGCCGTAGTCGACCGCGAGAATCGCGAAGGGCTTGCCCACGAGCTTGTCCTGGAGCCGCTGCATGGAAGGCATCTCCTCGCGGCAAGGGTCGCACCAGGTGGCCCAGAAGTTGAGCACCACGACCTTGCCTTTGTAGTCGGTGAGCTTGTGCTCCCTGCCTTCGACATCGCGCAGGGCGAGCGGCGGGGTCACGCCGCCGCTCCAGGGCTTCATCGTGCCTCCGGCCGCCCATGCCGTGGCGAGCCCCGCCAGCAGTGCCGCGGCGAGCCCCGCAACGAAACCGGCTTGCCGCACGCTCATGCGGCCTTCTCCCCCGCGAGCTCGGCGAAATCCTCCGCGTAGTCCGACAGGCGCCGCACCACCTGGGCGCGCTGCTTGGACGACAGCGTCCGGTCGAGATCGACGATAAGCTGCCCGAGATCCTCGTCCCAGGCCTTGTCTTCGCGAATGAAGGCCTCGGAGCGGCGGCGCTCGGGCCGGTTGAACATCTCGGCGAGGCTCGCGCCGAGCTCCTGCGCGCTGCGCGGCTGCTTCAGCGCCGCGATCACGTCCCGCTGCCACTGCCGCCGGTCCTCGAAACGCAGCGCGACATGGTTCTCGTGGGCGAGCGCGAAGCGCTCGATGCGCGCCTCCTGGTCCGGAGTCAGGTCGCCCGCGAAATCGCTGAAGCGCTCGAGCATGCGCCTCACCTGGGCGCGCGGGCGCTTGCCGCCGTCGGCGGAGAGGAATTCCTTCGTGAACTTCTGGTTGTTCTCGGCGAAACGGTGCTCGAGCGCCGCGATCTGGTCGGGGGCCAGCGTCGCGAGCACCGGGGCCGCGTCCTCGGCCGCTTTCGCCGCGAAGCTGCGATAGCGGGAGCGCAGGTTGGCGAAACCCCAGGCCACGTCCTCCGTGGTGATGCCGCGTGCTGCGCGCTCGCTCGCGCTGTGCATCAGCGCCGCGTACGCCGGCAGCTCGTTGGCGCGGTGCCACTGGTGGAATTGGACGATGCGAAGCCGCATGTCCTCCGTCTGGGTCGCGTCGAGCTCGAGATAGCTCGAAGCCATGAAGCGCAACGCCGTGTCCGCGTTGTCGTAGGCGAAGCGGGTCGCGCTGCAGGACGCAAGCGAAGCGCAGACCGCGAGCAGGAACATGGTCCGCCAGGGTGTGCTCGGGGCCGTCGCGTTCACCAATAGTTCTCCACCGTGATCTGGCCCGGGTCGCGGCGCCGGTGCTTCTTCATTCCGCGCCGGGCGAGCACCGCGCTGGTATCGCTCACCATTTCCGGGTTGCCGCAAATCATAACCTGAGACGTGCCCGCCGAAAGCGCGACGCCCGCCGCCGCTTCGAGCCGCCCCTCCTCGACGGCCGCGGGAATGCGCCCCGGCAAGGCGCCCGCCGCGGTTTCCCGGCTGACGAAAGACACCGCGCGCATCTGCCCGCCGTGCCTGCGCATCAGCTGCTCGATACTGTCCCGGTGGGTCAGCTCCTCGGCCCGGCGCACCGCATGCACCAGGACGACTTGCTTGAACCGCTGCCAGGGAGCCTCGGTCTTTAGAATGGAGAGAAACGGCCCGATTCCGGTTCCCGTCGAGATCAGCCACAGGTTCTCGCCGTCCGGAACTTCCGAGAGGGCCAGGAACCCCGCCGGCCTGGGCGCGAGGTAAACCCGGTCCCCGGTTCCCAATTTGCAGAGCCTTTGCGTCAGCGGCCCGTCGGGCAGCGCGACGTAGTAGAACTCGTGCGGACGCTCGTCCGGAGCGTTCACGAATGAATAGGGCCGGGCCAGCATCTCGCCCTCCACCGGCAGCGCGATCTTGGCGAACTGTCCCGCTTCGAACGATATGCCGGCTTCGACCTTCAGCGAGAACAGGCGCTCGGTCCAGCGCGTCTGTGCCGCGACCGCGCCCTCGATCCACTTCTGCATGACCGCCGCGGGAATCACTGCAACAGGAAAGGCTCCATCGTCAGCGATTCTACCTCGCCCGAAAGCATGACGATCTGCCCCGAGCGGCGCAGGCTGCCGTCGTCGGAGAACTCGAAGCGGTACACGCGGCGCAGCACCAGCTGCCCGGCCTCGTTGCGGGCGGGCCTCACCGAGGTACATTCGACGGTTTCGTCGAGGAACTGCAGCCGCTCGCGCACGCAGGCAGCCTGCCCCGCCGCGACCGCGCGCTCGCGCGCGCGCATGCTGTCGTACCAGAGCCACGCGAGCGCCGCGAAAGCCGCGAAGGCCAGGAATTCCCACTCCGGCATCGTGCCTACTCGTGCCGCCGCGTGACCCACTCGGCGATGAGCACCGGCTTCGCCTCGCCTTCGCGCTCGACGGTGACGCTCCAGACGGTCTGCATGCCGCCCTCGATCTCCTCCGCGGCGGCGAGCCGGAAGCGGGCGCGCACGCGCGAGCCCGCCGGCACGGGCCCGGTGAAGCGCACCCGATTCAGGCCGTAGTTGATTCCCATGCGCGCGCCCTGGATCTCGACCGCCTCCTTCAGGAAGTGCGGCAGGAGGGACAGCGTCAGGAAGCCGTGCGCGACCGTCGTCCCGTAGGGCGATTCACTCGCGGCGCGCCCGCGGTCGACGTGGATCCACTGGTCGTCGCCCGTGGCAGCCGCGAACTCGTCGATGCGTTCCTGCGTCACGGTGAGCCAATCGGTCGCCGCGACTTCCTTGCCGACCCACTCCTTGAGCCGGTCGATGCCGGGGATTACGATCTTGGCCATGTTCGCGCCGCGGGTTCGACGGCCGGCTATCTTATCGGAAGGATCGCCATGACGGCAGGCTCGAAGACCTTTCTCACTCTCGGCGGCATCGCCGCGCTCCTCGCCGTGGCGCTCGGCGCCTTCGGCGCGCACGCCCTGAAGAACCGTGTCCCGCCCGAGATGATCGCGGTCTGGCACACCGGCATCGAGTATCACCTCTTTCACGCGCTCGGCCTGCTCGCGGTGGGGCTCGCCGCGGCGCAGCTCCCGCAGTCGGCGCTGCTCAGGTGGTCCGGGTGGCTGATGCTCGCTGGAATCCTGCTCTTCTCCGGAAGCCTCTACGCGCTCGCGCTCTCCGGGCAGAACTGGCTCGGCGCGATCACGCCGGCGGGCGGGCTCGCGTTCCTCGCCGCATGGGCGGTTTTCGCCGCTGCGGTGCTCAGGGCCTGAGCGCTGCTCCGACTATCCCAGCAGCCGGCTCAGCCAGCTCTTTCTCGCGCGCAGCCTTTTCGTGTTGGTCCTGGCCAGCTCGGCAGGCGGCCGGGTGAAATCGCCCTGGGGGCGCAGGGTGCGGCTGACGTCCTTGTTCATCAGGGGATCGTCCCAGGCCTCGTGCTGCAGGCGCGCCTGCGCGGCCTCGGCGTTGGCGAGCATCTGGTTGAAAACCTCCCAGAACGGCTGGCCGGTCACGCCGGCGGCGATGAGGGCGCGCTTGACCACGCGGAGCTCGGCAAGAAACAGAATCTCCTCGGCGACGTCCCACGGAAGCCCCTGCCGCTTCCCGTCGCGGGAATCCATGAGCAGATGCGAGGTGAAGGCGTCGAACTCGGGATGCCCCCACAGCAGGCACACGCGCTTGCTGATATGCGGCAGCTTCTCGAGCGCCGATACCGCGTCTCCGCGCGTCCCGGCAGGCGTGCTCGACTTGCTGATGTTCATCGACCCTCCCGGCTCAAGAACAACTTCTGCATCCGGGGTAGTGTAGCGCATGCTCCAGGCCCCTTCTGTTCCAGACGTCACACCGATTGAGTGAACTCCTACCAGGGGCCGTTGCATCCGGCCGTACAGCGCCTTAGCATGCAAGATGCGGGCGGGCGCGACGGGCACGGGCGAAAATCAATGACTGCAAGAAATCTCTGGATTGGCCTTGCCCTCGCTCTCGGCACGGCGATTCCGGGCGTTGCGTCGGCGCAGGGAATCCAGATCGTGGACGCCTGGTCGCGGCCTACGCCGCCGGGAATCGACGTGGGCGTCGCCTACTTCACCATCCGCAACGCGGGCAAGGCCGACCGCCTGCTGCGCGTATCCTCGCCGGTCGCCAGGCGCGCCGAGCTGCACGTCAGCGCGATGAAGGACGGCGTGATGAAGATGGAGGGCCTCAGCTCGGTCGACGTTGGGAACGGAGCCCCGGTGGCGTTCGAGCCGAGCGGCAGGCACGTCATGCTGATGGGTTTGAAGCGTCCGCTCAAGGAAGGGGACGTGTTTCCCCTGACGCTGACCTTCGCAAACGCGGGACCGGTGCGGACCAGCGTGCGCGTCAGGGGGCTCGACGGCAGTGCGCAGATACCGATGAAGCACTAGCCCTTTCTCATGCGCACGCAGGCAGAACGCGCCCGGCTGTTCCGCGCGCTGCACGAACGCCCCGGGATCTTCGTCATGCCCAATCCCTGGGACGCGGGCACGGCCAAGCTCTTCGCCTCGCTCGGCTTCGAGGCCCTGGCGACGACCAGTTTCGGGCTCGCCAACGCGCTCGGCCGCGTCGACGGCACGCTCGCGGTGAGCCGGGATGAGCTGATCGCCAACTGCCGCGATATTGCCTCGGCGACCGGGCTTCCCGTGAACGCCGACCTGGAGAACGGCTACGCCGACGACCCCGCGAAGGCGGCGGAGATCATCCGGCTGGCCGCCGACGCCGGCATCGTGGGCGGATCGATCGAGGACGCCACCGGAAACGAGGCCAGGCCCATTTACGACTTCAACCTCGCCGTCGAGCGCGTCGCGGCGGCGGCCGAGGTCGCGCATTCGCTGCCGTTCCCGTTCACCTTCACCGCGCGCGCGGAGAACCTCCTGCACGGTCGCCGCGACCTCGACGACACGGTGAAGCGCCTGCAGGCCTTCGCGGCGGCGGGCGCCGACGTGCTCTACGCCCCGGGCCTGCGCGATCTCGCGACCATCCGGCAGGTCGTGGCCGCGGTGTCCAAGCCGCTCAACGTGGTGATGAGCGCGGCGGACCCCGATCTCACGACGCAGCAGCTCGCCGACGCCGGGGTCAAGCGCATCAGCGTCGGCGGCACCTTGTCGCGGCTCGCCTTCGCGGCGGTGCGTGACGCCGCGCTCGCGATGCGCGACCGGGGCAGCTACCGGTGGGTGCGCGACGCGATGCCGGGCAAGGACCTCAAGGCGATTCTCGAGAAGTAGCGCTACCGCTCCTCCGGCGCCTTAAGCTTCCTGAAGGAAAAATAGAGCAGACCGTCGTAGAGGATCTTCAGGCCCGCCGCGGCCATGATCGGTGCGCCCAGCGCGACCGTCTGCATCGCGGTGCCCGCGAGCACCGGCGCGATCGCCCGGGCACACATGCGCGCGAGGTTGGTCACGCCCCCCGCGAAGGTGCGCTCCTCGGGCCTCACCACCGCCATGAGATAGGACTGGCGCGTCGGCACGTCCATCTCCGAGAGGCCCTCGCGCAGGAGAAAGAGCAACGCGGCGATCTCGAAGCTGCCCGTAAACGGGATGGTGAACGTGAGGATGCTCGAGGGCGTGTGCGTGAACACCATGGTGTTGACGAGCCCGATGCGCGAGGCGAGCCACGCGGCGCCGAGATGCGAGGCCGCGTTCATGATGCGCGCGCCGACGAAGAGCAGGCCGATCGTCGCCTCCGACGCGCCGAACTGCTGGTGGAAGAAGAAGGCGAACAGGGCGCTCCCCTGGAAGCCGCCGGCGAAACTGTCGAGCGCGAACAGGAACGACATCTTCGTCAGGATCGAGCGGCTTTCGGGGGTGACGCGCAGCTCGAGCGCCGCCGCCGGCGCCTCCGCCTGCTTCGACAGGCTCAGGTACAGGATCGCCGTCCCCGCATAGAGCACCGCGTAGACGATGACCGCGACGCGCAGCGAATGCAGGTGATCGAATCCGGCGGCGCCGCGCAGCAAGGTCGGCAGCACCGCGAGCGCAGCGCCCAGGCCGTGGCCGATGTCCTGGATGACGTTGTACCAGGCGAAGGCGCGCGTGCGTCCCGCGTCGCTCCCGGTGGAGGGCAGGATGGCCTGCTCGAGCGCGAGGGCCGCGGCGCGGTCCTTGCCCAGCGAATTCAGCATGCCGAGGAATGCCGCGGCGCCGAGCAGCATCGCGTTCGAGGCGAACGCGAACACCGCGCCGCCCGCCGCGGCGATCACGCCGAGCATGATCAGCCAGCGGCGACGCCCGAAGCGGTCCCCCCAGAACATCACCCCCGCGGCCCCGACCGCGGTGCCCGCGACGCCCGCGCCGAGGATCGCTCCCCAGGCCGCCGGCTCGAACCCCAGCTCGGCGAGATAGATCCCCGCGACGACACCGATCAGGCCGTTGGCGACGGCGCGCAGAAACCCCGCCGCAAAAACGATCCTACGGTCGCGGAGCATCCTGGCTCTGGAAGAGCTTCACCGAGCTGCGGCCGCGCGACTGGGCGAGCTCGAACGCGGTCAGGCCCTGGTTGTTGCGGATGTCGGTGCGCACGTTCTTGGAGAGCAGGTAGTGGATGAGCACGATATCGTCGTGGGAGACTGCGGCGTGCAGCGGCGTGTTGCCCTGGCGCGCGTCCTGGATGTTGAGATCGGCGCCCGCGTCCGCGAGGGCCTTGACCGCGAGAAACGTGCCGGTCAGAGCCGCCCATTGCAGCGGCGTTTCTCCGTCGCGGTTGGCCGCGTTGACTTCCGCGCCGGCCTGGATCAGGTCCGTCGTGAGCGCCGTGCTCTCGATCATGGCCGCGGCATGCAGCACCGTCTCCCCATTCGGGGTGCGCGCCTTCGCGTCGGCGCCTTTGGCGATGAGCAGGCGGGCCATGTCGATCTCGCCCTTCTCGGCCGCGACGTAGAGCGGGGTCTCGCCGAGCGCGTTCTTCGCCGCCAGGCTGACGCCGGCATCGATCAGCCGGGAGAACTCGGCGGAATCGCCGTTCTCGATCGACCGGTACAGCGCCTCCTCGGGCGTGCGGGGCGGCGCGCAGCAGCGCATCTGCGCCTCGGCGCCGCAGGCGGCGAGCGAGAGCGCGACGAGAAAGAAACGCAGGAAATTCTTCAATTTGAAGGCCGGGCTGAACGCGCAAACAGCCCCAGAGACTAGCAGAACCCGCCGGCGCTTCAAAACATCACGAAAAGATGTCAAGATCGACACCCCGCTTCCGCGCCGCAGCCCACAGGATCATGAATTCGCAGTTCAGAAGAACCATGGAGGAGATCGGCGCGAAAACCGAGGTCTGCTTTCGCGTCGTCTTCGCCGACGGCACCTCGTGGCAGAACCACGAGCGCGCGCCGGACGTCACGATCCTCATCCGCAACCGCCGCGCCGCCTGGCGGGTGCTGCTCTTCGGCCACGTGGGCTTTCTGGAGGCGTATTTCAACGGCGACCTCGACATCGAGGGCAGCCTCGCGCTCGCCTTCCGCGCCGGCCTGGACGCCGGGTTCGACGGCGAGCCGACGTTCCTCGTCAGGGTGCGCAACGGGTGGCACGAGCTGCTCTACAGCAACGCCACGGTCCGGCAGGCGAAGAAGAACGCGCGCTTCCACTACGGGCCCGGCCAGGATTTCTACCGCGAGTGGCTCGACGAGGCGGGCATGGCGTATACCTGCTCCTGGTTCAACGACGGGTCGAAGACGCTCGAAGAGGCGCAGATCGCCAAGATGGATCACGTCTGCCGCAAGGTGCTGCTCAAGAAGGGCGATACCTTCGCCGACATCGGCAGCGGCTGGGGCAACCTGCTGTTCTACGCCTGGGACCAGTACGGCGCGCGCGGAACCGGCATCAACACCACCACCGAGCAGGTCAAGGAGACGCGCGCCGAGATCAAGCGCCGGGGCCTCGAGGGCAAGGTCGAGGTGCTCGAGCGCGATTTCCGCGAGGTGCCGCACCAGTTCGACAAGCTGCTCTCCATCGGTACGCTCGAGCACGCCGGGCGCGACCAGCTCGGCGAAGTGATCAAGGCTCACGCCGAATACCTGAAGCCGGGCGGCCTGGGCGTGATCCACTTCATCGGCCACGTCGGCGTGCGCGACACCGAGTTCTGGATCCGCGAGTACATCTTCCCCGGCGGCTGGATCCCCAGTCTCGCCGAGGCGATCGACTGGTGCGAGCGCTGCGGCCTGGAGGTCGTGGACATCGAGAACCTGCGGCGCAACTACGCGCTCACGCTCGACGACTGGGCGCGGCGCTTCGACCGCAACTGGGAGAAGATCCACAAGCTCAATCCGGCGAAGTTCGACGAGAAATTCCGGCGCATCTGGCGCGCCTATCTCTGGTCCTGCGCCGAGATGTTCCGCTCCCCCCAGGGCAAGACCCATCTGTTCCAGATCGTGGTGAGCAAGGGCAACGTGGGCGAAAACTACCCGATGAGCCGCGCGTTCCTGTACACCAGTGACCAGCCACGAGAACAAGCTCGCGCGGCTGCGCGCTGAACTGGCGGCGGGCGGCGCCGGCGGCATAGGCCTCGCCAAGAGCACTTCGAACCTGTTCCGCGACCGCGAGGCCCAGGCGCGGCCGCGCGTGGACCTCTCCGGCTTCAACCAGGTGGTCGAAGTCGATACCACGCGCTCGCGCGTATCGGCGGAAGGCATGACGACTTACTCCGCCCTGGTGGACGCCACGCTCGCCCACGGGGTGATGCCCTGCGTCGTACCCCAGCTCAAGTCGATTACCCTGGGCGGGGCGGCTGCGGGCGTCGGCATCGAGGCTTCGTCCTTCCGCTACGGCCTGGTGCACGACACCCTGCTCGCGCTCGAGGTGCTCCTCGCCGACGGCTCGATCGTGAACGCCACGCCGGACAACAAGCACCGCGACCTTTTCTACGGATTTCCGAATTCCTACGGGACGCTCGGCTACGCGCTGAAAGTCACGGCACGCACCGTCCCCGTGAAACCCTATGTGCGCCTGGAACACGTGCGCCACACCAGCTCCGAGAAGTTCTTTGCCGAGCTGGAGGCACGCTGCGCAACCGACGTGGACTTCGTCGACGGAACGGTGTTCTCCGGCGACGAAATGGTTCTCACGCTCGGGCGCTTCGCCGACAGCGCGCCCTATATCAGCGACTATACGTACGAACACATCTACTACCGCTCGATCCGCGAACGTGGCGAGGACTACCTCACGGTGCACGACTTCATCTGGCGCTGGGACACCGACTGGTTCTGGTGCTCGAAGAACCTGTTCGCGCAGAATCCTCTGGTCCGCAGGCTCCTCGGCCGCGAGCGCCTGAACTCGACGACCTATGCGAAAGTGATGCGCTGGAACAGCAAGTGGGGCTTCACGCGCGCCTTCTCACGGTTGAGCGGCAAACACCCCGAGTCCGTTATCCAGGACGTGGACATTCCCATCGCGCGGGCACCCGAGTTTCTTGCCTTCTTCCTCAAGGAGGTCGGCATCCTGCCGGTGTGGATCTGTCCCATCGGCGGCTACGATACACAGGAGAGATTCCCGCTCTATGCGATCGATCCCCGGACGCTGTACGTGAACTTCGGCTTCTGGGACGTGGTGCAGGACACGGTCAGGCGCGAACCGGGCCACACCAACCGCAAGATCGAGCGCAAGGTCGCCGAGCTGGGCGGGGTGAAGTCGCTCTACTCCGATTCCTACTACCCGGAGGACGAGTTCTGGCGACTCTACGACAGGCGCGCGTACGATGCGCTCAAGGCACGCTACGATCCGCAGGGTCGGTTCAGGAACCTTTACGAGAAGTGCGTGCTGCGCCGCTAGTTGCTGCGTCCATGACCTGCTGCCACACCTACGCGATCTCCGAGGGCCACGAGTCGGCTTTCTCGGTGGACATCTCGAGCATCGTGTTCGGCCCCGGGGTCCTTTCGGAAGCGGGCGCGCATGCGCGCACCCTCGGGATGAAACGCGCGGCGCTGTTCACCGACAAGCGGGTCGGGGCCCTCCAGCACGCCGCCGACGCCCTCGCGTCCCTTCGCGCCGCGGGCATTGAGATCACGGTCTACGACGAAGTCCGGGTCGAGCCCACCGACGAATCGTTCCGTGCGGCCACGCGCTTCGCCGCCGAGGGCCGCTTCGACGGCTACGTCTCAGTCGGCGGCGGCTCGGTGATCGAC
>JBGQKQ010000049.1:0-17230 GCA_041499655.1 Gammaproteobacteria bacterium
CCGCTCATCCCGAGCGGCTCGCGCACCCCGTCCTGCCCGTCGATGATGAATTCCTGGGTGAGGATGTGCAGCACCTGCTGATCGGTCGGAATGGGCATCGCGCGCGCCGTCTCGATCGAACGCTCGACGTCGGTCTGCGTGACTTCCTTGTCCTTGATCGCCACCATCCCGGTGGAGTTGAAGCTCTTGATGTGGCTACCGGCGATCCCCGTGAAGACGCGCTCGATCTTGCAGTCGGCCATCAGCTCAGCTTCCTCGAGGGTGCGCTGGATCGCATTCACCGTCGATTCGATATTCACGACCACACCTTTCTTCAGGCCCTTGGACTCGTGTCCGCCCATGCCGACGATATCCATGCGCCCGTCGGGGAAGAGCTCGGCCACGATCGCCACCACCTTGGACGTGCCGATGTCCAGAGCGACGATGAGGTTCTTGTTTTCCCTCGCCATGTCAGGCTCGCTTGTGCTGCGGCTTGAGGGACTCGGACCTGGGCGTCTCCGTAACCCGGAACGCGAATCCGTTGGGGTAGCGCAAGTCGACGTAGTCGAGGCGTTTCTGCGACTTCGCCAGCGTTTGCGGGAAAGCCGACACGAAACGAGCGAGGCGCTCTTCGACGCGATCCCTGTCCGAGTCGCGCCCGAGCTGCACCGTGAGGCCGCTGGAGAGCTTGAGCTGCCAGGCCATGCGCGAGGAGAGAAGCACCTGCCTGGGTTCGAGGCCGAGCCGAGCGAGCGAGTCCCGGAACGCGAGATAGCGGCGCGCGACCTCGCCCTCGGTACCCGCGGGACCGGCGAGGACCGGGAGCGAATCGTCGCTCTGTCCGCGGAACAGCTCCCCTTGCATGTTGACCAGCTGAGTCCTTTTCCCCTGGCCCCAGCGGGCCAGCGCGACCTGCTCCTCGATGCGTACCTCGAGACAGTCGGGCCACCTGCGGCGCAGCTCTGCGCGCCGCACCCAGGGGATACTTTCGAATAGCGCTCGCACCGCTTCCAGATCCACGGTGAAAAACGTGCCGCGCAGACGCCCCTGAAGGGCATCGATAATCTCGCGGCGCTCGACGCGCTCGAGGCCTCCCTCGACGACGATCCTCTTGAGCAGGAAGGCCGGCGACTCGAGCAGGACTCGTCCGCCTGCGTACGCGAGGAGAGTAAGCGCGAGCGCGCACAGCACGCCGGCCGCTGCGTTGGCCAGGCGCGGGTTATCCCACACGCCCGCCTCCCTTCTCGAGCCGCGCCGATTCGAGAATGCGCAGGCACAGATCCTCGAACGAGAGCCCGATATGACGCGCGGCCATGGGCACGAGTGAATGGTCGGTCATCCCCGGTGCGGTGTTCACTTCCAGGAAGTAGGGTTTGCCCGAGCGGTCGAGCATCAGGTCGACCCGGCCCCAGCCGCTGCACCCCAGGGCGTTGAATGCGAACAGCGCCTCGTCCTGCACGATGCGCTCGGCGTCGGGTGGCAGTCCGCACGGGATGAGATAGCGCGTGTCGTCCGCCTGGTATTTCGCCTCGTAGTCGTAGAACTCGCGCGGCGTCTCCAGCTTGATGAGCGGCAGCGGCCTGTCCCCGAGTATTCCCGCCGTCAGCTCGACGCCTTCGACAAAGGCCTCGGCAATCACCACGCTGTCGTAGTTCGCGGCGAGGGCGTAGGCCTCGGGGAGCTCGCGCGCGCTCTTCACCTTGGTCATGCCGATCGAGGAGCCTTCGTTGGCGGGCTTCACCATCAGCGGCAGGCCGAGCCGCGTGGCGACCGCCTGCATGTCGCTGCCGTGCGCGAGAAGCTCGGAGCGGGGGGTCGGGATCCCGCACGACTGCCACACGAGCTTCGCGTGCCACTTGTCCATGGCGAGCGCGCTCGCGAGCACGCCCGACCCCGTGTAGGGGATGCCCAGCAGCTCCAGCGCACCCTGGATCGTGCCGTCCTCGCCGTAGCGGCCGTGCAGGATGAGAAAGGCACGATCGAAGCGCTCTGCAAGGAGCGCCTCGATTCCTCGCTCCTTGGGGTCAAAGGCGTGCGCATCGACGCCTTTCGCTTTCAGCGCGGCGAGGACCCTCTGGCCACTCTTCAGCGACACGGCGCGCTCGGCGGAGCGACCACCCATGAGCACGGCCACCTTGCCGAAATCACCCGGCTTCACCCGGCCTCCCCGATGATTCTCACTTCGAGCACAAGCTCGACTCCAAAGCGGCGCGTGACGGTGTCGCGCGCGAGCGCGATCAGCGCCTCGATATCCGAGGCGCGCGCTGCACCCTTCGGGTTGACGATAAAATTCGCGTGCTTCTCGGAAATCCTCGCCCCTCCGATTTCGCGGCCCTTAAGGCCGCTTGCCTCGATCAGGCGCGCAGCGTGGTCGCCGGGGGGGTTGCGGAACACCGATCCGGCGTTGGGCAGATCGAGCGGCTGCGTGGCCAGGCGCTGCGCAAGCAGCTCCTTGATGCGCCTGCGCGCCGCCTTCTCGTCTCCGGGCCGGAAGCGGAACCAGGCGGCGACGAACCACTCGTTTTCTCCGAGCTTTGCTCCCCTGAGCTCGGCATGGCGATAGCCGATCTCGAATTCGCCGGCGCTTCGCTGGGTGAGCTTCCCCGCGCGCGATATCGTCATGACCTTGGCGACGACGTCCCAGGTCTCCGAGTCGTAACAGCCGGCGTTCATCGCGAGCGCGCCGCCGACAGTGCCGGGAACACCGGCGAGGAATTCCGAGCCTTCGAAGCCGCGCGTCGCCGCGAAGCGCGCGACCTTGGGGGAGGCCGTGCCGGCCTCGGAGTAGATCAGATCGCCCTCGGCGCGCATCGTCCCGCCCGGGTTGTGCATCAGCACCACCGTCCCGCGGAAGCCGCCGTCGCGCACCAGCAGATTGCTGCCCAGCCCGACGAAGCACACGGGCTCGTACGCGGGGAGCGTCCCGAGAAACACAGCCAGGTCCGCGCAATCCGCGGGTGTGTAGGCGCGCGCGGCGACGCCGCCGGTGCGCCAGCTGACGTGCTTGCCCATCGGCTCGTCCCGCCGCAGGATGCCGCGCAGGACGGCAGCAGGCTGGGCGATCGGTTCGGCCATGTTCATCTGCCGCCCTTGAGGAGCGCGGCGGGCACGCTTCCTATCGACCCGGCGCCCATGGTGAGAACGACGTCGCCCGGACGAGCGAGCTTGCGTATCGCTTCGGGCATGTCTGCGATCTTTTCGACGAACACCGGCTCGATCTTCCCCGCCACGCGGATCGCCCGGGCGAGCGAGCGTCCGTCCGCTGCGACGATCGGCGCTTCTCCCGCGGGATAGACGTCGGCGAGGAGCAGCGCGTCGACTCCCGAGAGCGCCTTGACGAAGTCCTCGAACAAGTCGCGAGTACGGGTATAGCGATGGGGCTGGAACGCGAGAACGATGCGCCGGCCCGGGAAAGCGCCCCGCACGGCATCGAGCGTCGCCCGCATCTCGGCCGGGTGATGGCCGTAGTCGTCGATTAAGGTGAAGCTCCCCGGGGCCTTGCCGTTCGCGGCGAGCGGCACCTCGCCGTAGCGCTGGAAGCGCCGGCCGACGCCCCGGAACTCGGCGAGCGCCTTGCGAATCGCCGCGTCGGGGACGCCGAGCTCGGTGGCCACCGCGACCGCCGCGAGCGCGTTCTGTACGTTGTGCCGTCCCGGCAGGTTCAGCGTGATCTCGAGGGGTTGCGCGCCCTCGCGGATCGCCTTGAAGCGCATGCGCTCGCCCGCGGCGAGATCGACGCCCCGGACCATCGCGTCCTCGCGCAGCCCATAAGTAACGATGGGCTTGGCGATCAAGGGCATGATCTCGCGGACGCCGGCATCGTCGACGCAGAGAATCGCGCTGCCGTAGAAGGGCAGGTTCTGCAGGAAACCGACGAAGGCACGCTTCAGCCGCGTCAAGTCGTGCTGATAGGTCTCCATGTGGTCGGCATCGATGTTGGTCACGACCGCTACCACGGGCTGCAGGTGAAGAAAGGAGCCGTCCGATTCGTCGGCCTCGACGACGATGAATTCGCCCGCGCCGAGCCGCGCGTTGGAGGCGGCACTCACCAAACGGCCGCCGATCACGAAAGTCGGATCGAGGCCGCCCTCGGCGAGCACGCTCGCGATCAGGCTGGTTGTGGTGGTCTTGCCGTGCGTTCCCGCGACAGCGATCCCCTGCTTGAGCCGCATGAGCTCGGCGAGCATCAGGGCGCGAGGCACCACCGGAATGCGCCTCGCCTGCGCGGCGACGACCTCGACGTTGTTCGGCGCAACCGCGGAGGACACTACGACCGCGTCCGCCGAGGCGACGCTATCGGCGTTGTGTCCCAGACTGACCTTTGCGCCCAGCGACACCAGCCGCTCGGTAGCCGCGCTGGCGGCGAGATCGGACCCGCTCACCAGATACCCCAGGTTGAGGAGCACCTCGGCGATGCCGCTCATGCCCGAGCCCCCTATCCCCACGAAGTGAATGCGCTTGACCTTGTGCTTCACGGCGCGAGCTCCATGCACGTCCGCGCCACGGCTGCGGTCGCGTCGGGCCGGCCGAGCGAGCGAGCGAGCGCGGCCATCCCGAGCAGGCGTTTGCGATCGAATCCGGCGATGAGTTCGGCCAGGCGCTCAGGCGTAAGCTCGCTCTGCGGAACGAGGACCGCGGCCCCAGCATCCGACAGAAAGCGCGCGTTCTTCGTCTGGTGGTCGTCCACCGCGTGCGGAAAGGGAACCAGCACGCTCGGCAGGCCTGCGGCGGCGAGTTCCGCCACGGTGGTCGCCCCGGCGCGGCACACGGCGAGATCCGCCTCGGAATAGGCCGCAGCCATGTTGTCGATGAAAGCCGGCGTGCTCGCTTGCACCCCCGCCTGCGCGTAAGCCTGCTTGAGCGTAGCGGCGTGCTGCGCGCCGGACTGATGAGTGACGTGCGGGCGCGCGTCGCGTGGAATCAGGGCGAGCGCCCGCGGAACGACTTCGTTCAGGGCCTTGGCGCCGAGGCTTCCGCCGACGACCAGGATGCGCAGCGGTCCCGAACGCCCCGCGTAGCGGGCTTCCGGGGAAACGATCGCAGCGATCTCCGGGCGAACCGGATTGCCAGTGTGAATCGCGCCCTTCAAGGCACCCGGAAAAGCGCACAGCACGCGGTCGGCGACGCCGGCGAGAACGCGGTTGGCAAGCCCTGCCACCGAGTTCTGCTCGTGGACCACGAGCGGCCTGCCGAGCAGCGCCGCCATCATCCCTCCTGGAAAGGACATGTAGCCGCCCATGCCGAGAACGACGTCGGGGCGCCGGGCGAGGATCGCGCGCGCGCTCTGCCAGAAGGCGAGCAAGAGTTTGAGCGGCAGGAGCACAAGGGCGAGAAGGCCTTTGCCGCGCACGCCCGAGAATTTCACGGTTGCCATCTCGTAGCCGCGTTTCGCGACCAGCGGCGCTTCCATGCCGGATCCGGCGCCGAGCCATACGACGCGCCATCCAGACGCGCGCAGGGCATCGGCGACGGCAAGGCCGGGAAACACGTGGCCGCCCGTTCCGCCCGCTGCGATCATGACGGTTCTTGGCACGACGATTTCAATTCGAAGACGTTCATGGACGCGCTCCGCGCATGATCTGGCGGCTCTCCCAGTCGATGCGCAGCAGGATGGCGAGTGCGACGCAGTTGGCGAGCAGCCCGCTTCCTCCGAAGCTCATGAGCGGAAGAGTGAGGCCCTTGGTCGGCAGCACGCCCATGTTCACGCCCATGTTGATGAACACCTGCACGCCAAGCCACACGCCTATCCCCTGCGCCACGAGTGCCGCATAGGGGCGCTCGAGCGCGACGGCCTGGCGGCCGATGGCGAAGGCGCGCAGCACCAGCCAGGAAAAGAGCGCGATCACCGCGAGCACGCCGGCGAAACCCAATTCCTCGCCGATCACCGCGAGAAGGAAATCCGTGTGCGCCTCCGGCAGGTAGAGCAGTTTCTCGACGCTCGCGCCCAGGCCCACGCCGAACCATTCACCACGGCCGAAGGCGATGAGCGCGTGCGACAGCTGATAGCCGCGACCGAAGGGATCGGCCCACGGGTCCATGAACCCGAAGATGCGCTGCATGCGGTACGGTGAAGACAGGACCAGGCCGATGAAGCCGACCGCCATCATCAGGAGCAGGCCGGCGAACCAGGTCCCGTTCATGCCACCGAGGAACAGGACCCCGGTGGCGATCGCCGCAACCACCACGAAAGCGCCGAAATCGGGTTCGCGCAGCAGGAGCCACCCGACCACCAGCATCACCGCGAACATGGGAAGCAAGCCGCGCTTCAAGCTATGCATCAGGGCGAGCTTGCGCACCGTGTAGTCGGCGGCATAGAGAACGACGAACAGCTTCATGAATTCGGAGGGCTGCATGCCTCCGAAACCGAACGAGAGCCAGCGCCGCGCTCCGTTGACCTCGCGCCCCAGGCCCGGGACTAGGAGCAGTGCGAGCATCGCCACGCCGAGCAGAAACAGCCACGGCGCGGCCTGCTGCCACAGGCGCACGGGTACCTGGAAAGCGAGCATTCCCGCGACGGTACCCGCGGCCATGAAGAGGACGTGCCGCTGGAGGAAGTAGGTGGAGCTGCCCCCGGTGAACTTGCTCGCTTCGGCGATGGCGATCGAGGACGAATACACCATCACCGCTCCGAAGGTGAGCAGAAGCAGCGAAGCCCAGAGAACGCCGTTGTCGTACTCGGCGACGGGTGTGCGGCCGGGGCTAATGCTACGCAGCACCCAGCCTCCTTTGCACCGCGAGGCGAAACACCTCGCCCCGATGCTTGTAATTGCGGAACATGTCGAAGCTCGCGCACGCGGGCGAGAGCAGCACCGCGTCGCCAGGGCGCGCCGCGTCGCCCGCGAACCCCACCGCCTGATCCATCGAGCTTGCGCGCAGGACCGGGACATCCGCGCCGGCGACTGCCGCCTCGATCAGAGAAGCGTCGCGGCCGATAAGGACGAGCGCGCGCGCGGAACGCGCAACCACACCCCTCAGGGGAGAGAAATCCTGTCCCTTGCCTTCGCCGCCCGCGATGAGGACCACTTTCGCGCCACCCTGTGCGAGCCCGGCGAGCGCGGCGACCGTCGAGCCGACGTTGGTCCCCTTGGAATCGTTGTACCAGCGAACGCCCTGTGCTTCGCCGACCGGCTCGACGCGGTGCGGCAGGCCCTTGAACTCGCGCAGCGCCCCGAGCAGTGGCTCTAGCGGCAACCCCAAGGCCCGGCAGAGCGCGAGCGCGGCGAGCGCGTTGGCGGCGTTGTGCAATCCTGCGATCTTCATCTCGCGCACCGGGAGAAGAGCGCTTCTCCCTTGCGCGAACCAGGGCTCGCCGCCGCGCTCGAGCAGCCCCCAGTCCTCTTCGCGGTGCGGAGCATCCAGGCCGAAGGTGATCGTCCTTCGTCCAGGCAGCGCCATGGCGAGGCTGCGTGCGTCGTCGCGGTTGAGCACCTGTACGCCGCCGCCTGCGAATATCCGCGCCTTGGCGGCCGCGTACTCGCCGACGTCGCGGTAGCGGTCGAGATGGTCTTCGCTGATGTTGAGCACCGTCGCCGCGCCAGCGGCGAGCGAAGCCGTCGTCTCCAGCTGGAAGCTCGAGAGCTCGAGCACCCAGAGGTCGGGGGTCTTGCCCGAGTCCTCGCGGCGGATCAGCGTATCCAGGACGGCGGGTCCGATGTTTCCGGCGACCTCGCAGTCGCTCCCGGCGGCCCTGGCCATCGAGCCCGCGAGCGAGGTCACCGTGGTCTTGCCGTTGGTGCCCGTCACCGCGATGACCCGCGCATCCCTGCCGATGAGGGCTTGCGCGAACAATTCGATATCGCCGAGCACGCGCGTCCCCGCGGCGAGGGCGTGCTGCACTTGCGGCTCGGCGAGCGGAACACCGGGGCTGATCGCGATCACGTCGACTCCGCTGAAGGTTTCCTCGCGGAACGGACCACAGGCGGCGGAAACGCCCGGCAGCGAGCGGCGCAGCGCGGCGAGCTGGGGAGGCGAGTCGCGCGTGTCCGCGACCCGCACGCTTGCTCCGCTGCGAACCAGCCATGCCGCCATCGACAGTCCCGTGTCACCCAAGCCGAGCACCAGCGCCTTTCTGCCCGCGAAACTCACCGCAGCTTCAATGTGGAAAGACCGAACAGCACCAGCATCATGGTGATGATCCAGAAGCGGACCACCACCTGGGATTCCTTCCATCCCGACAGCTCGTAGTGATGGTGCAGCGGCGCCATTCGGAAAATTCTCTTGCCGCCGCTCCACTTGAAATAGAGAACCTGGAGCATCACCGAGAGCGTTTCCGCGACGAACACACCGCCCATGATGAAGAGCACAATCTCCTGCCGGACGATCACGGCGACGGTGCCGAGCGCGGCGCCCAGCGCGAGCGCGCCCACGTCGCCCATGAAGACGTCCGCCGGGTAGGCGTTGAACCAGAGG
The DNA here is from genome assembly GCA_041499655.1 of Gammaproteobacteria bacterium. GTDB lineage: Bacteria > Pseudomonadota > Gammaproteobacteria > Burkholderiales > SG8-39 > VBDM01. The sequence goes on from JBGQKQ010000049.1 coordinate 8,389, forward strand.
AAGCCCAGGCCTGCCCCGACCATCGCGCCGCAAAACACGGTGAGCTCGGCGGCCCCCGGGATGTAGGGAAAGAGCAGGTAGCGGGAGTAGTCTACCCGGCCGGTGACCATGGCGAACACCGCGAGGCCGCCCGCAACCATCACCGCCGGCATGATCGCGAGTCCGTCGAGGCCGTCGGTGAGATTGACCGCGTTCGACGAGCCGACGATGACGAAATAGCTAAGCAGGATGAAGCCGAACACGCCGAGCGGGTAGGCGATGTTCTTGAAGAAGGGCACGATCAGGTCGGCCTTGGCCGGCAAAGTCATCGAGAAGCCGCTCGCCACCCACGACGAAAACAGGTCGAGGATCTGTCCGCTGCCGGGCGCCGACACCGCGAAGGCCAGATACACCGCGGCAAGGATGCCGATCAGCGATTGCCAGAAGAACTTCGCTCTCGCCGAGAGGCCCTTCGGATTGTTTTTCACCACCTTGCGGTAGTCGTCGACCCAGCCGATCGCGCCGAAACCGAAGGTCACCACGAGTACGGCCCAGACGAAGCGATTCGAAAGATCCGCCCAGAGCAGGGTCGCCGTCAGAATCGAGAGCAGCACCAGCGCACCGCCCATGGTCGGCGTTCCCGCCTTGATAAGGTGCGACTGCGGTCCGTCGTTGCGCACCGCCTGGCCGATCTTGTAGGCGGTGAGCTTGCGGATGACCAGCGGCCCGGCGAGCAGCGAAATCGCGAGCGCCGTGAGCGTCGCGAGCACGGCCCGCAGCGTGATGTACTGGAACACGTTGAACGCGCGCACGTCCTGCGCGAGCCATTGCGCCAGTGCGAGCAGCATCAGTGCGCCCCTTTCTGCCGCTCGGGGGCGAGGGCCTGCACCACGCGCTCCATGCGCATGAACCGCGAGCCCTTCACCAGTGCCGTGGTGTTCGATACGACCTCTTTCCGCGCCGCCGCGATCATCTCCTCGACGGCGGCGAAATGCCGTGCGCCCTTTCCGAAGGCGTCAGCGGCCACCCGGGACAGGTCTCCGAGGGCGTAGAGGCGATCGACACCCCGCTCCCGCGCGTAGCGGCCGATCTCCTCGTGGAATGCCGCGCCCCGCTCGCCCACCTCGCCCATGTCACCGAGCAGGAGGAACTTCGTTCCTGGCTCCGCCGCGAGCACGTCGATCGCGACCCGCACCGAATCGGGGTTGGCGTTGTAGCTGTCGTCGATGAGCCTCGCGCCCGAGCTGGAGGCGAGCCGCTGCATGCGTCCGCCAATAGGGCGAAACGCCGCGAGCCCCCGCGCCACCGCTTTCAGGCTCGCCCCCGCCGCGAGAGCGCTGGCGGCGGCGGCGCAGGCATTCAGAACGTTGTGCCGGCCGCTGGCGTGCAACTCGACCTCCACCTCGCCCTCGGGCGCGCGCAGCTCGATTCGGCTTCCGAAATGCGTGAGCTCATGGCGTCCGCTCACGTGGGCGGGACGATCGATGCCGAAGTCGCGAACGCGCCGTCCGGCGAGGACACCACGCCAATAGCCCGCGAACTCGTCGTCGGCGTTGATCACCGCGACGCCTTCGGGCCGCAGCGCGCCGAACACCGCGGCGTGCTCGCGCGCGACCTCGGCGACGTCCTTCATGAACTCCTGGTGCTCGCGCTGGGCGTTGTTGACCAGAGCCACCGTCGGGCTCGCGATGGCGGCGAGTCTCGCGGTTTCGCCCGGATGATTCATTCCCAGCTCGACCGCCGCCGCGCAGTGGTGTTCGCGCAGATTGAGCAGCGTCAGGGGCAGGCCGACGTCGTTGTTGAGGTTGCCCTGGGTGGCGAGGACCTGCGTCTCTCCAAAGTGCGCGCGCAGGATCGCCGCGATCATTTCCTTCACCGTGGTCTTGCCGTTGGACCCGGTCACCGTGATCAGCGGGATGTCGAAGCGCTCGCGCCAGTGCGCCGCCAGGCGGGCGAGGCCCCGCCGCGTATCGCCGGCTACGAGCAGGGGAAGGCGCGCGCTTGCCGCGGTCGGTTTCGACTCCTCGTCGACCATGGCCGCGGCGGCCCCGCCCTCCCTTGCAGCATCGAGAAAGCGATGCCCGTCGAAGCGCTCGCCTCTCAGGGCCACGAACAGGGCGCCACGCGAGAGCGTGCGGCTGTCGGTCGACACCGTGGAGAAGCGGACGTCTTCGCCCAGGGCCTTCGCGCCGGTCGCTGCGGAGGCTTCGCGCAGGCTCATCATCGGCTCCATCCCGCCAGCGCCCGCCCGGCTTCGAGCGTGTCCGAGAAGGGAAGCCGCCGGCCGGCGATCTCCTGGTAGGTTTCGTGGCCCTTGCCCGCGAGAAGCACGACGTCGGAGGGGCCCGCGGCTGCGATCGCGTGGGCGATCGCCTCGCGCCGGTCCTCGATCACCTCGCGGGCCGCAGTCACACCCGCGTTGATTTCATCGATGATCGCCGAGGGATCCTCGCCCCGCGGGTTATCGCTGGTGATCACGATGGCGTCGGCGTGCCGCGAGGCGACCGTTCCCATCAGCGGGCGCTTGCCGCGGTCGCGATCGCCGCCGCAGCCAAACACCGCGATGAGCCTCCCTCCGCTCGCGCGCGCGACGTCCTTCAGGGCGACCAGGGTTTTTTCCAGCGCGTCGGGACTATGGGCATAGTCGACGACGACCAGCGGCTTTCCGCCGCCGCCCAGCTTCTGCATGCGGCCCGTGACCGGCCGCAAATCCGCGAGCGATGCGGCGGCGCGCGCGAAGGGCACGCCCGACACGAGCATGGTCGTCAGAACTCCGAGCAAATTGGATACGTTGAAGCGCCCCAGCAGTGCGCTCTCAATGCGCGCTTCGCCCCAGGAGGTCTTTACGTCGAAAGCGATTCCCTTCGCCGAGACATCAATCGCGTGCGCCTCGGCGTAGCACTCGAGCCCCGCGCGGGCGGCGACGCCCTCGAAGCAGCTGTACCCGGCGCGATTGAGGCCGCGCCCGGCGAGCACGCGCGCGAGACGCGCGCCCTGCACGTCGTCCAGGTTCAGGATGACGTGCTTCAGCCCGGGTGTTTCGAAAAGCCTCTGCTTAGCGCGCGCGTAGCCCTCCATGTCGCCGTGGTAGTCGAGGTGATCGCGAGAGAGATTCGTAAACAGCGCCGCGCCGAAGGCGACGCCGTTGACACGGCCTTGATCGAGGCCGATCGAGGTCACCTCCATCGCGACGCCCTGGGCGCCCGCGTCGCGGAGTCGAGCGAGCGAGCGGTGGAGGAGGATCGCGTCCGGCGTGGTGTTGACGCCGGCGTCGAGCTTCCCGGGAAATCCGGTGCCGAGGGTGCCCACCAGCGCAGTTCGCGCCCCGCAGGCACTGCACGCCTGCGCGAGCCAGTGGCTGCACGAGGTCTTTCCGTTGGTCCCCGTGACGCCCATCGTCCACAGAGTCTCGGACGGCCGCCCATAGACCTCGTGGGCGAGGCGCCCGGCGAAGCCCCGCAGATCATCGACCGGAAGGTTGGGGACGCGCCACTCGGGGTTCCAGCGGAAGCCCTCGCGCTCCCAGAGAACGGCAGCGGCTTCGCGGGCGATCGCCCCTGCAATGAAATCGCGCCCGTCGCTTCGCGAACCCGGATAGGCGACGAATATCTCCCCTGCTGAGAGGCTGCGGCTGTCCGCGGCGAGACCCGTCACGCGCGCTCCCTGCGCAGCGAGCAGTTCCAGGACGTGTTCGGCGTGGTTCCGCACACCTAGACGCTTTCCTTCACTTCCTGGCCCTCGGGCGGCAACTCGATCGGCTGCAGCGGCCGATCGGGCGCGACATCGAGCGCGCGCAGCGCGCCCGCCATGATCTGGGCGAACACCGGCGCCGCGACCGTTCCGCCGTAGTAGCGGCCGGCGGTAGGCTCGTCGATCATCACCGCGACGACCAGGCGCGGATGCGACGCGGGCGCGAAACCGACGAACGACGAGACGTACTTGTCGGCCGCGTACGCGCCGTTTTCCTGCTTGTGGGCGGTACCCGTCTTGCCGGCGACGCGATAGCCGACGATCTGCGCGCGGGGCGCGGTGCCATCGCGGTTGACCGCCATCTCCAGCATCGTGCGAACCGCCGCCGCGGTCTTGGGGCTCATGACGCGCCGACCGACGGGCGGCGCGTCCAGGCGCACCAGCGACAGCGGCACCAGCTCCCCGTCGCGCGCGAACACGCTGTAGGCGCGCGCGAGCTGCACCAGCGAGACCGCAATGCCGTGTCCGTAGGACATCGTCGCCTGCTCGATCGGCCGCCAGCTGCGATACGGCCGAACCTTCCCGGCAGCCTCTCCCGGAAACCCGAGGCCGGGTACGGAGCCGAAGCCCACATCGCGGAACATCTCCCACATCGATTCCGGCGAAAGACCGAGCGCGATCTTCGCCGCGCCGACGTTCGAGGATTTCTGGATGACCTGCGCCACCGTGAGCGAGCGCTCCACGTGTGCGTCACGGATGGTCGCGCCGCCGATGCTCAGCGTTCCCGGCGCAGTCTGGATCACCGATTCCGGCCTCACGCGCCCGGCCTCCAGCGCAAGCGCGATGGTGAACGGCTTGAGAGTCGAGCCCGGCTCGAAGGTATCGGTCACCGCGCGGTTGCGAAGCTGCGTGCCGACGAGCTTGCTGCGGTTGTTCGGGTTGTAAGTCGGGAAGTTCGCGAGAGCGAGCAGCTCGCCGGACTCGATGTCGAGCACGACAACTCCACCGGCTTTCGCCCGGTTCTGCGCCACCGCGGCCTTCAGCTGGCTGAACGCCAGGTTCTGGATGCGGGCGTCGAGGGCCAGCGTGAGGTCGTTTCCATCCTGCGCCGCCTTGATCGACTCGATGTCCTCGACCGTCTGGCCGAGCCGGTCCTTGATCACGCGGCGGCTGCCGGGCTTGCCGGCGAGCCTCTCCTGAAACGCGAGCTCGACGCCCTCCTGCCCGATGTCGTCGGCTCCGGTGAAACCGAGCACGTGCGCCATGACGTCGCCGCTCGGGTAGTAGCGGCGGTATTCGCGGTTCTGGAACAGGCCGGGGATGTGCAGTCCCGCCACGCGCTCAGCCACTTCCGGCGAGATTTGTCTCTTGACGAAGACGAAGTCGCGGCCGGTGTCGCTAAGGCGTTTCTCGATTTCCGCCTGCGGCATCTCCAGCAGGGCAGCGAGCCGCGCGAGTTGCCGCGCACCGGGATGGGCTTCGCCCGGAATCGCCCAGATCGACTTCACCGGCGTGCTGATGGCCAGCGCCTCGCCGTTGCGATCGAGGATGCGGCCCCGGTTCGCGGGGACTTCCATGACGCGGCTGTACCGCGACTCCCCTTTTGCCCGGAGGAAATCGTTGTTCAGACCCTGCAAGTAGACGGCCCGGCCGAGGAGCAGCGCAAAGCCGGCGACGAAAACGTAGAGCAGGAAGCGCGAGCGCCAAACCGGCAGGGTAAGCTCGAGAACGGGGCTGGCGGCAAAGTTCATTTCGCCGCCTCCTCCGGTCGTGCGATCTGGAGGCGTTTCGCTTCTGGAACACGCATGTGCAGCTGGCGGCTGGCGATGCGTTCGACGCGTGCGTGCACCGCCCACGTGCTGGCTTCGAGCTGCAGCTGCCCGTATTCGACTCCGAGCTGACGCGAACGTTCCTGCTCCTGCTCGAGCTCACCGAAGAATCTGCGCGCCCTGTGTTGCGATGTCACGAGACCCAGTGCGCAGGCGGCAAGCACGACCAGGAGGAGGAGATTCAGGCGGACCATGGCGAATTCAGGAGAGCTTCTCGGCGACGCGCAGCACGGCGCTTCTTGCGCGCGGATTGGCGTTGATTTCCTCGGCTCCCGGCCTCCGCGGGGAGCCGACGATACGAAGCGTGGGAGGCGGCATCTCCCGCGCCCTGACCGGGAGACGCTCGGGCAGCGTCGGCCGCGCCGCGCCGCGCATGAAGTTCTTCACGATCCGGTCTTCGAGCGAGTGGAAGCTGATCACCGCCAGGCGTCCCGAGTGCCTGAGGGCGGCAAGGGCCTGGGGCAGCGCTAGCGACAATTCCTCAAGCTCCTGATTGACGTGAATCCGTAGAGCCTGAAACGTCCGCGTCGCCGGGTTCTGGCCCGGTTCACGCGTCCTGACGGCCGCAGCCACGACAGCGGCAAATTCCCCGGTCCGCCTGAGAGGCCCTCTTCCCCGAGCAGCAACAATCGCCTTTGCAATCTGTTTAGCAAACCGTTCTTCGCCATAAGTGCTGATCACCTCCCTGATCTCAGCTTCGTCCGCGCGTTCCAGCCACTCGGCCGCCCCCACTCCGCGGCCCGGCTCCATGCGCATATCCAAGGGCCCATCGGTGCGAAACCCGAAGCCGCGCTGCGGGTCGTCGAGCTGAGGCGAGGACACCCCCAAGTCGAATAGCACTCCGTCAGCCTGTCCCGCGCGCAGAGCGTCGAGCGTGGCCTGCAACTCGCTGAAACGTGCGTGGGCGGGCGCGAATCGCGAATCGCGTATCGCTAGGGCAGCCGCGACGGCCTCCGGATCCCGGTCGATCGCGATCAGCCGGCCGCTCGGGCCGAGCCGCTCCAGAATCAGACGGCTGTGACCGCCCCTGCCGAAGGTCGCATCCACGAACGTGCCGTCGGGCCGTGAGTCGATCGCAAGCGCGTCAACCGCGGGGTGTAGGAGGACGGGGATGTGCGCATCGGCGTTCACAGCGAAAAGTTTTCGGTCCCCGGGGGCGGGTTAGCGCCCACTTGCGTCAGACCTCGAGCAAGCCGCTCATCCCAAGCAGCGATGTCCCAGATCTCGAAGTGGCTTCCCTGTCCCACCAGCATCACGTCTTTTTTCAGCCCGGCGAACTTGCGCAATGCCGGTGAGATCAGGATTCGGCCTTGCCCGTCGGGTTCCAGCTCCTCGGCGAAACCGACCAGGAGCCGCTGCCACCAGCGAGCCTGCTCGTTGAAGCTCGAAAGGGCCTGGACCTTGGCGCCGATCGGTTCCCAGGCGACACTCGGATAGAGAAGCAGGCAGCTATCGGGATGGGCGGTGAGGACCAGCGCACGGCCTCCCGATAACAAGGCGTCGCGATGCCGGGTCGGCACGGCAAGCCTTCCCTTGGCGTCGAGACTGAGCGCGGTCGCCCCTTGAAACAATGAACCCCCTCGTGGTGGCGAAGCGAAGCGCCACAGTTCCCCACTAAAACCTACTTCCTACCACTCTAGAGGAAACTGCAGGGGTGGTCAAGCGCGAAACGGACAGATTTTTTAACTACAACAGGGACTTAAGATGGGTTTCTCAGAATCAGCTTGATATGGAATAAGGGTATACAAATGAATAACTTATGAAGTAAAGTGAATGTAATACATTAGGAAATCAAAGACTTCCGATGAAAGCGCAGCAGACCCGTCCGAAAGGGCGGATCCCACCTTCCGACACCGGAATCTAGTGCAGGTGCTTTTTTCCGGAAGCGCCGCCGGGACGGACCTGAGTGCGGTCCTGGGGTGCTTCAGACGCGCGGCGCGCGAAGAGCTGGTTGACAAGAGCGTGCACTTCGCCGATCTCGGCATCGCCGAAATGGCGCGCGAGCAGCGCCGAGAGATCGTCCATCATGCGCCGCCGCTGCATCTCGCGGATCGCATCCGGCGTCGGGCCGACGAACACCCAGCTGTGCTCATCCTGGCCGTCTTCCTGGTAGTAGCTCACCTCGACCGCCGCCGCCTCCTCGGAGTAGGGCGAGAGGGATTCGAATGCCCCTTCGAGGGAGTGCTGGAAATTGCGGCCGACGTACCCGGTCCAGCAGATGTCCAGGGCGCGCCTGCGCCGATCGAACACGATGCCCGGTTCGTCCTGGTGGGCGCTGCGCGCGTCCGCCAGCCCGTCCACATCGACGTAGTCGAACCACGGTCGCAGGGCCACTTCGATCTCGGTCTGGCTGACGCCGCTCCTCAGAAGGACGGCGCCGTGGACATGGACTTCGGTATGCATGCTTTCGCTCCGGGGAAACATCGATGCTATGCCGAGAACGCCCGGACTTCAACCCTGATTTGCTCGGGACAATGGGATAATGCTGCACTGAGTGGACCGAGGAGATCCGATGCCCGCACCCGGCGATACCGCCAATATGGCGCTGTTCTGCGATTTCGAGAACGTCGCCCTGGGTGTGCGCGATGCGAAATTAGCCAAGTTCGACATCACCAAGGTCCTCGAGCGCCTGCTCCTGAAGGGCAGCATCGTGGTCAAGAAGGCCTACTGCGACTGGGAGCGCTACAAGGACTTCAAGGCCGACATGCACGAAGCCTCCTTCGAGCTGATCGAGATCCCGCACGTGCGCATGTCGGGAAAGAATTCCGCGGACATCCGCATGGTGGTCGACGCGCTCGACCTGTGCTACACCAAGTCACACGTCGACACCTTCGTGATCATCAGCGGCGACTCCGATTTCTCGCCCCTCGTCTCCAAGCTTCGCGAGAACGACAAGACCGTGATCGGTGTCGGCGTGAAGAACTCGAGCTCGGACCTCCTGGTCGCGAACTGCGACGAGTTCATCTTCTACGACGACCTGGTGCGCGAGAAGGCGTCGCGACGCCCGCCCAGGAAAAAACCCCAAAGCAAGCCTGCCTCGGCCGAAGGCGCGCCCAAGGACGGCGAGGACAACACCGACGAAGCCATGGACCTCGTCATGCAGACCGTCGAGGCCCTGATCGCCGAGCGCGGCGCCGAGGAAAAACTCTGGGGTTCGATGGTCAAGCAGGCGCTGAAGCGGCGCAACCCCGGGTTCAACGAGTCCTACTACGGCTTCTCGTCATTCTCCAAGCTGCTCGACGAAGCCGAGGCGCGCCACATGCTGGAGCTCGAGCGCGACGAAAAATCGGGCGGCTATCTAGTAAAAAGCGTCGCGCACTAGATCAGACCCGCTCGATCACGAG
>JBGQKQ010000050.1:0-17197 GCA_041499655.1 Gammaproteobacteria bacterium
CGTTTGCCGTGCTGGCGGTGAACAGGTTGATCTGATTGCTGGGGACGGACGTAGTGTTCGAGACGTAGAGTATGTCGTTGCCGGCATCGACCGCCACGCCATGGATCGCGCCCAGACCCGTGATGACCCGGGTGCTCGCGGTTGCGCCGTTGAGCCCTGACGCGTTGTTGAACATCCGCACGCCGAAGACGTCGTCTCCGACATAGAGACGATTGTTCGTCGTATCCAGTGCCAATGATCCCGCGTTGCCACCGGCTGGACTATTGGTGATGGTCCGATTCTGAACCGGATCCCCGTTTGCCATACTTGCACTGTTGAAGACCTTTATCGCGGTCCCGTTTCCGACGTAGAGAGAGTCGCTGGTCGTGTTGAGCGCAAGACTGCCGATGTTGTTCGTCAAGTAGATCGAAGCCGGTCCGCCAATCGTTCGGTCGACTGTGAGCATGCCTGCGGAGGGGTTCGGATTGGCGAGCGAGCCGATCGCCATGTGCGGCGAGTCGGCGGCGAAAAGCTTGCTCGGACCGACGCCGGTGACGGGCGTGTTCCCGCCGCCCCCGTAGCCGCCTCCGCCGCCGCAGGCGGCAAGGCTCGCGAGTTGGATTGCCGCGACGATCAGGAACGCCGCGCGGCGTTGGTTGGCTGGAAACCGCTCTAGGTACGTGGGCATGGCTGTTCTCCTTTTCCCCCCAGAGCACGAACATCGGATCCCGGGCCAATATTCCCTTGTCATTGTTGTCATTACCATTACAGTCCCGGGCGGTTACACCCCGTTACATGACCGGCAGAGCGAGCGGTGATAATCTCCGTAGGGGAGAAGGAGAGCTTGTGATGAAAGTCCACGGATTCAGGGGAGTTGCAGTCGCGGCGGCGCTTGCGCTCGCCTCCTGCCACGGCACCGAGGCCACCTATACCATCGGCGGGAGCATCTCGGGAACCACCGTAGGCGTGGTGGTGAAGCTAAACGGCGGCAACGACATCTCCATGGGCGGCGACGGAAGCTTCAAGTTCACACAGAAGCTCCTGAAGGACCAAACGTTCAACGTGCAGGTCGTCGACACCAACGACCAGTGTCTGGTGACCGGTGGTTCCGGGACCGTTGCCAAGTCGAACATCACGGACGTGAGCATCAGCTGCATTGCGCAGGCGTCGCAGACGCCGCAACTGACGATTATTCGCCTGGCGAACCTCGACGGGTCGCAGGAGAATCCGGTGGTGACGACCAACGCGAGCGGCGCCGGCGGCATCGTCGTCTTCCCGAGCACGACGCAGCCGATGCCCATTACGGGCGGCATCACCTTCACGGGGCTGACTCCGCTCGCGGGTCAGGTCAACATCCACCTCGCACCCAGCGGAAACCCCGCGGGAAATGGTGCGGTGATCGTCCCTCTGGTCCTCGCCTCCGACGGCCTGACCGCCGTCGTGCCTCCAGGCACGACCCTCAACACCGCGCTGCTGGGCCCCTTGCTGCGCGGCGAGCTCTACTTCAACGTGGAGACCGCCGCCAACCCGAACGGCGAGATCCGCGGCGCGATTCAGCTGCAGGGAGGCGCGGCCGCGAGCGTGGCGGCGCTGGACAAGTCCCAGGTCGTGCCGCCGACCGGTTCCACAGCGACAGGCCTGGGAACGATGCTGGCGGACCGCGCGACCGGCAAGGTGCTCATTGCGTACATTACCCACACCGTTACCGGCGCCGGTACGGCGGATCTCCGCACGAGCGCGGGGCTCGGAAGCCTCGTGGTTGCGTTCACGAACCAGCTGGCCAATATCGACGGGGCCGGAACGAACCTGGCCAACCCGCCGGCTGCGACCACGCTCACCGCGCAGAACCTCGTGGACTTCGACGGCAGCCTTCTCTACTTCAACGTGAACGGCGACATCCGCGGGAATATCTCGCAGCTTCCGCAGTAGGGGCGGGTCTCAGCCCCAGGGCCCGAGATAGGGCTCCCCTGTATACGTATCGGACTTCGGCTCGACTGCCTTGGGCCATTCGGCGATGCGCGTAGGCGTACGCCTTCTCCCGAGCCGCGGGCGCCCGTCCCAGCCGATCTGCTCCATGTAGTAGTAGAGCTGGATCGCGTGGCCGGCCGGGTCGAGCACGTGCGCGCTGTAGTCGATTCCCGGCGAGAGCGCGCTCGGGATCTCGACGAACTTGCAGCCGCGCCCCTTGAGAAAATCGATCGCGGCGCGCAGCTGCCGGTAGGTCGCGACCTGCACGCCGAAGCTCATCACCGTGGTGCGGGGCGACAGGCCGAGCTTTTCCCGCAGGGCGACCGGGTAGAGGGCGAGAGAGTGGTGCTCGGTGCCGCAGCGGAAGAACACGCAGCGGTGCCCTTTCCAGCCGATCGCCTCGGTGCGCGTGAAGCCCATGATGTCCGTGTAGAAGGACTCCATCTTCTTCATGTCGCGGCAGAAGAGACGGATAGGCCCGTGGCGCACGATCTTGAACGGCCGTGGCAGCATGATGCCGTCGACGTCGTATTTCGCCGGCATGGTTTCAGGGTGGCGGAACCCGGAGCTGAAATCGACGCCCTTCGCCGCGCTTTGCTTCACCTCCTCGTACTCGGGCATCTGGGGCAGGGGCGGGCGCTCGCGGAAGCCGCGCTCGTGCATCGCTTTCGGCTTCGACAGGCCGGTCCAGCCGATCTGCTCCATGCCGTAGTAGAGCTCGTTGCGGTGCCCCTCGATGTCGTAGGGATAGCAATGCCAGTTCGACCCGGGCATGTCGCGGCCCGCGCGGCTGATGCGCACCCCCTTCGAGTCGAACCAGTCGATCGCGTGCGAGATCTCGGCGAGGCTGGAGACCTGCCAGGTCATCTGGTTCACGGTGACGTCGGCGGGAATGTCGCCGCCGCGGCCGGCGGCGTTGTAGATGGCGCCGTTGCACAGGACCATCGAGTGGTGGTCGGTGCCGTGGCGCAGGAAATACATGTTGGTGTCGCCCATCTTCTTCAGCTCGTCGCGCTTCGGATGCCGCTCGGCGATGTCGAGCGGATCGGAGATGCGGAAGCCCAGTCCCTCGCAGTAGAAATCCAGGCACGCCGCGGGATCGGGCACGTTCAGGCCGAAATGTCCCAGGCGCCGGATCTTGAAGGGCTGCGGCAGCATCACGCCGCCGACGTCGAATTTTTTCTTCACTTTGGCGAGCATCTCAGGGCTCCTCTCATGTCATCCTGAGCGAAGCGAAGGATCTCTCTCGGCACAATGTACTGGAAGAGATCCCTCGCGTTGCTCGGGATGACGATATCCGGGTTGACTCATTCTTTGTAGTCGGGAAAAAGTTTCTCGGCGAGCGCCATGCTCGCCACCCAGTCGCGGCTCTGATGGTTGTACTGGCCGATGCGGCCGAATTTCTTCGCGCGCTCCTCGCACACCCCCGGCGCGGGCACGATCAGCTCGGCGCCGCCCGCGAGCGCGCCCACCTGGGCGCGGCAGGCGAGCTCGAAGAAGTGGTGATAGATGTAGGCCTCGGCGAGCGAGGTCCCGCACACCAGCGCGCCGTGGTTCTCGAGGATCATGGTCCACTTGTCGCCGAGCGCGCACGCGAGCGCCACCGTGCCCTCGGGCGTGGTGTCGTCGACCTCGTTGGGATAGGTCGCGACGCGGTTGTAGAAGCGCATCGCCTGCTGCGTGATCGGCGCGAGCCCCATCTTCTGCGCGGACACGGCGAGATTGGCGGGCGAGTGCGTGTGCACGGCCGCCGCGATGTCGGGCCGCGCCTTGAGCACCGCCGCGTGCAGGTTAGTGGCCGCGGCGCTCGCCTTGTGGCCGGACTCCAACACCTGATTGCCGTCGACGTCGTACTTGACCAGGTTCGACGCCGTGACCTGCTCCATGAAGACGTTGTCGGCCTTGACGAGGAAATGCCGGGGCTCGCCCGGGACGCGCGCCGAAATGTGGTTGTAGGTGAGATCGACCGACACGAAGTGCGAGACCAGGCGGTGCGCTGCCGCCAGCTCCTGGCGCAGCCGCCATTCCTCCGGGCTCACGCGCTCGCGGACCGGGGGCTCAGATTTTTCGACTGCAGCGGTCATAATGCGCGGATGAGGAGAGGCCCCAATGCGGTGGTGCTGCTCGCGTTTGCGATTTTAGCAGCGACGGCTCGCGGCGAGGCGTGCGCCCAAGTGTATCCGGTCAAGCCGGTGCGCATCATCGTTCCCAACGCGACCGGCGGCCTCGCCGACATCTGCGCGCGGCTGATCGCGGCGCGGCTCGGCGACGCCCTGGGACAGCCGTTCTTCGTCGATAACCGTCCCGGCGCGGGCGGAACGCTCGGCACGTCGGCGGCGGTCAAGGCCGCCCCCGACGGCCACACCCTGCTCGCCGTGTTCGACAGCCACGCGACCAATCCCGCACTCTTCCGAAGTCTTCCCTACGACACCCTCACCGACCTCGCTCCCGTGTCGCTGCTTGCGCGCGGGCCGCTGGTCCTCGTGGTCAACCCGGCTCTCGGCTCGGGCACGGTGGACCAGCTCGTCGCCCTCGCCAGATCGAAGCCGGGCGCGGTCAACTTCGCCACCGTGGGTCCGGGTTCTCCGGCGCGGCTGCTGATGGAGCTGCTGAAGCTCGAGGCGGGCATCGAAGTGACCCTGGTGCCGTACAAGGGCGCCGGGCTCGCCCTCGGGGACCTGGTCTCGGGGCAGGTGCAGGCGATGTTCGCGACGGTGCCGAGCGTCAGCTCGCACCTGAAGGCGGGGCGCCTGCGCGCGCTCGCGATCACCTCGGCGCGGCGCAGCGCCGTTCTCCCCGGCGTTCCCGCGATGAGCGAAACCTACCCGGGCTTCGTGTCCGAGGCCTGGGTCGGGCTGCTCGCTCAGGCGAAAACGCCGCCTGGAATCGTCGCCCGCCTCAACGCCGAAGTCTCGAAGGTCCTCGAACTGCACGACACGAAGAGGCGTCTCGCCGAGCTGGGCCTGGAGGCCGCAGCCGGGACGCCCGAGGCTCTCGACCGCTGGATCCGCGACGAGATGGAGCGCTGGGGCCGGGTGATTCGCGAGCGGGGAATCACCTTAGAATAGGAACCGCATCCGCATGGCCTACGAAAACATCCTCGTCGAGACGCGCGGCCGGGTCGGCCTAGTCAGGCTCAACCGCCCCAAGGCGCTGAACGCCTTGAACGACGCGCTCATGAACGAGCTGGGCGAGGCGCTCGCGAAGCTCGACGGCGACGAGGCCATCGGCGCGATGGTGCTCACCGGAAACGACAAGGCCTTCGCCGCGGGCGCCGACATCGGCGCGATGAAGGACTGGGGCTACATGGATGTCTACAAGAGCGAGTACATCACGCGCAACTGGGAGGTCCTCAAATCGATACGCAAGCCGGTGATCGCCGCGGTCGCGGGCTATGCCCTGGGCGGGGGTTGCGAGCTCGCGCTGATGTGCGACATCATCATCGCCGCGGAGAGCGCGAGGTTCGGGCAGCCGGAAATCAAGCTCGGCATCATCCCGGGCGCCGGGGGCACGCAGCGCCTGCCGCGCGCGGTGGGCAAGGCCAAGGCGATGGACCTGATCCTCACCGGACGCATGATGGACGCCCAGGAAGCCGAGCGCGCGGGCCTGGTCTCGCGCGTGGTCGCGGCCGACAAGCTCCTCGATGAAGCGCTTGCGGCCGCGACGCAGATCGCCGAGTTCTCGCTGCCTTCCGTGATGATGGCCAAGGAGGCGGTGAACCGCGCCTACGAAGCTCCGCTCGCAGAGGGCATGCTCTTCGAGCGGCGGCTGTTCCACGCGCTGTTCGCGACCGAGGACCAGAAGGAAGGCATGGCGGCGTTCGTCGAGAAGCGCAAGCCTGCGTTCCGCCACAAGTAATCGCCGGGGCTGACGGGGAATCCCAGGTGATTCGACCTCCCGCCTGGCGGGTCATCGCCTGGATGTGCGGTGCGCACGTCGCGAGCATGACGGGCTTTTCCACCTACGCGACCCTGCTGCCGGGGCTGCAGGACGAATGGGGCATGAACAACTCGCAGGCCGGGTTCATCAGCGGGATGTTCTTCGCCGGCTACATGGCGGCGGTGCCGGTGCTCACCAGTCTCACCGATCGCATGGACGCGCGGCGGATCTACCTGGCCTCGAGCCTGGTTGCGGCCGCGGCCCTGGCCGGATTCGCGTTCCTCGTCGAAGGAGTCAAATCGGCGGCGCTATTGCAGCTCGCGGCGGGCGCGGGCATCGCCGGCACCTACATGCCGGGGCTGCGCGCGCTTACCGACAGCGTCGAGGGCACGCGGGTGCAGAGCCGCGCCGTCGCTTTCTACACCGCGGTGTTCGGCCTCGGCACCAGCCTCTCCATCCTGCTGTCGGGGAGCATCGCGGACGCGATCGGCTGGCGCTGGGCGTTCGCGCTGACCTCCGCCGGCCCGGTGGTCGCCGGGGTGCTGGTGATGCGCGGCCTTCCCCCGAGGCGGCCCGAGCGCTCGCACGCGCTGCACGTGCTCGATTTCCGCCCGGTGCTCGCGAGCCGCGAGGTGCGGCCCTACATCCTCGGTTACGCGGTGCACTGCTGGGAGCTGTTCGGCTCGCGCTCCTGGCTGGTCGCTTTCGTGATGTTCGCCCAAGGGCTGCAGGCCGCGGGCGGGGCGGCATCGCCCGCGTGGTCGGCCGTGACGATCGCTGCGGTGGCGAATCTGTTCGGACCGGCGGCGAGCATTTACGGCAACGAGCTCGCGATGCGTCACGGCCGCGAGCGGCTGATCTGGAAGGCGATGCTCGCCTCGGGCGTGCTGACCTGCGCGCTCGGGTTCGTGTCGTTCCTGCCCTTGTACGCGCTCGCCGGGCTCGTCATGCTGCACATGTGCCTCATCATGGGCGATTCCTCGGCGCTCACCGCGGGCGTGGTGACGCGAGCCAGCGAGCGCATCCGCGGAGCGACCATGGCGGTGCACTCGATGCTCGGATTCGGCGCCGGCTTCGTCGCGCCGCTGGTCTTCGGCGTGGTGCTCGATCTCGCCGGGGGCAAGGCGAGCCCTTCCGCCTGGGGCTTCGCCTTTACCACCCTGGGGGCCGGGGCGATCCTCATGGCGGGGCTGATCCGCGCGCGCGCGCGCGCCGGCTCCGCCCCGGAATCATGAACACGCCGCAGCCGGCGCGCCGCGAATGGGTGCTGCTCCTGGTGCTCTCGGGCATCCAGTTCAGCCAGATGGTCGATTTCATGGTGCTGATGCCGCTCGGCACGCAGCTGATGCGCGACTTCGGCATCACGCCGACGCAGCTCGGCTTCTTCGTGTCCATCTACACCATCGCGGCGGCCCTTTCCGGCTTCTTCTCGGCGCTCGTCATCGACCGCTTCGATCGCAGGAAAGTCGTGCTGGTCCTGTACGGCTGCTTCGCCGCCACCATGGCGGCCTGCGCCCTCGCGCCGGGGTACGCGGCCCTGCTGGCGGCGCGCACCGCGGCGGGCGCATTCGGCGGAGTGGTCGCGGCAAACATCTTCACGATCGTCACGGACCTGGTCCCGGAAAGCCGGCGCGGCCGTGCCTTCGGCGTGGTGATGTCGGCGTTCTCGCTCGCTTCCATCCTGGGCGTGCCCATCAGCCTCGCCCTGGCGCTGCATTTCAGCTGGCGCGCTCCTTATGTTGTCCTCGCCGCGCTGTGCACCGGCGTCCTGATCGCGGCCTGGTTCGCGCTCCCGCCGGTGCGCGCGCACCTCGCAGGCGGACGCGAGCGCAACGCCCTCGCCCAGATCCGGCACGTGTTCGGCGAGCCCAATCACCTGAGGATCTTCGCGTTCTCGTCGACGCTCGTGTTCTCGGGGTTCCTGGTGTTTCCGTTCATCGCGCCGTATCTGGTGGCCAACGCCGGGGTGAGCGAGTCCGAGCTCCCGTTCGTGTACCTGATCGCCGGGGTCGCGGCGCTGGTGACGGCGCGTCTCGCGGGCGGGTGGAGCGACACCGTGGGCAGGCGCACGGTGTTCGCCGCATGCGCGGTGGGGACCGCGGTCGGGGCGCTTGCAATGACGACGCTGCCGCGCTCCCCCTTGTTCGTGGCCGTGCTCGTCTCGATGCTCATGTTCGCGGCGTCGTCCGCGCGAATGGTCCCGGCGATGGCGCTGATCACCTCGGGCGCGGAGATCCGCCTGCGCGGCAGCGTGATGAGCTTCAATGCCTCGATCCAGCAGCTTGCCGCCGGAGCGGCGTCGTTCGTCGCGAGCCTCGTGATCGGCCGCTCCGCCGAAGGCGAACTCACCCGCTACTGGCTGGTCGGCATCCTCTCGGCGGCCGGGACGCTCGCGTGCATCGCGCTTGCCCGCAGGGTGCGCCCGGCCGAAATTCCAACGTAAAATCCAAACAAGATCTATGCCGAAGAAACCGCAAGTGATCGTCGCTGGCGCCGGACCCGTGGGGCTGCTCACCGCGCTCGCGCTGGCGAAGCAGGGCGTGCCGGTGCTGGTGCTCGAGGCCGAACCGGCGCTGACCCTGGACCTTCGCGCCGGAACCTATCATCCGCCCTCGCTGGAGCTGATGGCGCCCTACGGCATCACCGACGAGATGCACAAGACCGCGATCAAGGTGCAGCGCTGGCAGATCCGCGACCGGCGCCAGGGAGTCATCGTCGAATGGGATCTGGGCGACATCGCCGACCTCACGCCCTACCCCTATCGCCTGCACCTGGAGCAGCACCGGCTGACCCCCATCATTCTCTCGAAGCTCAGGGCCTACTCGCACGCCGATGTGCGCTTTTCGCACAAGGTCGTCGACGCTACCCAGACCGATGACGGGGTGATGGTCAACGCGGAGACGCCGGGAGGAACCGAAATCTTCCAGGGGGAATGGCTGGTGGGCGCCGACGGCGGCCGCAGCGCCGTGCGCAAGTGCACCGACGTGGGATTCGACGGTTTTACCTGGGACGAGCGCTTCGTCGTGGCGAGCACCACCTACGATTACGCGCCGCACGGATTCGCGCTGAACGCCTACCTCGCCGACCCGGAGGAATGGGCCGCGATATTCAAGATGCCGGACGAAGGGCCTCCCGGAATCTGGCGGGTGATCTTTCCGGTCCCGCCCGAGGAGGAGGAGGCGGTGACGCTGTCCGAGGAGATGGTCGAACGGCGCATGCAGCGGTTTCTCCAGAGAAAAGAGCGCTACCAGATCAAGTACAAGAGCATCTACAGGGTGCACCAGCGTGTCGCCAAGGAATTCCGCGTGGGGCGGATCCTGCTGGCGGGCGACGCCGCGCACCTCAACAATCCCATGGGCGCCTTCGGCCTGAACGGAGGAATCCACGATTCGTTCAACCTGACCGAGAAGCTGGGGAAGGTGTGCCGCGGCGAAGCCGACCCGTCCCTGCTCGACGTCTACGTACGCCAGCGCCGTACCGTGAACCTCGAGTACGTCCAGGAGCACTCCATCAGGAATCTCAGGCGGCTCAACGAGAAATCCGAGGAAAAGCGCAGGCAGAACTTCGATGACCTTCGCCGCCAGGCGGCGAGCCTCGAGGGCAGGCGCGAGTTCCTGCAGGTGAGCAGCATGATCGCGAGCGTGCGGCGCGCAAACGCGATAAGGTAACGACCGGCCCTGCGGAGCCCCGATTCAGGGTCGAGCACGCGTCCACAGAAGGCGCGTGAGAGGAGGGTGCCATGGAAAAGATCTGGCTGAAGCACTACCCGCCGGGCGTTCCGACCGAGGTCGACCACGGGCAGTACCGCTCCACGGGAGAGCTGTTCGAGAGCGCTACCGGCAAGTACCGCGACCGCCCGGCCTACACCAACATGGGCAGGACGATCAGCTTCGGCGACCTCGAGCGCCTGTCGCGCGCCTTCGCGGCGTGGATTCAGGCCAAGCGCCTCGCGAAAGGCGCCCGAGTCGCGGTGATGATGCCGAATTGCCTGCAGTACCCGGTGTGCGTCTTCGGCGTCCTGCGGGCCGGCGGCATCGTGGTGAACGTCAATCCGCTGTACACCCCGCGTGAGCTCGAGCACCAGCTGAAGGATTCCGGGGCCGAGGTGATCGTGGTTCTGGAGAATTTCGCTCACGTGCTGCAACAGGTGATCGCGAGGACCTCGGTGAAGCACGTGGTCGTCGCCGCGCTCGGCGACATGCTCGGGGCGAAGGGCGTGATCGTGAATTTTGTCGTGCGGCACGTGAAGAAAATGGTCCCTTCCTGGGAAATCGCCGGCGCGGCCCGGTTCAATGCCGTGATCGAAGAGGGAAGCCGGCTCGAGCTCGCGCGCGTTGCGATCGGTCCCGAGGACGTGGCGTTCCTGCAATACACCGGGGGCACGACCGGGGTGTCCAAGGGCGCGGTGCTCTCGCACCGGAACATCCTCGCCAACCTCGAGCAGTCCGCCGCCTGGCTGAAACCGTGGATGAAAGAGGAGGAGCCGCAGGCAATCATCACCGCGCTTCCCCTGTATCACATCTTTTCGCTCACCGCGAACTGCCTGCTGATGATGAAGGCCGGCGGATGCAACATCCTCATCACCAATCCCCGCGATATTCCCGGCTTCGTCAAGGAGCTGCGCCATCACAAGTTCACCATGTTCACCGGAGTGAACACCCTGTTCAACGCGCTGATGAATCACCCGGATTTCACCAAAATCGATTTCTCCCGGCTCTGGGTCGCCCTGGGCGGCGGCATGGCGGTGCAGAAAGCGGTGGCGGACCGGTGGAAGAAAATGACGGGCTGCACGCTGATCGAGGCCTATGGCCTGTCGGAGACCTCGCCCGGGGTGACCATCAACCCGCTCGACCTCGAGGACTACAACGGGTCGATCGGGCTGCCGATTCCCTCCACCGAAGTCGTGCTTCGCGGCGAGGACGGGAAGGAGGTGCCGCTGGGGTCGCCCGGGGAGCTGTGCGTGCGCGGACCGCAGGTGATGCGAGGCTACTGGAACAACCCGGCCGAGACCGCCAAGGTGCTCGGCGCCGACGGATTCTTCGCCACCGGCGACATCGGCGTGATGGACGAGAAGGGCTACGTGCGGATCGTGGATCGCAAGAAGGACATGCTGCTCGTGTCGGGGTTCAACGTGTACCCCAACGAAATCGAGGCGGTCGTGGCGATGCATCCCGGCGTGCTCGAATGCGCGGTGATCGGAGTGCCCGACGAGCACTCGGGCGAAGTGCCCAAGCTGTTCGTCGTCAAGCGGGACCCTTCGCTCACCGAGGAGGAACTACGCAAGCACTGCGCTGCCAATCTCACCGGCTACAAGCGGCCCAAGACCATCGAGTTCAGGCAGGAACTGCCAAAGACCAACGTGGGAAAGATCCTGAGGCGGGCGCTTCGGGAAGAGGCGCGCTGAGGGACGCCGGGCCCGCTCGGCTCAGCCGCGTTTCTTGGTTCTGGCGAGTTTCTTGGGCGTCTTGAGCTGTGTCTCGATCGCCCTGATCAGCACGTCCCGCTCGACCGGCTTGGTTAGGAAATGGGAGGCGCCGAGCTTGCGCGCCCGCGCGAACGTCTCGTCGTCTTTGAGCCCGGTGAGCACCACCACCGGAATGCCCTTCGTCGCCGGATCGTTGCGCAGCGCCTTGATCATCTCGAATCCGCTGAGGTAAGGGACCGTGAGGTCGAGAAGGATCAGGTCCGGCGCCTCGGTGATGACCGCGCGCAAGCCCAGCGCCGCGTCCTCGGCCGTCAGCACCTCGTGCCCCGCGCTTGCCAGATGCACGCGCAGCAGGTCGAGGAAGGTGACGTCGTCTTCGATGACTACGATCTTGGCCAAGCTTGCTCCCCTCGCGCGTCGCGAGGCTGGACGATAGGGTGTCTGCGGGATTGCGGGCGAGCCGGAATTCTAACACCTGAAGCGATCGGACTATTCCGCTGCGGGCTTGTCAGCAGCGCGTCAGCGTGTCCGTGAAGGCGTGATCTCCGGGTGCAGGGCGAGCACGCGCTTGCGCAGCTCGAGCAGATACGGATCGCGTACCCCGTGCTCGACCAGTCCGTGCACGGTCTCGAGAAGGTACTCGGCCGGCGTCCCGAGCTGGCCGCGCGCGCTCACCAGCGTCCTGATCACCGTCTCGAGAGGGAGCCTCCCCGCGTAGTTCGCGTGACGGCGGTTTACGAAGAAGGCGATGGCCCTGAGCGTTTCGCTGCCGGATTCCACAGTGGCCCAGCGCGGCGAGTAGGCGCCGAGGACCATCTCGCGCCGCCACAGCAGCCGCAGTTCCTCGACGGCTTGGCGGCCGGCGATGCGGAAGGCTACGCCGCGGCAGCTGCCGCCCGCGTCCAGGCCGAGCACCAGGCCGGGCTTCTGCAGCGAGCCGCGGTTGACGTGCGACCACAGGCAGAAGCTGCGGTGGAACCCGTGCAGGCGCGCGACGCGCCGCTCCTCGTGATGCACGATGGGGTTCCAGACGAGCGAACCGTAGCCGAACAGCCAGACGTCGGCGCCCGGCTGGTGCTCGTCGAGAATCGCGCGCAGGGAGGCTTCCTGCTCGGCGTCGGAGAGAACCGGCGCTCCGGGATGGGCCCTGCGAAACGTCTCCCGCAGGAGATCCTTCTCCAGATCGGCGCGGGTGAGCGACATGCTAGGCGGCTTTCGCCGCTGCCCGCGAAGCGCGAAACGCGGCCAGCAGTCCGGCTTCCTTTCTCTTCGCGTTGTCGAGGTGGCGGCGCTTGATATGTCCGTAGCCGCGGATGAGATCGGGAATCGTTGCGATTTCCACGGCGAGATCGTGATTGGCGTGGTCCAGGCGCTCCAGCAGTTCGGACACGGTCGCCTCGTAATCGCCGATGAGGCGCCGCTCGGTCCTGCGCTCCTCGGTCATCCCGAATACATCGAACCGCGTCCCGCGCAGGCGCTTCAATTTCGCGAGCACGCGGAACGCCGTCATCATCCAGGGTCCGAACTCGATCTTCGTCGCCTCGCCGGTGCGCGGGTCGGGCCGGTTGAAGACCGGCGGAGCCAGGTGAAACTTCAGCTTGTAGCCGCCTTCGAACATCCCTTCGATCCTCCGCATGAATGCCGGGTCGGAGTAAAGGCGCGCCACTTCGTATTCGTCCTTGTAGGCCATGAGCTTGAAGAAATGGCGGGCGACCGCCTCGGCGAGACCGGTGGCGCCGGTCTTGCGCGCCTCAGCCTCGCGCACGCGCTCGACCAGGCGGCGGTAGCGCTCGGCGTAGGCGGCGTCCTGGTAACCCGTCAGAAATTCTACCCGGCGGGCGATCGCTTCCTCGAGATTGCGCGAGAGCGACGGCGAAAGCGACACGACTTCCGCGGGCGTCGCCAGGCGCTCGACCCGCACCGGGTCGGCGGCCGTGCGCCGTCCCCAGAGGAGCGCCTTCTTGTTGAATTCGACCGCGACGCCGTTCAGCTCGATTGCGCGGAGCAGCGAGGCTTCGGCGAGCGGCACCCATCCTTTCTGGAACGCGTAGCCGAGCATGAACATGTTGGTGGCGATGGCATCGCCCATCAGGGCCATCGCGAGCTTCCCGGCCGCCACGAAATCGACGTTCTTCGGCCCGGCCGCATCGACGAGATCGGCTTCCAGGCGGCTTCCGGGAAGCTGCCAATCCGGGTTCTTGACGAATTCGGCCGTCGGCGAGACCGTGGCGTTGACCAGCACGCGAGTGGTCTTGTCGTTAATTTTCGAGAGCGCCTCGTTCCCCGAGGTCACCACCATGTCGCAGCCCAGGACCAGGTCCGCCGCGCCGACGCCGACGCGCACCGAGTGCAGCTCGGCCGGCGAGCGCGCGATCCTCACGTGCGACATCACCGGTCCGAATTTCTGCGCGAGGCCGCTCATGTCGAGCACGGTAGCGCCTTTGCCCTCGAGGTGAGCCGCCATCGCCATGATCTGGCCTATGGTGATCACCCCCATGCCGCCGATTCCGGTCACGAGCGTCGCGTGCGGACGTTCGAGATCGCGCGGTGAGGGCTCGGGAAGGGCCGGGAAGTCCGCTTCGGCTCCCGTGGCTGCCCTGCCTTTTCTCAAGGCCCCGCCTTCGACGGTGACGAAGCTCGGGCAGAATCCCTTGAGACAGGAGTAGTCCTTGTTGCACGCGGACTGGTTGATGGCGCGCTTCCTGCCGAATTCGGTCTCCAGGGGTTCGACCGAGAGGCAGTTCGACGCGACGCTGCAGTCCCCGCAGCCTTCGCAGACGAGCTCGTTGATGACGACGCGCTTGGGTGGATCGGGGAATTCGCCGCGCTTGCGGCGCCGGCGCTTCTCGGTCGCGCAGGTCTGCACGTAGATGATGGCCGACACGCCCTTCTTCTCGCGCAGCTCGCGCTGTACCGCGTCGAGCTCCTCGCGCGGCCGGATGGTCACCCCTGGCGCCCAGTCAAGGCTGCCGGGGAGCGGTTCTTTCTCGTCCACGACCGCGACGATCGTGCCCACGCCTTCTGCGGCGATCTGCCGCGAAACCCTCGCCGGATCGAGCGGCCCGTCCACGTGCTGGCCCCCGGTCATCGCGACCGCGTCGTTGTAGAGAATCTTGTAGGTCATGCTGACGCCGGCGGCGACGGCGGCGCGTATCGCGAGCAGGCCCGAGTGGAAGTAGGTGCCGTCGCCGATGTTCGCGAATACGTGAGGGCAGCTGGTGAAGGGCGCCTGACCGATCCAGGGCGCGCCCTCGCCGCCCATGTGGGTGAAGGTCGCCGTGTTGCGGTCCATCCACAGCGCCATGAAGTGGCAGCCGATTCCGGCAAGGGCGCGGCTGCCCTCGGGTACGTGCGTGGACGTGTTGTGCGGGCAGCCGGAGCAGAAGTAGGGGAGGCGGTTGGCGACGACTCGTGGTTTCGCGAGAGCCTTTTCCTTGAACTCGAGATAGGCGACGCGCTCCTGGTAGCGCTCGCCCAGGTGCTTGTCCAGGCCAAGCTTCACCAGGCGGCCCGCCAGCGCCTTCGCGATCAGGGCGGGCGAGAGCTCGTAATGCGCGGGAAGCAGCCAGTTGCCCGCCGGCTGCCCCGCGGCGATCGACCATTCACCGTTGTCGTCGAACTTGCCGACCACGCGCGGCGGGCGCGCATTTTTGTATACATCTTCCCGCCATTGATAGAGCTCCTCCTTGATCTGGTATTCGATGACCTGGCGCTTTTCTTCGACCACCAGGATCTCTTCCAGGCCCTCGGCGAAGCGTCGCGCGCCCTGCGGCTCGAGCGGCCAGGACATCGCGACTTTGTAGAGGCGGATGCCGACTTCCGCGGCGACACGCTCGTCGATGCCCAGGTCGGCGAGCGCCTGGACGGTATCGGCGAAGGATTTGCCCGTAGTGATGATCCCCAGTTTCGCGCGCGGAGAGTCCCAGACGATGCGGTCGAGCTTGTTGGCGCGGCAATAAGCGAGCGCCGCGTACACCTTGTAGTCGAGGAGCCGTGCCTCCTGCTCGAGAAACCCGTCCGGCCAGCGGATGTTGAGGCCGCCCGGGGGCATCGCGAAGTCCGAGGGCAGGGCGATCTGCACGCGCTGCGAATCGATCTCCACCACCGCACCCGATTCGATCACGTCGGTGACGCACTTGAACGCCACCCAACAGCCCGAAAAGCGCGACATGGCGATGCCGTGCAGGCCGAGATCGAGATACTCCTGCACGCTCGATGCGTTGAGCAGCGGAATACAGCAGGCCTTGAATACGTGCTCGCTCTGGTGGGCGAGAGTCGAGGACTTCGCCGCGTGATCGTCGCCGGCGAGGACCAGCACGCCGCCGTGCTTCGAGGTCCCGGCCGAGTTGGCGTGCTTGAACACGTCGCCGCAACGGTCGACCCCCGGCCCCTTGCCGTACCACATGGCGAACACGCCGTCGTACTTCGCGTCGGGATAGAGGTTGACCTGTTGCGTGCCCCAGATCGAGGTCGCGGCGAGGTCCTCGTTGACGCCCGGGCGAAATACGACGTGGTGCTCGTCGAGGAAGGGCTTCGCTTTCCACAGTGCCTGGTCGAGACCGCCGACGGGCGAGCCGCGGTACCCGGAGATGAATCCCGCCGTGTTCAGTCCCGCGGCAAGATCGCGCACGCGCTGCAGCATCGGCACGCGTACCAGGGCCTGGGTGCCGGTCATGAAAGCGCGCCCGGACTGCAGCGTGTACTTGTCGTCCAGGCTGATCTGCGGAACCCGTTCGGGAGCGTTCATGGCTGCGGGCATTTTACTTGACCGAGAGCCACGTCCTTAGCGCGTCGCTGACCTCGGCCGCCCGCTCGAGCGTAGAGAGGTGTCCGCAGTCCTCTATGACCTCGAGGGTCGCGCCGGAGATCCCGCCCGCCATTTCCTCGTGCCTGGCTAAAGGCGTGACCGCGTCCTGCCGGCCGCACAGGACCAGGGTCGGGCAGGCGATAGTCGGCAGCAGAGGCAGGCTGTCGGCGCGGCTCATGATCGCCTGCTCCTGGCGGATGAACCCGCCCCGTCCAATGTTTATGGACATTGCCTTGACAGTGTTCACTAACTCACGATCGCCGAGCCGATCGCGATGTACGAACAGGGGAAGGAGCGCCTGGGTGACCCCGACGAAGCGGCCCGCTCTGGCGAGCGCGATCAGGCCTTCGCGCTTCGTGAGCTGGTCCGGGGTGTCCGCCCGCGCGCTGGTGTCGAGCAGGGCGAGCCTGTCCACCCGGTGCGCCGCCTGGCGAACGATCTCGAGGGCGGCATAACCGCCCATCGACAGGCCGGCCAGGGCGAAGCGCTCGAAGGGCGCGTCTTGGAGCACGTCGGCGGCGACGCTGGTCATGGTCGCGGATCGCGTGTGATCGGCGACCCAGCACTTGATTTCCCCGCCGAGCGCCTCGATCTGCGCCTTCCAGAGGAGCGCATCGCACAGCAGGCCGGGGACGAGCACCAAACCCTGTTTCGCAACGCTGTTCATCCGGGTATCATCTCGCTTTCCCGCGCTCTTCCGCTCCCGCTTGACCGCGCGCGGGCGCCCCCAAAGCGAAATGTATGCCAGCGAGCGTTGACAGCCCCCGAAATACTACGCATAATCAGCGGTTTCGTTCGGAGGGGTGCCCGAGCGGTTAAAGGGGGCAGACTGTAAATCTGTTGGCCTTGCGCCTACGTTGGTTCGAATCCAACCTCCTCCACCAGTCATCGGTGCTTCGAGTCGGGCTTTTGAAGGATTCGGTCGTGAAAATTGCTTACCCACGACGCGGGTGTAGCTCAATGGTAGAGCAGAAGCCTTCCAAGCTTACGACGAGGGTTCGATTCCCTTCACCCGCTCCAGATTTTCTGCACTCCGTACTCTTGGTCGTATTCGGAACTGAGCGAATTTATCGAAACGCACGCAGCCGTTGTAGCTCAGTGGTAGAGCACTCCCTTGGTAAGGGAGAGGTCGTGCGTTC
>JBGQKQ010000051.1:0-17171 GCA_041499655.1 Gammaproteobacteria bacterium
CAGCGCTTGGGGTGGCGCGAGCCCGGCGCGTTGGTGTGCGCGAGCTCGTCGACGATGATGAGCGTCGGCCGGCGCTTGAGCGCCGCGTCGAGATCGAACTCGCGCAGCCGCGCCCCGCGATGCTCGACCATGCGCGCGGGGAGTATCTCAAGGCCTTCGAGGAGCGCCGTGGTCTCGGCGCGGCCGTGCGTCTCGACGATGCCGATGACGACGTCCACGCCCTCGCCGTGTTTCTCGTGCGCGGCGGCGAGCATCGCGTAGGTCTTGCCGACGCCGGCGGCAGCGCCGAAGAAGATCTTCAGGTGCCCGCGCCTGCGCTTGGCTTCCTCGCGCTGGACTTTCGCGAGCAAGGCATCCGGATCCGGGCGCGAGGCGTCCGCCATGGCCCGGATTATAGGCCCGAGGCTTCTACCGCGAACCGAACCGGCCGCGATCGCGGGGTCGCTCTTCGTAGTCGCACAGCTTCCTCATCAGGAATCCTCCTACCAGGGGGACCCACAGGATGAAAAAGAAAGCTCCGAGGCCGAACAAGACTTCACCCGCGGTAGGCATCGCATTCCCCTAGGCATCCGGTTGCAGGCACGGCATCTTGATGGGCCTAGGCGCGCAGCGCGGGTTCGCGGTCGCAGCAGCGCGCTCGGCCCGGATGCCGCGCACGATGCTGTACTCGGGCTCGCCGCCGAGGCTGGTGAGTGCGCTCACGGCCGCGGTGACAGCGGTAGCGACCGCGGCGCCGATGAGGACGCTCTTGATCAGGTTGTTCATGGCTCGAACTCCTTTCATGCCCCAACTATAAGGATTGGAGCGCAAATTTCTCGTAAAGAGCGGAGCCGGATGCGTAAAAAGGGCGTCAAGATTCCGATTGCAGGGCTAGCGCTGCGCGTCGAGCGCAAGATTCAGCTTGAGCACGTTGACGCGCGGCTCGCCGAGGAAGCCGAGCTGCCTGCCTTCTGTCACTTCGGCGACCAGCGCCCTCACCTTCGCGGGATCGACGCTCCGCGCCTTGGCCACGCGCGCAACCTGGTACTCGGCAGCCGCCGGGCTGATGTGCGGGTCCAGACCGCTTCCCGACGCGGTGACCAGGTCGGCGGGCACGGGAGCGGTGTTGCCGGGATCGGCGTCGCGCAGCGCCTTGATGCGCGCGCCCACGGCGTCGGTAAGCGCAGGGTTGGTCGGCCCCTGGTTCGAACCGCTCGACGAGGAGGCGTTGTAGGGATACGGCGAGGTCGCCGACGGCCGGCTCCAGAAGTGCTTGGGGTCACCGAAGGATTGGCCGATCAGAACGGATCCCACGGGCTTGCCCTCGCGGACGATCAGGCTTCCGTTCGCGCGCGCCGGCATGCCGACCTGCGAGACGGCGGTGACCAGCAGGGGATAGACGATGCCGGTCAGCACGGTCATCAGAATCATCAATACGAGAGCGGGTCTGAATTGGGCAAACATGGTTTCTCTCCGGGGTTTTTCCTGGAAACGTTTACGCCATTCCCATGGCAGCGAGGATCATGTCGATCAACTTGATGCCGACGAACGGCACGATGATCCCGCCGATGCCGTAAATCAGCACGTTATCGCGCAGCAGCGGCCGGGCGCCGATGGGGCGATAGCGCACACCCCTCAACGCGAGCGGGATGAGCGCGATGATGATGAGCGCATTGAAGATCACCGCGGACAGGATCGCGCTCCCCGGCGTCGCGAGATGCATGACGTTGAGGGCGTTGAGCTGCGGGTAGGTCGTGGCGAAGGCCGCGGGAATGATCGCGAAGTACTTGGCGACGTCGTTGGCGATCGAGAAGGTCGTGAGCGCGCCGCGCGTCATCAGCAGCTGCTTGCCGATTTCGACGATCTCGATCAGCTTGGTCGGGTTGGAGTCGAGATCGACCATGTTGCCGGCCTCTTTTGCCGCTTGCGTGCCGGTGTTCATCGCCACCGCGACGTCGGCCTGCGCGAGCGCGGGCGCGTCGTTGGTACCATCGCCCGTCATGGCGACCAGGCGTCCCTGCCCTTGAGTCTCGCGGATGAGCTTGAGCTTCGCCTCCGGGGTCGCCTCGGCGAGAAAGTCGTCGACGCCGGCCTCGGCGGCAATCGCCGCCGCGGTCAAGCGGTTATCCCCGGTGATCATCACCGTCCGGATGCCCATGCGGCGCAACTGCGCAAAACGCTCCTTGATGCCGCCTTTGACGATGTCCTTCAGCTCGATCACGCCGAGCACCCGCGTGCCCTCGGTCACCACCAGGGGCGTCGAGCCGCGCCGTGCGACATTGTCCACCAGCATCAGCACTTCACCCGGGAACTTCCCGCCCTTGGACTCGACCCAGGCGCGTATCGCGTCGGCCGCGCCCTTGCGGATCTGGCGCTCGCCGATGTTCACGCCGCTCATGCGCGAATGCGCAGAGAACGGTACGAAGGTCGCGTTGAGCGACTTGATGTCGCGCTCGCGCAGGTTGAATTTCTGCTTCGCGAGCACCATGACCGAGCGGCCTTCCGGCGTCTCGTCAGCGAGCGACGCGAGCTGCGCCGTGTCCGCGAGCTCGGCCTCGGTAACGCCTGGAGCGTGCAGGAAATTCGAGGCCTGCCGGTTGCCGAGCGTGATGGTGCCGGTCTTGTCGAGGAGCAGCACATCGACGTCGCCGGCGGCTTCGACGGCGCGTCCGGAGACTGCGATCACGTTCGCGCGCAGCATCCGGCCGATGCCGGCGAGCCCGATCGCCGAAAGCAGCCCGCCGATGGTGGTTGGAATGAGGCATACCAGCAGCGCGACCAGCACCGTGATCGTGACCGGATTGCCCGTTTTGGTGATGTCCACCGCATAGATCGAGAACGGCAACAGCGTGACCGTGGCGAACATGAAAATCAGCGTCATCTTGACCAGCAGGATGGTGAGGGCGATCTCGTTCGGCGTCTTCTGACGGCGCGCACTCTCGACCATGGCGATCATGCGGTCGAGGAATGATTCGCCCAGGTTGACCGTGACACGCACCACCAGCCAGTCCGACAGCACGCGCGTGCCGCCGGTAACCGAGGAGAAGTCGCCGCCCGACTCGCGGATCACGGGCGCCGATTCGCCGGTGATCGCCGACTCGTCGACCGAGGCGACGCCCTCGACCACTTCGCCGTCGGCGGGAATGAAGTCGCCGGCTTCGACGCGGAACACATCGCCCTTCTTCAGAGCGGTCGAGGCGACCATGGTCCACTTCGACGCTTTCGGCGAGTCGAGCCTCTTCGCCATGGTGTCGCGCTTGGCGCTGCGGAGCGCCGCGGCCTGCGCCTTGCTACGGCCCTCTGCCACCGCTTCCGCGAAATTCGCGAACAGCACCGTGAACCACAGCCACAGGGTCACCGCCAGAATGAACGCCGCCGGCGCTTCGCCTTTGCCGCTTAGTGCCTGAAACCAGAGGATCGTTGTGAGGAAACTGCCCACGTACACGACGAACATCACGGGGTTCTTCCACTGCTGCTGCGGCAGCAGTTTCACGAACGACTCGATCAAGGCGCCCCGCAGGATGCCGCGCGTGATCAAGGCCCGCGGAGGCAGGGGAACAGTTGAAAGCGCTTGCGTGCTCATGGTGATCTGACTCCGATTTTCCGGCGCAAGCTACTTCACGCCGTACAGAACAAGGTGCTCGACGATCGGCCCGAGCGCGAGCGCCGGGATGAATGTCAGGGCCCCGATGATGACGACCACGCCGACGAGGAAGAAGATGAACAGCGGCGTGTGCGTTTCCAGCGTTCCGGCGCCTGCCGGGACCTTATTCTTCCCCGCCATGGAGCCGGCGAGCGCGAGAACCGGGATGATGATCCAGTAGCGCGCGAAGAACATGACCACGCCGAGCGCGGTGTTGTAGAACGGCGTATTCGCCGAGAGTCCCGCGAACGCGCTGCCGTTGTTGCCGCTCGCCGAAGAGAATGCGTACAGGATCTCGCTGAAACCATGCGCGGCGGGATTGGCCACGCCCGCCCGGCCGGCATCGGCGATCACGCCGGCCGCGGTGCCGAAGAGCGCGGTGAACAGGGGCACGAGCACGGCGATCGAGGCCATCTTGATCTCGTAGGCCTCGACCTTCTTGCCGAGGTACTCGGGCGTGCGGCCGATCATCAGCCCGGCCACGAACACGCCGACGATCACGAGCATGAGCATCCCGTACAGGCCGGACCCTACGCCGCCGTAGATCACTTCGCCGATCTGGATCAGCCACAGCGGCACCAGTCCGCCGAGCGGCGTGAACGAGTCGTGCATGGAATTCACCGAGCCGTTGGAAGCCGCGGTCGTCGCGGTCGCCCACAACGCGGAATTCACCACGCCGAAGCGCGTCTCCTTGCCTTCCATGTTGCCCCCGGCCTGGGCGCTTGATGCGGTCTGGTCCACGCCGAGTCTTGCCAGCGCCGGGTTGCCCGCCTGCTCCGAGCCGACGCAGACCGCGAGCAGCGCGACGAAAACGATGGTCATCGCGGCGAGAACGGCCCAGCCCTGGCGCCGGTCCCCGACCATGACGCCGAAAGTGGTGCAGAGCGCGGCGGGGATCAGCAGGATCGCGAGCATCTCGAGGAAGTTCGAGAGCGGCGTCGGGTTTTCGTAGGGATGGGCCGAATTGACGTTGAAGAAGCCGCCGCCGTTGGTGCCGAGCTGCTTGATCGCGATCTGCGAGGCGACCGGTCCCACGGCGAGGACCTGTTCCTTCTGCGTCGCCTTCTCGGTCACCGGATTGCCTTTTTCGTCTTTGACTGGCTGGCCGGCGGCGTCGAGCTTCGGATTGTCGTATTCGACCGATTCCACGAGCGGCACGGTCTGGTAAGCGGAGAACGTCTGCGGCATTCCTTGAGCGACGAGAACCAGCGCAAGAACGAAAGACAACGGCAGCAGGATATAGAGCGTGCCGCGCGTGAGATCGACCCAGAAATTCCCCAGCGTCTGCGAGGACTGGCGTGCGAGGCCGCGAGTCAGCGCGACGACCACCGCCATGCCGAGCGCGGCGGAAACGAAGTTCTGCACCGTGAGCGCGAGCATCTGGGTGAGATAGCTCATGGTGGACTCACCGCCATAGCCCTGCCAGTTGGTGTTGGTGACGAAGCTGACAGCCGTGTTGAACGAGGAATCCGGAGACACCGCCGCCATGCCGGCGGGATTGAGCGGCAGGACATTCTGCAGGCGCTGCAGGCCGTACACGGCGAGCAGGCCAAAGAGGCTGAACCAGAGCACCGCCAGGGCATACTGGGTCCAGCGCATCTCCTCCTGCTCCTTCACCCCGCAGAGGCGGTAGATGAGCCGCTCGATCGGCGCACCGAACTGGTTCAGGATGGCCGGCCTGCCCTCGTAAATGGCCGCCATGTACGTGCCGAGCGGCTTCGCCAGCGCGATCAGGACGGCGACATAGAAAAAGAGCTGCAGATAACCGTTGGGAGTCATCAGAATTTCTCCGGCCAAAGCAGAGCGATGACGAGGTACACAAAGATCGCGGTGGCGATCACGCTGCTCAGAATGTAGACCCAGCTCATGGCCGCCCCTTGAGCTTGTCGAAGCCGTACACGAGCGCGATGCTCGCGGCGATGAACGCCACCATCAATCCCACGTAAAGCAGGTCCATGTCCGTCTCCCGATGGTCGGTGAGTCGACTATAGATACCGGGGCGTCAAATCGGAGTAAAAACCCCGGCCGGGCGCGTAAAGAAACCGTAAACTTCTGCCTGGTCGCCACCCTCGCCGCTGGACCCGGAGGATGGGAGTAGTATTGGATTTCAGGGGGTTGGACGAAAGGAACTCACATGGCACCGAAGCGCGACGAATACATAGCGAAGCTGAAAACCCAGCTCGATCAGTGGAACACCGAAGTGGCGAAATGGGAAGGCCAGGCCGCCAAGACTCAGGCGAGCATGCGCGCGGAGTACGACAAGCAGCTCGCCGGCATCAAGCAGCACCAGCAGCAGGCGATGGAGCAGCTGCGCAAGGTGCAGGCCGCCTCGGGCGACGCCTGGACGGAGCTTCAGCGCGGCGCGGACGAAGCCTGGGCGGCGATGCGCAAGGCCTTCGACAAGGCAAGCGCACAGTTCACGCAGGGCAAGAAGTGACGCGAGGCCGGGGCGCGACCCGGCCGAAAAGGATGGACCGCTAGCCCCTGCCGAGCATCGAGTCGAGGCGCTCGATGTCGTTGATGATGATCCACTCCGAAGCACCGGCCCCTTCGACGCGCTTCTGCCAGGCCTCCAACCGGCCCGTGTAGCGGCGCGGGTCGATATTGTCGGTCTTGAGCTTGACGACGTTGAGCGCGACCACGCGGATATTCTTGAGGTCGATCGGGATATCGCGGATCGTGACCTTGTCGAGCTCCTCCTGCATATCGGAGAAGATGAGAATGGTCTTCCTTCCCGCGCCGGTCTCGTTCAGATACATGCCACCCTGGATCAGGCCGCCGGTGATGTCGGTGTAGGCGCTTCCTCCCACTGTCTTGACGAAGGCGTCTATCTTGTCGCGGAAAGCGCGCTTCTCCGCGTTCGCCTGCGAGGGGCGGTTGTCGAAGGTCACCTTGGCAATGATGTCCTTCTCGCTGAAGCTGCGGGTCTTCACCCGCGCCACGGCGAGCGAATCCCCGGACTGGAGCGTGCCAAGAAGGTAGTTGACGATGCGTTGGGCCTTGCCGACCTCTTGTGCATAGGTTCCCGAGGTATCGATCAACATGTATACGGCCTGGGTGTGGCTACGCTGGTCGGTACAAGTCGATGCCGACAATCCGAGCAGGGATGCGAGGAGCAAGCGTTTGACCATGGTCGCCTCCTCTATGCCGCCTTCTTCATGGGACGCGATTCCCTGCCGTCGTCGTCCGCACGGGCCGCCTTCACGACGCGCTCGATGAGCAGCGGCAACACGATCGTCACGTCGTACACGGCGATCAGCACTCTGCACAGCTGCCGCACGAGGTTGCCGAGAACGCGCAGCGCGAACCCGCTCACGCGGACGAGCAACACCAGGAACGACCCGCCGACCGTCCGCAACGAGTAGATGAAAGACTCGAGCGGGATCGCCACGAAGGCCAGGGCGAAGGGCAGGAAGAAACCGAGGAGCATCTGCGCCGAGGTCGGGATGAGCCTGAGCAGCGGATCGGGCGGAGCCGCCTGCTGCCCAGTCGCGAGCGATTGAACCAGGGCCTGCCTGTCCGCGGCGAGCATGTCGCGCATCAGGGCGAGCGCCGCCTCGATTCCCGCGAACGCGACGAGAAACACCACCGCCGCCCAGAGCATGCGGCGGCGCATGCGCTCGCTCATGTTAGCGATGATGGGAAAGAGGTGCGTGATACGCAGCGTCTCCATCACGAACAGCCCCATGGTCGCCTCGAGGAAGATCAGGACGAGCGCGGCCACGTCGGACATGCGCAGCGTGGAGGTCAGGTAGTCGCCCGCGCCGACCATCTCGGAGAACGGAAGCGCGATCAGCTTGAAGTTGACGAGCGCGCCGCCCACCGCTATCGCGAGGACCAGCGTCGCGATCGCGAACTGCGTGAACGCCGAAACCGTCAGCGCGTGCTCGGACTTATCCGTCTTCTTGTTGATCTGTTCGTATTTCTCCATCTGCGCGTCGATTTTCGAGGACGTATCCTGCAGCCAGGTCAGCTTCTTGTCGACCTGACCGAAAGTCCTGTCGAGCGAGCGCCAGAAGGGCATGAACCCGTTCAGTATCTTGTGCCGCGACTCGTAGGCGCGGCGGTACTCGGCGAGCGCCTTGGCGTGGATGCTCTCGACCGAGCGCTTGATCTCCTCGAGGATCCGCTGGACCATCTCGTTGCCCTCGGACTTGACCTTGGCGATCGCGGTGACAGCCTCGACCCACTCGGGGGGCGGCGGCGGCACTTCTCCGCATTTCTTGTAGTCCTCCTCGACCCGCGTGATTTCCTCGAGCAGCTTGCGCTGCAGGGCCGGATAGCCTTCCAGGTCGCGCGTGACCATCGTCCCGATGCGCTCGAACTCGCGTTCGATCGTCTGGCCGACCTCCTCGCGCCCGTGGGCGAGCAGCACGGCGCGGTTGCGCTCCTTCATGTCCCTCGCGGTGGCGAACAACCAGCGCGCGCCCAGCCTCAGGGGGCCGCCGACCATGTGGCCGAACGAACGGAACAGGTCGTGCACGAGTCTCCTCGCGGCGTAGAGGAACGGCATCGCGATGGCAAACAGGATCAGCGCGGAAGCCATGGGGTTGTCGGGCCAGATCATCCAGAACTGGTTGCTTGTCATGAGATCTCCCCTCCGGCCGGCCGGCCAGTGTCAGAACAACGGCATACGATAGATCAGGCGGGCGCCAGGCGCCACCGCGATTCAGGGACTATTTCTCGAACCGGGGCAGCGCGAGGTGAAGTGTTTTGATCCTATTGGTCATTTTTGACGCCAACCGGCGTCGTATACAGGCGACAGGTTGAACGAAAACCGCGGCGCAAACGCGCCGGCAGGCCGAAAGCTCTATCATAGCGGCGCAAACGGGAGAAGCGGATCATGAACGTCAAAGGCATCGTTGCCCTGGTCGGCGCGCTGGTCGTCGTCGCCGCCGGCTACATTCTCGTGGTGATCTACTGGAGCTACTCGAGCGGCGAGCGCGCGGGCTGGGTTCAGAAGCTCTCGAGCAAGGGCTGGCTGTGCAAGACCTGGGAAGGCGAGATGGCGATGGTGTCGATGCCGGGCACGACCACCGAAAAATTCATCTTCACCGTCTGGGACGACGAGACCGCCGAGCATATCAACAAGGTGATGGGCAAACGCGTGTCGCTGCACTACGAGGAGAAGGTCGGCATCCCGACCCACTGCTTCGGCGAGACCCGCTACTACGTGACCAGGGTCACCGCCGTCGAGGAGATTCCGCTGGCGCCAGGGGTCGTCGTGCCCACAAAGCCGGCGGAGCCGGTTGCCCCCGCCGCGCCGGCCGCCCCGGAAAAGAAGTAGAGCGGCTTACCTGGCCGCGGCAGTGGTCCTCTTCGCGAGGCGCTTGTACACGCGGCGCGCGTTGCCGCAGAAGATCTTTTCCTTGTCCTCCTTGCCGAGGCCCTTGGCCGCGTCGATGTAGCGCTTGGTGTCGTCGTAGTTGAAGCCGGTCTCCGGATCCACGCCCTTCACCGCCCCGACCATCTCCGAGGCGAACAGGATGTTGTCCGCCGGAATCACTTTCAGCAGCAGATCGATACCCGGCTGGTGATAGACGCAGGTGTCGAAGAACACATTGTTCACCAGCATCTCCTTCAGCGGAGGCCGCTTCATGTCCTGCGCAAGCCCGCGGTAGCGGCCCCAGTGATAGGGCACGGCGCCGCCGCCGTGAGGGATGATGAACTTCAGCGTCGGAAAATCCTTGAACAGATCGGCGGTGATGAACTGCATGAAGGCGGTGGTGTCGCCGTTGATGTAGTGCGCGCCGGTCGCGTGGAAGGCCGGATTGCAGGACGCGCTCACGTGGACCATCGCCGGGACCTCCAGCTCGACCAGCTTCTCGTAGAGCGGATACCACCACTTGTCGGTGAGCGGCGGGTCCTTCCAGTAGCCGCCCGAGGTGTCGGGGTTGAGGTTGCAGCCGATGAAGCCGAAGTCCTTCACGCAGCGCTCGAGCTCGGGAATGCAGTTCTTCGGAGAGACGCCCGGGCTCTGCGGCAGCTGGCACACGCCCACGAAGTTCTCCGGGTACAGGCTGCACACGCGGTGGATCATCTCGTTGCAGTGCTCCGACCAGTGCCGGCTGGTGGTCTCGTTGCCGATGTGATGGCTCATGCCCATCGCGCGTGGCGAGAAGATGGTGAGGTCGGTGCCGCGCTCGCGCTGCTGCTTGAGCTGCGCGCCCTCCAGGCTCGCGCGAATCTCGTCGTCGCTGATCCCGAGCGAGCCCCTGGAAGGCACGTGCTTCGCGTCCTCGAGGGCGGCGATCTGGCGCTTGCGCCATTCCTCGAGCTGCTTCGGAGCGGTGGTGTAGTGGCCGTGGCAATCGATGATCATGCGTGTCTTCCCTGAATGTCCTGGTTCGTTCAGCCCAGCGCGCGGGTGACGCCGTCGAAAAGCTCATCCACGCTGAAGCGCTTCGGAATCATGCCCTGGCGGTAGACGGTGTCGATGACCACCTCGAGATTGCGCCTGTTCGCCTCGACTCCGAAGGGGTGGACGTCGATCTCGCCGGGCTTGGGCAGCTTCGCGGCTTTCTTGCTCTCGCCGAGCAGCCGGTAGATCTCGCGCACCCCATCGGGATTGGATTTCGACAGCGACTCCTTCACCACTACCATGTGGTTGATCTGGATCGCGTTGTATTTCTTCCTCCAGGCCTCGGCAGCGGCCGGGGGATCGGGGATGAGCGGTTTCAGCCGCGGGTCGGTCGGCACCGCTGGCAGGATCGCCGCGTCGACCTCGCCGGCGAGGAGCATCGCGGTCAGCTCCTTTCCTTCGGGCGCGCGCTCGACCGAAGGCGGATCGCGGAACTCGGCGACGTGCGGCTCCTCGAAGGTCACCCACTTCACGCGGCTGAGATCGACGCCGTAGTCGTCGGCGAGGATGCCGCGCAGCCAGGTCGAGGTGGTCACGGTGTAGGAGCGCGTGCCCACGCGGCGGCCGGCGAGGTCTGCCGGCGACAGCGGCCCGCGCTCCATGTTGTAGACGATGTGCGGATGCTGAAAGCGGGCCATCACCACGGCGGGCAGCAGAACCAGCGGCTTGCCGGAGGCCTTCGCCATGAGGAAGGTGACGATCGCGAGCTCGGAGCAGTCGAATTCCAGGTTGCGCACCACGCGCTTGAACGCCGTGCTCACCGTCTTCACGTCGGCGAACTCCAGGTTCACCGCGCCCGATTTCACCTCGCCCTTCTTCAGCGCCTGGGTGAGCGGATAATCACCGAGCAGCATGCGCACGGGCTTATCCATGGCGGTGTACCCTGTCGCTTTCCCCGGAGAAATCTCCTATGAGCGATGCCAGAGAGGTCGTGGTCGTCGATGTCAAGATTCCGTTCTGGTCCATGGTGGTTCTGCTCGTCAAGTGGGCGATCGCGGCGATACCGGCAATGATCATCCTGGTGATCCTCGCGACCGCGACCTCGATGGTGCTCGGCGCGGTATTCCACTGGCCCTGGATGGGACGGGGCATGGTGTGATTGTATAATTGCCTGACTTCCCAAGCCAACGAACACAATGCAAACTGAAGAAAGCCTGCTCGCCAACGTGAAGATGGCGCCCCGGGACGCGATCCTGGGCCTGACTGAGGTCTACGTTGCCGACCCCAACCCGAAGAAGGTGAACCTCGGCGTCGGCGTCTACTACGACGACCAGGGCAAGGTGCCCCTGCTCGAGTGCGTTCGCCGCGCCGACGGGGCGCTCACCGCGGCCGGCGTCGCCCGCCCCTACCTGGCAATGGACGGCTTTCCGGACTACATCCGCCAGGTCCAGTCGCTGCTCTTCGGTCCGAACCACCCGGCGGTCGCGGCGGGCCGCGTCACCACCGTCCAAGCGGTGGGCGGCACCGGCGGCCTCAAGGTCGGCGCGGACTTCATCAAGCGCTTCGCGCCCGAGGCCGCCGTCTACATGTCCGACCCGACCTACGACAACCACCGGCCGCTGTTCGAGGAGGCGGGCTTCAGGATCGAGACCTATCCCTACTATGATCCCCGCACCCGCGGCATCAGGTTTCCCGAGATGCTCGCCTGCCTCAGGGGGATCCCGAAGGGCTCGGTCGTGCTGCTGCACGCCTGCTGCCACAACCCCACCGGCGTCGACATCCGGGGCGAGCAGTGGGACGAGGTGATGAAGATCGTCGCCGAGCGGCGCCTCCTCCCGTTCCTCGACTTCGCCTACCAGGGGTTCGGCGAGGGCGTGGAGGAGGACGCGCAGGTGGCTCGCCGCTTCGCGCAGGCGCTGCCCGCGGTGCTGGTGGCGATGTCCTTCTCCAAGTCCTTCTCGCTCTACGGCGAGCGTGTCGGCGCGCTCTCGGTCGTCGCCGCGGATGCCGGCGAGGCAGCGAGGGTGCTCAGCAACCTCAAGCGCATGATCCGAACGAACTACTCGAACCCGCCGTCGCACGGCGCGCGTATCGTCGCCGCGGTGCTCGCGTCGCCCGAACTGCGGGCTCTGTGGGAGAAAGAGGTCATCGGCATGCGCGACCGCGTGCGCGCGGTGAGGCGCGAGCTGGTCGATCGCCTGAGAAAACGCATCCCCGACGACTTCAGCTTCATCCTGCAGCAGCGCGGGATCTTCTCCTACTCGGGCCTGTCGCGCGAGCAGATGATCGCGATGCGCGAGCGCTACTCCGTGTACGGCATCGAGTCGGGCCGGATCTGCGTCGCGGCGCTCAACTCGCGCAACCTCGACTACGTCGCCGACTCGATCGCGAGCACGGTCCGTCTCGGCGAGGGCGAGCTCTCCAAGCCGCGCGCCGCGGCCTAGGCCCTCCCCGCCCTTCGCCGGGGCGCCTTTACACCAGCCAGAACATGGCGGTCACGGACATCGCCATGACCGCCACCGCGAGCCAGCCGAGACTCTTCAAGCGCCGGCCGATGACGAAGGCGCCCATCACGGCGGGATTCCCCGCGAGCAGCATCATGACCGCCATGATCGGAACGGACACGACGCCGTTGACGACCGCCGCCCAGACCAGCATCTTGATCGAGTCGACGCCCCACAGGTCGATCGCGATGCCGAGCACGGTGGACACGGTGAGGATCGCGTAGAAGCCGCGCGCCTGCATGAGCGTCAGCCCGAGCCCGATCGGCCAGCGGAAGGTCTCGGCCACCGCGTAGGCCGCCGATCCCGCCAGCACCGGCACCGCGAGCAGGCCGGTCCCGATGATCCCCGCCGCGAAGAGCAGGAACGCGAACTCTCCCGCGAGCGGCCGCAGCGCGTCGGCCGCCTGGGCCGCGCTCTGGATGTCGGTCGTGCCAGCCGCATGCAGCGTGACCGCCGTCGTGAGCATGATGCACAGCGCGATGAGGTTCGAATAGATCATGCCGATGGTGGTGTCGGTCTTGATCCTTGCGAGGTGCACCCGGGCCTGACCCGGCGCTTCCCGGAGCGGCTCATGGCCGGGCGTCGCGCGCTGCTCCTCCACCTCCTGCGACGCCTGCCAGAAGAACAGGTACGGGCTGATGGTCGTGCCGAGCACCGCCACGAAGATGGCGAGGTAGCGCCCGTCGGAAGACAGAGCCGGCACGAGCGCCCCGAGCACGACCTCCTGCAGCGGCACGTGAACGACGAGCATGGTGCCGACGTAGGAGAAGAGCGCCAGCGTGAGCCACTTCAGGATCGGCGCGTAACGCGGGAAGGGGATGAAGATCTGCAGGGTGAGCGACACCAGCGCGAACAGCACCTCGTAGATCTCGCTGCTTCCTCCCGCGACCAGCACGAGCGCGTCGCCCATCGCCCCGAGATCCGCGGCGATGTTGATGGTGTTGGCGACGAGGAGGAGCGCGACGATGAAGTAGAGCAGCGGCTTCGGGAACCGCTCGCGGATATTGGCGGCGAGGCCGTGCCCCGTGACCCTGCCGATGCGCGCGCTCACCACCTGGATGCCGATCATGAGCGGCGTGGTGAACAGCACCGACCACAGCAGCCCGTAGCCGTACTGCGCGCCCGCCTGCGAGTAGGTGGCGATACCGCTGGGATCGTCGTCCGCCGCGCCCGTGATGAGCCCCGGCCCCAGCTTCTTGATCAGCGGGACATGAGCGCGCTCGGCCTCGTCGTCTGCGGTCTCGGGATTCAAGTTTCTGATTTTGCCTGAACGAGCTTGCGAAGGCATGACAAGAAGGCGCGCCGCGGCCGAGCGCTTTGCGTTCCTCCGCGCCCCGGCGTACATTGCCGCAAGGTAGTTTGCGGCCAATCAAAGGGGGAGCCATGAACGAGCCGTCAGGCCGTCGCCGTTTTCTGAAATCCGCCGCCGCGCTGGGCGCGGTCATTCCCGCCGGTGCCGTGGCGCAGTCCAAGCCTGTCACCGGGCCCCACTCCGATCACGATAAGCAGCACATGCGCGCGGCGGCGCCTTCGCAGACGCGCCCCTACATGTTCCTCTCGCAGACCGAGGTCGCGTTTCTCGACGCGGCGGTGTCTCACCTGATCCCCAAGGACGAACTGGGACCGGGTGCGAAGGAAGCCGGCGTGACCTACTTCATCGACCAGCAGCTCTTCGGCGGCTACGGCACGATGGCGAAGAAGTACACGCAGGGCCCCTGGCCCGAGGGCACGCCGCAGCAAGGCTACCAGTCGCCCTTGACGCCCGCGGCGGTGTACCGCGCCGGCATCCGCGACACGAACAACTACTGCCAGAAGACCCACGGCAAGACTTTCGACGCGCTCTCCCGCGCGCAGCGGGACGAGGTGCTGAAGGGCCTGGACGGAGGCAAGATCGAGCTCGAGCAGGTGCGGGCGCAGTTTTTCTTCAACATGCTGTTGAACAATACCGTCGAGGGCTTTTTTGCCGACCCGGTATACGGGGGCAACCGCGACAAGGCCGGCTGGAAGCTCGTGGGCTTCCCCGGGGTCGCCGCCGTCTACACGACGTTCATCGAGAAGCACAACGTTCCCTACCGCGCCCAGCCGGTGTCGATCGGCGACATCACCGGGAAGGTCGCGCAGGTCGACGAGCACGGCCACGCGATCCACGTGATGCTCGATGACAACGGGCAACCGTTGTCATCCCGAGCGCAGCGAGGGACCTCCTAACGGACGCTGTACTCGCAGAGACAAGCTTCCCCCGATTTAGTTGACACCCTGGGCTAACAGCTCGGAGGTGTGCGGTGGCAAGATCCGGACCTAGAAAGATTGCGAAATACGGAGAGCGATTCAAGGCAACTGCGGTGAAGTTGAGCAGTTTGCCGGGTGTGCTGATTCAGGATGTGGCGACGGCGCTGGATATCCATCCGTTCATGCTGTCGTTGTGGAGAAAGCAGGTACGAGAGGGGGTAATCGTGGCCAGGGCGTCGAAGCTCGACGTAGAGACCACAGCGGAACTGAGACGGCTAAGGGAGCTGGAACGTCGCTACAAGGTGCTCAAGGAGGAGCACGAGCTCTTAAAAAAAGCCATCCGGTTTGCTTCCGATCGAAAGCGGAAATTTTCGAGTTCATCGAAGTAAACCGGATGCAGCACGATCTCACGCTGATGTGCCGGGTGTATGGGGTGACCAGAGCGGGCTTCTATGCCTGGCGCTCGCGAGAGCGTAGCGAGCGTGAGCGCCAGAACGAAGCGTTGAGCACCCAGATCCGTACCGTTCACGCCGAAAGCCGCGGCACCTATGGCAGCCCGCGTGTGCACCAAGCACTGCGCCAGCGCGGTCATTGCGTTGGGAAGCACCGCGTGGCGCGCCTGATGCGTGCCCAGGGCATCAAGGCCCGGGTGGCCACGATCCGCTACACCAACCCCAGATTGCAGCGTTACTTCGGCAGCATTCCGAACCGGCAGCTCGATCGTGAGCTCAAGGCACCCGACCAAGTATGGGTGGGGGACATCACCTACTTGAAGGTGGGCGGCATCTACCGCTACCTGGCGGTGGTGATGGACAAGTACAGTCGCCGCGTCGTGGGCTGGAGCTATGGGCCAAGAAAAGACGTCAGGCTCACGCTCCAGGCGCTCAACAGCGCCGTGCGCAGCCGCAGACCCGGCTCGGAGTTGGTGTTCCACACCGACCGGGGCATCGAATACGCCGCTGGCGCCTTCAAGGAGCGAATCGCCGAACTGGGCTTCACGCAAAGCATGAACCGTCCCGGCAAGGTCACCGATAACGCCTTCATCGAGTCCTTCTTCCATTCGATGAAGTCGGAGATCTATCATGGCTGTCGCTTCAACACCGACGACGATATCCACGACGCATTGAAAAGCTACTTGCCCTTCTACAACAGCGATAGACTTCACTCATCGTTGAACTACGTGTCGCCTGCGACGTTTGAACGGCAGGTGCAATGATCCGGGTGTCAACGAAACCGGGGGAAGATTCCGCGCGTGAAGCGTCGCAACTCTCTTCTACATCGCAGTCGCGCGCCGGTGGGCGTGGACGTTAGCTCTCATGGTTAAGCCAACGGGTGAAAGTGGGATTACGAAACTGACCGAGATGCCTGTCGGCGCTAAAACCGAGTTCATGCCTCTCGTTTTCCCCAGCTCAAAGGAGGAGGTCGAAGTGCTAATCGCAGGCGCATTTCTGAAACAGGCGCCAGCGGCAAATGTATTTCCTCATTCCAACTGCAAGGCGCAAAAGAACCCTGAGTCGGACCTTGATTTTTCCCTGCATTGCGCAGATGGAAAGTCTCGCAAACTTGAACTCATGGAGATTGCGCCCCTCGAGCACGTTGGAGCCTATGCGGCAGCGCCACCTTCATATGAGCCATACGAACTAGCGAAGTACCTCTTGAGCAAGATCCAAGGCAAGTCTGAAAAGTACGGCAAGGCAAAAGGCGTTGAACAATATCTATTGCTCTATATCACTGACTGGCGGTTTATCCTTAGCCAATCCGTAATGGCGCTGCTGCAATACTGGACGCTGACGACTGCTCACAACTTCACCGGCATATATCTATACATGCCAATGAACAAAGACGAAGGTATTTCCTCTCTGCTTTTCCCTACTCCTGCCGATTTCTGGAAGAACTTCAACCCAGAATCATTGAAAGAGAACCTAGTCCAGAATCTGGATCCCAAGGGCTGGAAATGAG
The DNA here is from genome assembly GCA_041499655.1 of Gammaproteobacteria bacterium. Taxonomy (GTDB): domain Bacteria; phylum Pseudomonadota; class Gammaproteobacteria; order Burkholderiales; family SG8-39; genus VBDM01. Next base: position 16,616 of record JBGQKQ010000051.1, read on the forward strand.
AGCTAACCAGTCGCTCCAGCCGACGGGCCAGAAAAAGCGCTGGCCCGCGGCTGAGCTTTGGCGTTAGGCGACAAGGAAGGGGATAGCAATGCTCAGCCAAAGATCTAAGGTTTGCGTGGGTATCGCTGCCGTTCTGTGCGGGATACTTGCATCCTTTCATGCAGAGGCGACTCTAGATCTCAAGTGGTATCGGCAAAGCAAATCGCCGCAGTCGGGAGTCAAAGATCACGTTGAGCTCTACATAAACGGCCTGCGAGACGGAATCGTTCTGTTTGATGCGTACCGTAAGCGCTATGACGGCGTGAAAGAGAAATTCTGTATCGAAGGAAAAGGATTGGATGGCGCAAGAACGCTAGCCATCCTCGATGTCGAGATATCTGATCCCTCGACTGGGAAACCCTATCCCGAGGACATACCGATAGTCTTCGTTCTCATCAAGGCGCTGGAACGATTTGCCGCATGCAAGTAGTTGAAGCAAAGGGGACATTCATGGCTATTTGGAAGTTGTCGCCGTTGAACACAGGCGCTCCGGATTGGGATGCGAGCACTTATCGAG
>JBGQKQ010000052.1:0-17169 GCA_041499655.1 Gammaproteobacteria bacterium
TCGATCGTCTTGGGGTCGCCCGCGCCGTCGATGATCGTGGTCTCTTCCTTCGACACCTCGATCCGCTTGGCCCGCCCAAGATCCTTGAGCGTCGCCTTTTCCAGGGTCAGGCCGACTTCCTCGGCGATGACCTGCCCGCCGGCGAGGATGGCGATGTCCTCGAGCATGGCCTTGCGCCGGTCGCCGAACCCCGGGGCCTTGACCGCGGACGTCTTGAGAATCCCCCGGAGGTTGTTCACCACCAGCGTAGCGAGGGCTTCGCCCTCGACCTCCTCGGCGATAATGAGGAGCGGCTTACCCGACTTGGCCACCTGCTCGAGGATCGGCAGCAGGTCGCGGATACTGGAGATCTTCTTGTCATGCAGAAGGATGTAGGGTTCGTCCAGGACGGAGATCTGCTTTTCCGCGTTGTTGATGAAGTAGGGCGAGAGGTAGCCGCGGTCGAACTGCATGCCTTCGACGACCTCGAGCTCGTTCTGCAGGCCCTTGCCGTCCTCGACGGTGATCACGCCCTCCTTGCCGACCTTGTCCATGGCGTCGGAGATGATCTTGCCGATCGCTTCATCGGCGTTTGCAGAAATCGCGCCGACTTGGGCGATTTCCTTGCTGGTCGTGCAGGGCTTGGATAACTTCTTGAGCTCCTCGACCACTACGGCCACACCTTTGTCGATTCCGCGCTTGAGGTCCATCGGATTCATGCCGGAAGCGACGAATTTCATGCCTTCCCTGACAATCGCTTGCGCAAGGACCGTGGCGGTAGTCGTGCCGTCGCCCGCGACGTCCGATGTCTTGGACGCAACTTCCTTCACCATCTGCGCGCCCATGTTCTCGAACTTGTCCTTCAACTCGATTTCCTTGGCGACCGACACGCCGTCCTTGGTCACAGTCGGTGCGCCGAATGAGCGCTCGAGCACCACGTTGCGGCCCTTGGGGCCGAGGGTCACCTTGACCGCATCGGCGAGAATGTTCACCCCGGCAAGCAGCTTGTGCCTTGCGGGCTCATGAAAACGGACGTCTTTGGCGGGCATGTCTCACTCCTGAGTTGTGATCGTTTCGTTCTGACCTACTTGGTGACGACACCCATGATGTCGTCCTCGCGCATGACCAGGTACTCGGTCCCTTCCACCTTCACTGCCTGACCCGAGTATTTCCCGAACAGGATGCGGTCCCCGACTTTGACGTCGAGCGGCCGCACTTTTCCGTCTTCGAGGATCTTGCCTTTGCCGATGGCGACTACTTCGCCTTGATCGGGCTTCTCCCCGGCCGTATCGGGAATCACGATTCCGCCGGCAGACTTGTTTTCCGCATCGAGGCGCTTTACGACAACGCGGTCGTGCAAGGGTCGAATCTTGTTCATCATGGGATATCCTCCTTAGCAAAATGTTAGCGGCCACTAACTCGCTGCGGCCGCAACGAATAAGGGAGACTTGAGTGTTAGCACTCGTCTCTAGCGAGTGCTAATGATACGGACGAGGTGTTCGGATTTCAAGCCCTTCGCCAGATCCTCACGAGGAGTGGTAGGGAGTTCCTATCACGGAACAGCAGCCTTCAGAGTCCCACTCGATGGGATCCAATTTAGAGAAGTTGGATTACATAGGTCAGGCAACCACTTGGCTTGACACAAGTTTCCCCATTGGATTACAGTGCAACGCTACTGCTGATTCCAGACCTTACCCGGGGACCAAGAGGGGAAAAAGGGGCCTACCAGATGAAATACCCAGTTCTGCGCCACGTGGTCGCGTCGGTTCTTCTGGCCGCCCCCCTGGCGAATGCGGTAGGCGCCGACTACTGGTATGCGGGCTTGGGGCTCGGCTACGGCAAGATCGAATTCTACCCGGCCGATTTCTCGTCCAATGGAGCGGCGACCGAAACAATAAAGGACGCCGATCTCGGCTTCACCGGAGCTCTCGGCGCGCAGTTCAACAAGAACTGGGCGTTCGAAGTTAATTTCATACAGCTCGGAAAATTCTCGTACAAGTACACGCAGGGCGCGAACGTGCAGGAAGACGTCTATGAGGTCTCGGGCTGGGGCGGTTCCCTCCTGCCGACGATACCGCTGACCCGGAATCTCTCTCTGTTCGGCCGTCTGGGAGTCCTCGCCGCCCAAACCCGAACCACTATCAGAAACCCCGCTCCCGCCTACAACGGCAGTGTTACAGCGGTGCAGGTCAACACAACCAGCTTCCTTTCCGGGTTTGGGGGGCAGTACTTCTTGAACCGCGATCTCGGGTTTCGCGTCGAGTACCAGAACCTCGGCAAGGTCGGCACCAGCGGCTGCGCGACGTGCACCGGTCGCGCCAACGCGCAATTTCTTTCGGCCAGCGCCATTTTCACTTTCTGAGCACGGTCCGAATTCGACGGCCGCTCCCTACCCGGCCGGGCGCTATAGACCCAGGTCCTTCCACAGGTCGTCGACGCGCGACTTCACCTCGGCGCGCATGGTGATGGGCCGGCCCCAGGTGCGCGAGGTTTCCGCGCTCCATTTGTTGGTCGCGTCGATTCCCATCTTTGAGCCCAGCCCCGCGACCGGACTCGCAAAATCAAGATAGTCGATCGGGGTGTTCTCGACGACGAGAACATCCCTCGCCGCATCCACGCGGGTGGTCAGCGCCCATATGACCTCCTTCCACTCGCGAATATTGACGTCCTCGTCGGTGACCACGATGAATTTGGTGTACATGAACTGGCGCAAGACGCTCCAGATTCCGAACATCACGCGCTTGGCGTGTCCGGGATATTGCTTTTTCATGCTCACCACGGCCAAGCGGTAGGAACATCCCTCCGGCGGCAGGTAGAAATCCTCGATCTCCGGGAACTGCTTCCTTAGTATCGGAACGAAGACCTCGTTCAGCGCCGCACTGAGCACCGCGGGTTCATCCGGAGGCTTCCCGGTATAGGTCGAGTGGTAGATCGCGTCGCGCCGCAGGGTGACACGCTCCACCGTGAATACGGGAAATGCCTCCCGCTCGTTGTAGTACCCCGTGTGATCGCCGAAGGGACCTTCGAGCGCCGATTCCCCGGGATGAATCACTCCCTCGAGAACGATTTCGCTCGCCGCGGGCACCTGCAGGTCCGATCCCAGGCATTTCGCGACCTCGGTTCGCGAGCCGCGTATCAGGCCTGCAAACTGATACTCGGATAGCGTGTCCGGAATGGGAGCGACCGCGGCGAGAATCGTCGCAGGATCGGCGCCCAGGGCGACCGCGACCGGAAAGGGCTGACCCGGCTGCGCTTCCGTGTGCTCGCGAAAGTCCATCGCGCCGCCCCTGTGTGGGAGCCACCGCATGATGAGCTTGTTCGAGCCGACGACTTGCTGGCGGTAAATTCCGAGGTTCTGGCGCGTCTTGCGCGGTCCGCGCGTGATTGTCAGCCCCCAGGTGATGAGCGGCGCTGCGTCCTCGGGCCAGCATGTCTGGATTGGAAGCCGTGAGAGATCGACGTCCTTGCCCTCCCAAGAGATCGCCTGGCACGGGGCACCGGAGATCTCCTTAGGAGCCATGTGCATCACCTGCTTCCCGATGGGAATCCAGCGTTCGAGCACATCGCGAAACCCACGCGGCGGCTCCGGCTCCCTGAGAAAGGCGAGTAGCACGCCGATGTCGCGCAAAGCCTCGAGCGGATCCGCGTTGGGGTCGGCACCCATGGCCAGTGCGACGCGGCGAGTCGTGCCGAACAGGTTGCCGAGCACCGGGATTGCATGACCCTTTGGCTTTTCAAACAACAGCGCAGGGCCACCTGCCTTGAGCACGCGGTCGCAGACCTCGGTCATCTCCAGGTTCGGATCGACCTCGGCGCGCACGCGCTTGAGCTCGCCCGAGCGCTCGAGTTGGGACAGGAAATCGCGCAGATCGCGGTAGCTCACGTCGTTTCGGCCTTCACATCCGTGGAATGCCACGCCTGACCGCAAAGTCGGTGAACATCCCGGCAAAGATGACCGCACCCACCCAATTGTTGTGATTGAAGGCCATGAAGCAAGCGTCCCGGTCGCGGCCGCGGATGAGGCGATAGTGGTAGATCATGAGCGTCGCCGCGACGACGAGGCCGGCATAGTAGAGCACGCCCAGGTCGTGGTGTATCCCTATGCCGGTGAGCAGGGCAAGGGTAGCGCCGTAACAGGCCATCACAGCCGCCACTTCGTGCCGCCCGAGGGTGATCGCGGCGGTCTTGATCCCGATTCGCACGTCGTCGTCCCGATCCACCATTGCATACTCGGTGTCGTAGGCGATCGCCCAGAAGACGTTGGCGACTAGGAGCCACCAGCCCTCGGCGGGAATCGTCCCGAGCACCGCGGCATACCCCATCGGAATGCCGAAACCGAAAGCGATCCCGAGGTAGGCTTGGGGGATCGCGAGGAATCGCTTGGTCAACGGATAGGTCGCCGCGAGCCCGAGGGCCGCGAACGAAAGCAGCACCGTCAGGCGATTCAGAGACAAGACCAGGGCAAACGCAGCCAGCGTCAGCACTGAGGCAAGGGCCCAGGCTTCCCCCCGGCTTACTGCGCCGGTGGCGAGAGGGCGATCCTGGGTACGCTTAACCTTGGCATCGAAGCGCCAATCGGCGAGATCGTTCATCACGCACCCCGCAGAGCGCATGAGCAGTGTCCCCAGAACGAAGATCCAGACGACGCGGCCGGCGGGTTTGCCATCGCTAGCGAGCCAGAGCGCCCACAACGTCGGCCACAGGAGCAGAAGCGTGCCGATCGGCTTGTCGAGTCGCATCAGACGCTCGTACAAGGTCAGCCTGGCGGCGAGGGCGCTGAAATTCATCGAGTGCGCATTGTAGCTCCGTCGGACTCAGGCCCCGAGGAAGCGCGCGCGCGCACCCAGCCAGCGCTCGAGATGTTTCTCCGCCAAGTCGCGATGACCGACGAGAAGAGTTTCAGCGGCGGCCCGTGCGGCGTCGAGCAAATCCGCGTCCTGGGTCAGATCGGCGAAGCGCAGGAGCGGCGCACCGCTCTGGCGGGCGCCGAGATATTCGCCGGGGCCGCGCAGCAGCAAATCCTCGCGCGCTATCGCAAAGCCATCGGTATTCTCGAAAACCACCTTTAGCCGTCTGCGTGCGGCCTCGCCGAGAGGATTCTGGTAGAGCAGAACGCAAACCGACTCGGCCGAGCCCCGTCCGACCCGTCCACGCAGCTGGTGCAATTGCGCAAGTCCAAAGTGCTCGGCGTGCTCGACGACCATCAACGACGCATTGGGGACATCCACCCCGACTTCAATCACGGTCGTTCCGACCAGCAGCTGGATTTGTCCCGCCTGAAATTCGGTCATGGTCTGCGCTTTCGCGGCAGCCTTCAGGCGCCCATGAATCAGCCCCACCCGGAGACCGGGAAGCTCCCCACTGAGCGCCGCGTGGGTGTCGAGCGCCGTCTGCAGTTGCAGCTGCTCCGATTCCTCGATCAGGGGGCAGACCCAATAAGCCTGGCCCCCGGCGACGCAAGCATCACGTATGCGCTTCACCACCTCCGCGCGCCTCGAGCTGGCAACGAGCTTGGTCACCACGGGGGTCCTCCCCGGGGGCAACTCGTCGATGACCGAGACGTCGAGATCGGCGTAATAGCTCATCGACAGCGTCCTCGGAATAGGCGTCGCGCTCATCATGAGCTGATGCAGGTCTTCGCCTTTGGTGCGCAGCGCGAGCCGCTGGGACACGCCGAAGCGGTGCTGCTCGTCCACCACCGCGAGCCCGAGGGAAGGGAACGCCACCCGCTCCTGGAAAAGCGCATGTGTCCCAACGGCGACCCGCGCTTTCCCGGAGGCAATCGCCGCGCGTGCCGATTCGCGCTCCTTCTTGCTTTGGCTTCCGGACAACCGCGCTATCTCCACCCCGAGCGGCTGCAGCCATTCGCTGAACTTCCGGAAGTGCTGCTCGGCGAGGATCTCGGTGGGAGCCATTATCGCGGCCTGCATACCGTTCTCGACCGCGCGCAGGGCCGCGAGCACGGCGACCACCGTTTTGCCACTGCCGACGTCGCCCTGAAGAAGTCGATGCATGGGATGCGGCTGCTCCAGATCGCGCTCGATCTCCCCCCATGCATGCTGTTGCGCGCCGGTCAGCCTGAACGGCAGCCGCCCGATCAGCGCCGAGGTAAGCAGGTCCTTGCGTGCCAGCACCGGAGCCGAGCGGGACTTGCGCTCGCGGTAGTGCTTGCGCATGGAGAGCTGCTGTGCCAGCAATTCGTCGAATTTCATCCGCCTCCATGCCGGCAGCGCGCGCCCGCTGAACGAAGCCGGGTCGGCTCCGGGGCGCGGGTGATGCAGAATCTCGACGGCCTCGCGAAACCGGCACAATCCGAGGCTGCTCGACATCTCTTCCGGCAGCGTGTCATCGAGCTCGACGCGCGCCAGCGCGCCTTCGATCAGGCGCCGCAACGCGGACTGCCCGAGACCTGCCGTCGTCGGATAGATCGGCGTCAGCGCCGAAGGAAGCGGAACCTCGCCGCGCAGGACCCGAAAGCGCGGATGGGTCATCTCCCCGCCGAAAAAGCCGCTGCGCACTTCCCCGAAGGCGCGCACAGTCGCGCCCGGCTCGAGCGCCTTCGCCTGACTTCCGTAGAAATTGAAGAACCGCAGGACCAGCTCGCCGGTAGAATCCTCGATGCGCGAGATCAGCTGGCGTTTTGGACGGTATGCGATCTCGGTCGAGCGCACCATGCCTTCAACCTGTACCGCGGTACCCGGAATCGCGTTTGCGATTGGCGTGAGGCGCGTTTCGTCTTCGTAGCGCAGGGGCAGGTGCAGCACCAGATCAAAGTCCCCGCCGATGCCGAGCTTGGCAAGCTTCGCGGTGATCGTCTTCTTGGCGGTCGTCCTGGAATCGGGCGCAGGCGGTGGCGGCCCGGCTCTTCGCTTCGAGAGAAGCGCTGCGCCCCGGGTCCGGGAGAGCTTCCCCACCTTATCGCCTCGATCCGATGCTCATCCCCGGAACACGGCGATCGCGTCCGCCTCGACCAGCGCGCCGCGGGGAAGGGATGCGACACCGACGGCTGCGCGCGCCGGATACGGCTGGCTGAAGTACTTCGCCATCGCCTCGTTGACGCGCGCGAAGTTCGCCAGATCCGTGAGGTAGACGTTGAGTTTCACGACATCGCCGAGCGACGCGCCGGCCGCCTCGGCGACCGTCTTGAGGTTTCCGAAAACGCGATGGATCTGGTTTTCGATGCCTTCCACCAGCTGCCCGGTCGCAGGATCGAGTCCGATTTGTCCGGACAAATAAAGCGTGTCGCCTGCACGCACCGCCTGAGAGTAGGTGCCGATGGCGGCCGGCGCATTTTGCGTAGACACAATCGATCGTTTCATGTTGAGCCGGGGAGAGCGAGTGGAGTGAGCGGTTATAATATCCGCGCTCGCCTGGGCGGCGCCAGCATGCGGGCATCCCCGATGACTTCCCAGCAGATAGTGAACCTCCTGAAGCTCGTGGGGACGCCGAGGGACGGTGCGCTGCTGCGCTTTTCCCTTGGATCCGAATACCTGAAGTGCGCCGATTTCGAGGCGGCCGCCACGCACCTCGCCGCCGCGGTCGCGAAAGACCCCGCGTATTCCGCGGCGTGGAAGGTCCTGGGAAATGCGCTCGCCAAGAGCGGGCGGAACGAGGAGGCTCTTGCGGCTTTCCGCAAGGGAATCGAAGTGGCCGAGAGAAAAGGCGACAAGCAGGCCGCGCGGGAAATGGCCGTGTTCGCACGCCGTCTCGAGAAGAACGCCGCGTCGCGCAAGGAAGGCGGCGCGGGATGATCAATCCCTTCGTCAATCTGCGCCGGAGGCTCTTCGGCAGGCCGCTCGACCCTCTGGACACGAAGACAAGGCGGCACATCGCGCTTGTCGCCTTTTTCGCCTGGGTGGGCTTGGGGGCGGACGGAATATCGTCCTCCTGCTACGGGCCCGAAGAAGCATTTCGGGCGCTTGGCGAAAACACGCACCTGGGTCTGTACCTCGCCCTTGCCACGGCAGCGACCGTATTCATCATCGCGCTCGCCTACAACCAGGTCATCGAGCTGTTTCCCACTGGCGGAGGGGGCTACCGGGTTGCAACGCGACTGATCGGCCCTTACGCGGGGCTGACCTCCGGTGCGGCGCTCGTTCTCGACTACGTACTCACAATCTCGATTTCAATCGCGAGCGGCGTTGACGCGTTCTTCTCGCTGCTTCCGCTGGATTGGCAGCCCTACAAGCTGGCGACCGAAGTCGCGCTGATCGTCGTGCTGGTGCTGCTCAACCTGCGCGGAATGAAGGAAGTGATCGCCGTGCTGCTGCCGATTTTTCTCGGGTTCGTCCTTACCCACGCTTTCCTGATCGTTTATGGCGTGCTCGCCCAGGCCACGGTCCTGCCCACCCTGATTCCGGAAGTCGGGCGCCTGACTTCGGATCTCTCGGGGCAACTGGGCTGGACGGGCGTCGCGGCCCTGCTCCTGCTCGCCTACTCGCAGGGAGGCGGCACCTATACCGGACTGGAAGCGGTATCCAACAACGTCAATGTGCTCGCGGAGCCGCGCGTGCATACCGGCAAGGTCACGATGTTCTACATGGCGATTTCGCTCGCCTTTACCGCGGGCGGGATCATTCTGCTTTATCTGCTGTGGGCGATCCGGCCGGCCGAGGGACAAACACTGAACGCGGTTGCGTTTGGCGCGATCATCGACAGCTTCGGTTGGGATACCGGCGTCGCTCACGGTGCCCTCGTCGTGGTACTCGCGCTCGAGGCCGGGTTGCTTTTCGTCGCGGCCAACACCGGCTTCCTGGGCGGCCCCGCGGTGCTCGCCAACATGGCCGCCGACTCCTGGGTGCCGCATCAATTCCGCTATATCTCGACCCGGCTGGTGACGGAGAACGGGATTCTGGTCATGGGAGTCGCCTCGCTGGTGATCCTCCTGTGGACGGGCGGCAGCGTCGCGACCCTGGTAGTGCTCTACAGCGTCAGCGTTTTCCTGACTTTCGCAGTGTCCCTCTTCGGCCTGTGCCTGTACTGGTCCGGACGCCGTGCCGGCAGCAACTGGCTCGGGAGACTGGCGCTTTCGGCCGCGGGATTCGTCGTATGCGCGACCATCCTGATCATCCTGCTCGCCGAGAAATTCATGGACGGCGGCTGGCTCGCCATCCTGATCGTCGGCGCCATTTTCGCCGCATGCGTGAAGATCCGGAATCACTACGATGAGACAAAGACTCAGCTGAAAAAGATCGACGCCGACTTCTCCGGCATACAGTTCGGAAGCATCGCCCGGCCGCCTCAGCCGGACCCGGAAAAGCCGACGGCGGTATTTCTAGTGGGTTCCTCGCGCGGTGGCGGACTGCACGCGCTTCTTTGGGTCCAGCGCATGTTCCCCGACCACTTCCGGAACTTCATTTTCGTCAATGTCCGTACCGTCGACTCGCAAAGCTTCGGCGGGCGCGAGGATCTTGCGGCGATGAAGGTCGACGCGAATGCCTCGCTTTCCTATTTCGTCAACTTCTGCAACAGCAAGGGCTGGGCCGCCAAGTCCTATCTGTCTTTCGGCACCGACCCCATCGACGAATTCACGCGGCTGGCCGAGCGCGTTCTGAGCGAGTTCCCGAACGCGGTGTTTTTCACGAGCAAGCTCATTTTCGACCGCGAAAACTGGATGACCCGGTTGCTGCACAACCAGGCCGCGATGGCGCTTCAGCGGCGTTTCCAGCTGCGCGGCATGCAGATGGTCATCCTGCCGATGAAGCTGAGCGCTTAGCGGCGGCCCCAAACAGAAGCTTTTCCGCAAGAGGTGCTGGTGGAGTTGAGGAGGATCGAACTCCCGACCTTCGCATTGCGAACGCGACGCTCTCCCAGCTGAGCTACAACCCCACGTAGCTGAGATTTTAGCCGCAAAACTCGCCCTCCGCTATGATGCGCCGGGCATACAGCAATCTCCATGCAGATCAATCCACCCTTCGGCTACAACGAGATTGTTCCCCTGCAAAAGGGGCGCAAGGTTCGCCTGCCGGTTCCCGGCGAGATTCCGGAGTTTTGCCGCAGGACCAACGCCGTGCCGATTTCATTTTCCGAGTTCGCGGTGGTGTCCCGCGACTATCCGCTTGCGTTCATCTCGACCCAGGCAGGGACTTTCAGTCCGGTCGCGGTGCTCGGGGTGGCCAGCGGAGAGAATCTCTTTCTGCGCGACGGGCGATGGGACAGCGCCGTGTATTTTCCGGCGTACCTGCGCCGGTATCCCTTTTGCATGGCCCGGGTGACGCTCGACTCGGTGGAGCAGGCCGACCGGCTGATCTGCGTCGAAAAAGCGTTCCTATCCGACACCGGGGAGCACATGTTCGACGACGCGGGCACGCCCCTGCCACGCTGGCTGCCGATCGAGAAGCTGCTGCGGGAGTACGAATCCGACATCGAGCACGCCCGAGAAATGTGCGCGATCCTCTCGGACTACGCGCTGCTTGAACCCTTTACCCTGCAGGCCTCGCTCAAAGACGGGCCGATGAACTTCGGCGGAATGTCCCGCGTCGACGAAAAGCGACTCGAGTTCCTCAACGCGGCACAGCATAAGACCCTCATACGCAAGGGCATCATGGGTCGCATCTACGCCCACCTCATGTCGCTGGATAATTTCGCGAGACTCGTCGCCCGAAAAGAGGCGGCGGGGACGGCTACTCAGAGCGCGCGCGGCTGAGCCGGTCCCGGATCGCTGTCCATTCCTCGGACCCCGGTGGCTCCTCGACCAGGATTTCGTCGCAAGCAGACGAATCCAGCATGCGCAGATTGGCGTAAAGGTCGTGCCCATACCTCCCGGGATCGGCTGGCGCTTCGATCCAAATCGCGGATGCGTCCCCCGGGGGGCGGGCGCGGAACGCCATCACACCGCGCCCCGTCGATTTCCCGCGCACTCGCAGATCCCATTCGCGTGACGCGACCAGGCGCAGCGGTTGCCGTGGGGCATAGTGAGACTGGAGCGATCCGGGCGCTCGCGGCGCGCCCGGATCGCGGGGCACGGGCGGGAAACCGAGCACCCTGGCGATATCGTCCTCGCTGATCCGGCCCGGCCGAAGTACGACGGGCTTGCCGCGCGAAACATCCACGATCGTCGATTCGATGCCGATCTCGCAGGCGCCACCGTCCAGAACCAGATCGACATCGGAGCCCAGGTCGCTGCGCACATGTTCTGCGGTGGTCGGACTGATTCGTCCGAATCGGTTGGCCGATGGCGCGGCAATGCCGCCGCGGAACTCCCGCAGCAGCTCGAGCGCGACAGGGTGTCCGGGAACGCGCAGCCCGATTGTTTCCTGGCCGCCGGTAAGGTCGTCGCCCACGCCGCTCGCCCGCCGCAACAGCAATGTCAGGGGGCCAGGCCAGAACCGCGCCGCCAGCTTGGCCGCAGGTTCAGGAATTTCGCGTGCCCAGCAAGCCAGTTGCCCGACTTCGCCGATATGGACGATGACGGGATGGTTCGGGGGACGCCCCTTCACCGCGTAGATCCGCGCAACGGCCGCCGGGTTGGACGCGTCCGCTCCCAGGCCATACACCGTCTCGGTGGGAAACGCGACCAAGCCGCCGCGTCGCAGTATCCCCGCGGCCTCCTTGATCGCGGCGGCACCGACTCTCGAAGACAAGGGAGAGCCGGTCAGCCCGGCAGCTTCGCAGTCATCACCGCTTCGGCCTGCGCCTTGCGGAATTGGGCAAGCCGTTTCGCGAGTTTCGCGTCGCTCTGAGCGAGTATCGCAACGGCGAAGAGGCCCGCGTTGGCCGCCCCGGCCTCCCCGATCGCAAAAGTCGCAACCGGGATGCCCTTGGGCATCTGCACGATCGACAGCAGGGAATCGAGCCCGTGCAGATATTTGGACGGCATGGGGACGCCGAGCACCGGCAGGGTCGTCTTCGCCGCGATCACACCCGCGAGGTGCGCTGCGCCACCGGCCCCGGCGATGAAGCAGCGCGCCCCGTTCACGCCCAGGCGCTCCACCCAGGCCTCGAGCGCGTCGGGTGTGCGATGGGCCGAGAGCACCTTGCTCTCGAAAGCCACGGAGAAATCCGAGAGCTGCTTGGCTGCTTCGCGCATGACGTCCCAGTCGCTGGCGCTTCCCATGACGATTCCCACGAGCGGCGAACGGGTGGCCATTTTCTACGCTCCCAGTTTTTTTCCGGTCAGACGATGCAGGGCTTCGCGGTATTTCTCGGAAGTCCTGGCGATCACGTCGGCCGGAAGCCGCGGCGCGGGCGGCACCTTGTTCCAGTCGAGCGTCTCGAGATAGTCGCGTACGTATTGCTTGTCGAATGACGGCGGGCTCGATCCCGGGTGATACTCGTCCGCGGGCCAGAATCGGGACGAATCCGCAGTGAGCGCCTCGTCGATCAGGACGAGATTTCCGCCGGCGTCGGTGCCGAATTCGAACTTGGTGTCGGCGATGATGATGCCCCGCTCCCGGGCAAAGTCCGCCGCCTCGCGATACAGGTGGATACTCACCTCTCGCACTCTCGCGGCCAGGTCCTTGCCGATCATTTTCTCGACTTGGGCGAAGGAGATGTTCTCGTCGTGGGCGCCGACCTCGGCCTTCGTGGCGGGGGTGAAGATGACCTCGGGCAGCTTGTCGGCCTGCTTGAGGCCCTTGGGCAGGGGAATGCCGCAGACGGCGCCGGTCTTCTGATAGTCCTTCCACCCCGATCCGATGAGGTAGCCGCGTACCACCGCTTCGATCGGCAGGGGCTTGAGCTTCCGCGCCACTACCGAGCGCCCCTCCACCTGGGCGGTTTCCTCGGCGCCTTTGACCACGGTGTCCGGTGCCACGCCGTCGAGGTGGTTGGGCACGATATGACCGAGCTTGCGGAACCAGAAGTTGGAAAGCTCGTTCAGCACCCGGCCCTTGTCGGGAATCGGGTCGGGCAGGACGACGTCGAACGCCGAAAGCCGGTCGGTAGTGACGATGAGCAGATGATCGCCTCCCACTGCGTAGATATCGCGAACCTTGCCTCGGCCGAGCAAGGGCAGGCTCTTGATATGCGATTCGTAAAGCGCAGCCGCCACGCTAGGCCGCCTGCTTTTCGAGATCAGGCCGGTACTTGCCTTGCGCTGCGAGCCCGTTCATGCGGGCGCGATGGTAGAACGCGCGCTGCGCGGCGGCGACGTTGCCGGCAGCGCCGCACCAGGTCTTGAGTGCGGCGTTCTGCAGGGCGCGGCTGTACGAGAAGGTGAGCGGCCACGGCAGTCCCGGCATCCTCGCCATCTCGTTGAGGTGCGCGGTCGCGGCCTCGTCGCTCTGGCCACCGGAAAGAAACACCACGCCCGGCAGGGCCGCGGGCACGGTGCGCCGCAAGCAGCGAACGGTTTCCTCCGCGACCCGCTCTACCCCGGCCTGTCTCGGGCAATCCTTGCCCGAGACCACCATCGACGCTTTCAGAACAGTGTGCTCGAGCGACACGTTGTGGGCGCGCATCGCCGCGAACAGGGCGGTAAGCGTCGCGTCGGTCGCCTCGTAACAGCGCTCGATCGTGTGGTCGCCGTCGAGCAGGACCTCGGGCTCAACAATGGGAATGATCGAGGCTTCCTGGCACAGTGCGGCATAGCGGGCGAGGGCGTGCGCGTTGGCGTACAGGCAAGCGTGGCTCGGAATGCCGGGACCGATGGTGATCACCGCGCGCCACTTGGCGAAACGCGCGCCCAGCTTGAAATACTCCTCCAGCCTGCCTCTGAGGCCGTCTAGCCCCTCCGTCACCTTCTCACCCGGCGATAGCGCAAGATCGTGAATGCCCTTGTCGACCTTGATGCCGGGGATGATGCCCCTGCCGGCGAGGTACTCCGGGAAAGGCTCATTGCCTGAAACGGTGCTCTGCCGCAGCGTTTCGTCGAACAGGATCACCCCGCTGACGAACTCCTCGATACCCTTGGTGGTGAACAGCAGATCGCGGTACGCGCGGCGGCTGGCTTCGGTGCTGTCGACGCCAACCGATTTGAAGCGCTTCTCGCAAGTGCCGCTCGATTCATCCGCGGCGAGCAGCCCTTTGCCCTTGGCGACCATGGCTGCAGCGGTCTTGGAAAGCAGGTTTCGGTCCATTGAAGATCCTTGTTACCCGGAGAGCTGGGTGGAAAGCGGACAATTTTAACCGTTTAGACCGCCGCGCTGCCAAACTGGAATCGAGTGCCTTGTCTAGCAGGCGGTCTGGTGCCGCACGCGGCAGGTCGCGAGCACCTCGTTCGGATCGCGCCGCCACCAGTTGCCAGAGGACAGGACCTCGACCTCGTGGAAGCCGCGATACCCGGCCTCCTCCATCCAGGAGCGTACCAGCGGGAGATCGATGACGCCGTCCCCCATCATCCCGCGGTCGGCAAGCATGTCTCTCGAAGCGGGAAGCCAGTCACTGATCTGAAAGGCGAGCAGGCGTCTTTCACCGGCCCGCTCGATCTGCGCCTTGAGCTGAGGGTCCCACCAGACGTGGTAGACGTCGACCGCAACACCCAGCGATGCGCCGCCGCGGTCGAGCACGTCGCACAAATCGAGCGCCTGCGCGAGCGTGTTCACGCAACCTTGGCCGGCGCAATACATCGGGTGCAGCGACTCGATCGCCAGCGGCACACCCGCCGAGCGGGCATGATCGAGCACCTCGCCGACACCGTCCTGCACCATCTCGCGCGTCCCGGTGAGGTCCTTCGAGTCCTCCGGCAGAGCCCCGGCCACGAGAACCAGACAGCGCGCTTCGAGCGTTGCGGCATCGTCGATAGCCCGGCGCGTGTCGTCGATCGCAGCCTGACGGGCCCTGCGGTCAGAGGCGGGGAATCGCCCGCCGCCGCAGAGCCCGGTCACCGTGAGTCCGCCACCATGGGCCGCCTTTGCCGCTTCCTTGGCACCGATCTGCGCCAGTCCGTCGCGCCACAGCGAAACCCCGCGAAAGCGGTGCCGCACGCAGCCCGCGATGACCTCCCGCAGGCTCCACTTTTCCCGCACGGTTGCGGTATTCAGCGCGAGCAGCTCAGGATCCGGCGGTGAGCTTCTCATGGACCGTTGCGCCAGGAACCCGCGTCCTATCCCCGGCGGTGCTCGCCCACTTTCACGATCTTCATGGTGTTGGTGCCCCCGGCCTTGCCTATGGGCTCGCCGATGGTCACCACGATGATGTCGCCCTTCTGCACGACCCCGTTTCTCACCAGGACGTTTTCGGCCTCCTCGAGCAGCTCCTCGCGGTCGTGCCCGACATATTTCACCATCAGGGGATAGGTATCGCGAAACAACGCGCAGCGGTACCGCGTGGCGGTCTGCGACGTCAGCGCGTAGATAGGTACGCCGCAATTGATTCGCGACATCCACAGGGCGGTCGAGCCCGACTCGGTCAGTGCGGCAATCGCCTTGACCTTGAGGTGATACGCGGTGAAAAGCGCCGCCATCGCGATCGACTGGTCGACGCGCGTGAACACCCGGGCGAGAAAGTCGCGGTCCAGGGTCACTTCGGCCGAGCTCTCGGCGACCTCGCAGATGCGGCTCATGGCCGCGATGGTCTCCACCGGGTACTTGCCGCTGGCGGATTCCGCCGAAAGCATCACGGCATCGGTGCCGTCGAGCACGGCGTTCGCCACGTCCGAAACTTCGGCGCGCGTGGGCCCGGGGTTCGAAATCATCGACTCCATCATCTGGGTCGCGGTGATGGTGAGTTTGTTCTGTTCCCGCGCGAGGCGAATCATGCGCTTCTGCAGCGCCGGGACCGAAGCGTCCCCGACTTCCACGGCGAGGTCGCCGCGCGCCACCATGATGCCCTCGCAGGCCGACATGATGTCCGTGAGCGCCTTGGGCTCGACCGCTTCCGCGCGCTCGATCTTGGCGATGAGGAACGCGTCGCCGCCGGCCGCGAGCAGAAGCTGCCTGGCCATGTACATGTCGGCGCTCGATTTGGGAAAGGAGACGGCGAGGTAGTCCACGTTGATCTTCGCCGCGGTCCGGATGTCCTCCATGTCCTTGGGCGGCAGGGCGGGAGCCGTGAGGCCGCCGCCCAGACGGTTGATGCCCTTGTTGTTCGAGAGCACGCCGCCGTGGCGCACGCGGCTGTGTACCTGATTGCCCGAAACCCGTTCGACCTCGAACACGATCTTGCCGTCATCGAGGAGCAGCACGTCGCCGGCCCGCACGTCGCGCGGCAGCTCCTTGTAGTCCAGGCCGACGCGTCCGTCCTCACCCAGCGCGCAATCGGCGTCGAGCACAAAGGCATCGCCCGGATTCAGCATGACCTTGCCTTCCTTGAACTTGCCGATCCGGATCTTCGGGCCTTGCAGGTCGCCCATGATGCCGACGGTGCGTCCGGTCTTTCGGCACGTCTCGCGCACCATCTCCGCGCGTCGCTCGTGGTCAGCAGCCGTGCCGTGCGAGAAGTTCAGTCGCACGATGTCGACTCCCGCGAGAAACATGCGCTCGAGCGTCTGCGGATCGCTGGACGCCGGTCCGAGCGTGGCGACGATCTTGGTGCTTCTGCTCATCAACCCTCCGGGAAAACGGTTCTACTGAATTTTGGCATCCGGGGGCCACTTTCGGCTATATTTCCGGTCTGCGCCAGCGGCTGAGCCTCGATTCGAGAGCCGGAAGGTCATAACGGCGGCTGTTGGCAGACGAGGCGCAGGGGGCTGAACCCCGGCCTGGAACGCGATGGGAGAACATACGTGCTTGCCACCCAAATTCGCCAGAAGGACGGGATTTTCTACTTCGGCAGCGTCCGGGCTCCCGAGCTGCTCGGCAAAGTACGCTTCATCAGCCGGTTCTATGGCGAGGGCGAGCAAATCGCCCCCGCGCGCATCTCCCAGGACGACGAAATCGCGCAATTCATAGCGAAGATCGAGCGGACTGACCGGGCTTTCCAGAGAACCCTGTCGCGCGCCAAGGTACGCCAGCTGAAGAACTTCTACGAGACGGCGATAACCCAGCCGCCCATTCCCGGAACGGTGCTGCTTTTCACCCCGGAAAAGCTGCGCTTCCAGCCGATCAGCGGGCACGACGGCGTGGGGCAGCTTGCCGAGCCCCAGTCGAAGTTCCTGATCATCGACGGCCAGCACCGGCTCGCGGCCTTGCGATTCTATCTCGACGAGCGCCCGGACGACGCGAAAACGATTAACGTCCCGTGCGTGATCTTCGACGGCCGGAGCGAAGACTTCGCCACCGAGATGTTCGTGATCATCAACTCCACGCCTACGCGCATCAACAAGAGCCACCTCGTGGACCTGTACGAGCGCGTGTCCTGGGCGGAGCCCCA
>JBGQKQ010000053.1:0-16975 GCA_041499655.1 Gammaproteobacteria bacterium
GCGCCTGTAAGGTTCCCCGACTTACGCCGCAAGGCACGCTCAAGTAGCATGCGCCTTACACAAAGCCGGGCCCTTCGTGGGACGGAGCCAACCTTGCAAGGTCTTGGGTGTACCTTACACGGTCTGTATATATTGAGTTAGCGCCATCTGACATGATGAGACAACTGCAGGTACTCTTGATCAGTTCGGCGATGTCGTTAGCTGTTTCTGGTTGCGCCGTCACGACCTATGGACCGACACTGAACACATCGTTCACATACCGCGGCGAGACTATCCAAGGCTACGTAATAAAGGATATTTTTCCAGAAACAAACACAGCGATGTCAGTCTCTACATCATGTGTAGGTTTCCCTTACACTGGGATGGCATTTCCGATTATTCCGCTGCCCCCAATAGTTCCTGTGTGGTTCCTTGCACCCGATCCGTCCATGAAAATCCATATCGATACAACACGAGCTGAAGATGTAGGGTGTTACCTGACGGTAAAGCAAGGAATCCAGGAATATACGGTTTTTCCTATTCCCCGAAAGGTTTTCCCTCAAGATGTGAAAAACATCCATACCTACCTAGATTTCAATCTCCGCGGCACTTGTCTAGATATTGATGGCACGGAGATTCGGGTTCATGGAATTCGAGTTGGGGGGCAACCTACTATTTCTGAGCCCATAAGGATAAATATCAATCCACGCAATGAATTTGGGTTTGGCTATCTGAGTGGGTGGTGAGTATCGGCGATAGCCCTAACCAGCCATTCGAGACGGACCTTCGCAAGCGGGCGTCGCCCGCTGGTTCGACCGTTCAATGGCGACGTTATGTTTCCACAGTCTGATCACTCGGGACAGGAGTAGCCACAGATTGTGAGGTATTCAATCAAAGCGGTTCTTCTTTCAGGCTTGGTGTTTCCCGGAGTCGGGCACCTTTACTTGAAGCGATATCTGCGCGGCGTCCTACTCGCAGCAGGAGCGGGCGCTTTGTCCTATTTCCTCATCTCTGTTGCAGTAAATTCCGCATTCGATATCGCGGGAAAGATTCAAAGCGGAGATGTTCCGCTAAATGTGGAATCCATCTCGGAGTTGGTGTCGAAAGATTCTCAAAGCAATGGAACTTCAACAGATATTGCTACGATGGCATTGTTCGCGCTATGGGTAATTGGCATAGTCGATTCGTACCGCGAAGGCCGTGCACGAGAGAAGTCAAAAGAACTCAACACGAAGAGCTAACGAAGTTTACGGGGAAACGGAAACATACCAAGGCGCTCAACATCGTTCGCTATCGCTCACTCGGACACTTCGCATATCGGCTCCATGCCGGTTAGCAGCTCACGTCAAGCATCACAAGGAGCCGCTTACGCCATCAAGTCTCTGGTCTCCGCCCGCTCTGGTCGCGACTATCCTCTGCATCGTCGGGCTGCCTCTTGCGTGCGCCACGGCACTGATCCCAATAGAACTGTCCTGCGAGCGCCCTCTCGACCCGAAAGTAGCGAATTCATGCGTCGTGAGCGAACAAACGCTCTGGCGCGGCGCGCGTCCGAGCGCGGATGCGGCAGCCGCATTGGTCGACTTGGGTGTAAAGACTGTCGTTAGTCTGGAATTGCTTCAAAACGACAAAAATGCGTTTGAGGCTGCCATGACCAGCAGCCGCGATTCCCGAGAAATTCAGTATTTTCAAATTCGCGATTGGGAACCACTCGTAACCGTGGCACCGGGCAAAGTGGATGATCACGTCGCTCGCTTCCTTGCAATTGCACGAACCCAGCCTCAACCCATATTTGTTCACTGCCGATCGGGCCAAAATCGTACTGGTATCATGATTGCCGCATATAAAGTCTTCAGCGGAGCGGATATCGAGGAAACGATATTGGATATGCAGAAGTACGGCGGCTTCTGGTCGAAATCTGACGCCGACTATATCCGCACGCTTACTCCACAGCGTCGATCTGTTATCGAAAGACGCGTCGTCGATCTAATGCCCAGGGTAAAGCGCAAAGCCGCGATAGTGTGTTCCAGCGGCAAGTGTGTGTTCAATGCAGCCGCCGAGTGATGACCTTCCCTATCGACTCCGCTCGGCAGCACGCCAGATCTGGAGAAGCCCCGGTAGGCCTCGATGCTAGATCGTGTCGTAGCTGCCGAACAGCTGCAGGCTGGTGAGCGCGACCACTGTCAGCGAATATCCATACACGTCGACGGAACGTCGGGGTTCCAGGTCGAATACGGAGTTAATCGTAAACCACAGGACAGACCTGGAAATCCGTATCCTCATGAGACCTGGAGCACCATTGCCGTCTGATCCGTTGTTGGTTACCCGGTACAGTCTGTTGTAGATCGACACCGCGATGGTCTGGGTAATTCCGTTGTCGGACCCGTCGCCTGCATTGAGCAGATGAATCTTTCCCGGCTCCATCTTTCACCCCCTTTCAATCTGCGGTTGAGGTGGGCCATGATATACGGAGTTCCGGGGTGCGCTGCGCGAGCGCAGGGTCCGTCTTTCCCGTTGCCGTAGCTCGTCCAAAATCCATGGCCATTCGAATAGTCCGGTTAGGCACCGAGAGAGCTCCGAACGAAGGCTTGCGAATCGGCACTGTGAGGCGCCCGCCGCGCGGCGTCGCGAAGTCCAAGTTCTCATCGGACAACTGGTACGACGTCTGGTTTCCGAACCTGGCGCCTTCGCCAAAGACGGTCAAGCTGGCCCTGGCTTCCAAGACGCAAACCCAGTGGGACGGCTTTGTGAAGCGGTATCGTGCCGAGATGGCGAGTCCTGAAAACAGCCGCATCCTCGATGTGCTGGCCGCCCTTTCACGCGAGGCGAATTTTTCGGTGGGCTGTTACTGCGAAGACGAGCGGCGCTGCCACAGGTCCGTTCTCCGGCGGCTGCTGCTCGATCGGGGGGCGAAGCTGGCATGAATTCGTTACTTTGGGGAATCGACTCGTGATCTACCGAGGCAGCTGTCATTGCGGGAAAATTGCCTTCGAGGCCGAGGGCAAGCTCGAAAAAGTCATCGAATGCAATTGCTCGATCTGCAGCAAGCGAGGTTCGCTTCATTGGTTCATTCCGCGCGAGAAATTTCGCTTACTGACAGTCGAAGACGATTTCGCGACCTACACGTTCAACAAACACAAGATCAAGCACCGCTTCTGCACAACGTGCGGGTGTGCGCCTTTCGGCGAGGGCCTGGCACCCTCAGGGAACTACATGGTCGCCGTGAACGCTCGTTGCCTGGATGAGGTCGACATGACCACTATCGATAGGGGGCACTTCGATGGCCGCAGCCTTTGATCATTTAGGCGCCGCTCACGCGGCCCACCGGGCCTCGGCCGGCTAGAAATACACCCGCGTCCTCCCCGGCTCGCGCGACACCTCGTACAGCGCCGTGCGGCCGACGTTCGCCACCTTGCGCACGCCGGCGCGCGACAGCAGGGTCTCGCTCGCGTAGTCGCTTTCCTCATCGCATACGAACCGCAGGTCGACCACCGAGAGATGCGCCGCGACCGCCTGCCGCAGGATGCGGTCGTTGAAGATCGCCAGTGCCGCAGCGGCCGCGCGCTGGTGCGACGGCTCCTGGTGGCGCGCCGGGACGAGCGTGCACACCACCGTCGGCAGCCCCGCCTCGAGCGCGGCGGCGACGAGCCTGGTGAAGATGTCCTCGAACTGATCGGCCGCGGCGGACAGCGCCTCGAGCGCGTCCTGGATCGTTTGCGCGCTGCCCCGCAGGAGGCCGCTCGCCTCGATCGCCCAGCCGCCGTCCACGCAGATCCCGATGTGGGTCGCGTCCAGCGGAATCGCCCGCGCCCACCCGCGCTCGAGCACGTGCGGCGCGTCGAGCACGGTGAGCTTCCAGTCGTTTCGCGGCCGGGGAACGAGCACGGACTCCGGCGGCTCGACCCCCATGTCGATGTTCTGGAGCGCGTCCCCGAGCAGCACCAAATGGCGGATGACGTCGGGCGCGCTCCCGGCTTCCTCAGCGGAATCGGGTTGCACTGGATCCTCCTTGTTGCGACCGAGGTTTCTGGACTGCAGGAGCGCTGCCGGGAAGCCTTCCAGACGGAGGCTCAGTGCGCTTTTTCCCAATTCTGTCCCGAACCGACGTCCACGACAAGGGGGGCCTTGAGCTCCGCGACCCCGCTCATGAGCAGGGGCACTTCGGCTTTCACGTGCGCCAGCTCGGTCTCGGGCACCTCGAGCACCAGCTCGTCGTGCACCTGCATGATGAGCTTGGCGGCGAGCTTCTCGCGCTCCAGCCATCCCTGCACGGCGATCATCGCGAGCTTGATCAGGTCCGCCGCCGTGCCCTGCATGGGCGCGTTGATCGCCGCGCGCTCGGCGCCGCTGCGCCGCGCCGGGTTGGCGCTCTTGATCTCCGGGAGCCACAGGCGCCGCCCGAGCACGGTCTCGACGTAGCCGCGGTCGCGCGCGGACTTGCGCGTATCCTCCATGTACTTCGCCACTCCCGGATAGCGGGTGAAATAGCTCGCGATATAGGCCTGCGCGGTGGCGCGCTCCAGGCCCAGCTGCTGCGCCAGGCCGAACGCCGACATGCCGTAGATGAGGCCGAAATTGATCACCTTGGCGTAGCGGCGCTCCTCCGAGGTCACTTCGGTGAGCGAGCGGCCGAACACCTCGGCGGCGGTGGCGCGGTGGATGTCCTCGCCGGCCGCAAAGGCGCGCAGCAGGTTCTCGTCGCCCGAGATGTGCGCCATGATGCGCAGCTCCACCTGCGAGTAGTCGGCGCTGACGATGACGCGGCCCGGCGGCGCGACAAAAGCCTCCCGGATGCGCCGCCCCTCGGGCGTTCTCACCGGGATGTTCTGGAGGTTGGGATCGTTCGAGGCGAGGCGCCCGGTGACCGCGATCGCCTGGCCGTAGGTGGTGTGCACGCGACCCGTCCGGGGGTTCACCATCCTGGGCAGCTTGTCGGTGTAGGTGGACTTGAGCTTCGAGAGCTCGCGGTGATCGAGCAGCATCTTCGCGAGCGGATGATCGAGCGCGAGCTTCTCCAGGACCTCCTCGTCGGTCGAGGGCGCGCCCGAGGGCGTCTTCCTCACGACGGGAATGCCTTTTTTCTCGAAGAAAATCTCCGCGATCTGCTTGGGCGAGCCGAGGTTGAACGGCTGCCCCGCCTCCTTGTGCGCCCTGCTTTCCAGCTCGAGCATCTTCTGGCCCAGCTCGTGGCTCATCGCCTCGAGCTGGCGCGCGTCGATCAGCACGCCCGCCCTCTCCATCTTGAAGAGCACCTCGCGCACCGGCATCTCGATCTCGCCGTAGATGCGCGCGAGCTTTTCCTCGGCGGCGATCTTCGGGTGCAGCACCGCGTGCAGCTGCAGTGTGACGTCCGTGTCCCCAGCCGAATACTCCGCCGCTCGCGCGACGTCCACCTGCTCGAAGGGAATGCGCTGCGCGCCGGTGCCCGTCACTTCGTCGATCGGGAGCGGCTCCGTCCCGAGGTGCCGCGATGCGAGGCTCTCCACGTCGTGGCGAGCGCTGCTCTCGATCACATAGGACTCGAGCAGCACGTCGTGCGCAACGCCGCGCAGGCCGACGCCGTGGTTGGCGAACACATGCTGGTCGAACTTGATGTTGTGGCCGAGCTTCAGGTGCTGGCCGCTTTCGAGCCAGGGCTTCAGGGCCGCAAGTGCCGCGTCGACTCCGATTTGATCGGGCGCGCCGGCGTAGCGGTGCGCGAGCGGCAGATAGGCCGCCCGGCCCGCCGAGGTCGCGAACGACAGGCCCACCAGCTGCGCTTGCAGCGGCTCCTCGCTCGTGGTCTCGGAGCCGAGGGAGACGAGCCCGGATGCTTCGAGCTCGTGCAACCAGCGCGAGAGCTCGGCTTCGGTCGACAGCGTTTCGTAGTGCCGCTCGATTTCCGCGCGCGCAGGAGCGGGGTCGGCGGGAGCCGCCTGCGCCTCGCCAGCGGTGGCCGGCGATTCCTTCAACCAGGATTTGAACCCGAAACGCGAAAGCAGATCGCCGAGCTTCTTGTCGTCGCGCGGCGCGAGCTTGAGCTCCTCCAGATCGAAAGGCAGCTGCACGTCGCATTTCACCTCGAGGAGCTGGCGCCCTTTCGGGAGCCAATCGAGCGCCTTGCGCAGATTCTCGCCGACGGCTCCGCCGATCTCGCCCGCGTGCCGGACCACTTCCTCGAGCGAGCCGTATTGCGACACCCACTTCGCCGCGGTCTTCGGTCCGACCTTTTCGACGCCGGGCACGTTGTCGACCGAGTCGCCGACGAGCGTCATGTAATCGAGAATGCGCTCGGGAGGAACGCCGAACTTCGCTTTCACGCCCCCGGGATCGAGGCGCTCGTTCGACATGGTGTTCACCAGCGTCACGCGGTCGGTGACGAGCTGCGCGAGGTCCTTGTCGCCGGTCGAGATCACGCAGCGCATGCCGCGCCGGTCGGCCTCGCGCGCGAGCGTGCCGATGACGTCGTCCGCCTCGACGCCCTCGACCTGCAAAAGCGGCCAGCCCCAGGCGCGGATCGCCTCGAGCAGCGGCCCGACCTGCGAGCCGAGATCGTCGGGCATGGGCGGGCGGTTCGCCTTGTACTTGTCGTACAAGTCGTCGCGGAAGGTCTTGCCGCGCGCATCGAACACGCAGGCGGCGTAGTCGGACTTGTAGTCGGCGAGCAGCCGCCGCAGCATGTTCAGCACGCCGTAGATCGCGCCCGTGGGCTCGCCGGCCGCGTTGCGCAGATCGGGCAGCGCGTGAAAAGCGCGGTAGAGGTACGACGACCCGTCAACCAGCAGCAGCGTTTTTTCCAAGGGAACTAATCGAAGAGAGCCCGGCGTTTCATTATGTCAGAATTCGCCATGAGTTCTGATAGACTCGCCCTGATGCGGAACCGCTTCATGCTGCGACGAATTCTCGCTGCCGCGCTGCTCGCCCTTGCGCTGCCGCTCGCAGCGCAGCAGCCGCCGAAGCTCGAACCGCTCCCGGAGCCGCCGCCGCCTCCCCCTGGCGCCGCGGACCAGCCGGACGAGGCGCCGGTGCGCATCGGCTCCGGGCAAGACCAGGTCGAAGAGCAGCTCATCGACGGGCGCCACGTGGTGCGCGTGACGACTCCGGCGGGCCAGGAGTATTGGCTGGTCGAGGACCTGGGCGACGGCCCCGGATTGAAGAACGAGAGCCTCGATCACGGCGTGCGCGCGCCGCTTTGGGTGATCCGCCGGTTCTGACGCTTGCGCGCGCGTCATGTCGGTCTTCACGCGCGTCACTCCTGAAGAGCTTTCCGCCTGGCTGAAGCGCTACGCGATCGGCGCGCTCACCGAGCTGCAGGGCATCGCCGCCGGCATCGAGAACACCAACTACTTCGTCACGACTTCGCACGGCCGGTTCGTCCTCACGCTGTTCGAAAGGCTGCCCGCGGCGGAGCTCCCGTTCTACCTGAATCTCATGGCGCACCTCGCGCGCCACGGCATACCCTGCCCGGCGCCGATCGCCGATCGGAGCGACAAGTACCTGGGGACCTTGAACGGCAAGCCCGCCACCCTCGTCACCTGCCTGCCGGGCGCGCCGCTCACCGCGCCGCGCGCCGCGCACTGCGAGCAGGTCGGCGCCATCCTCGCCGACATGCATCTCGCCGGAAAGGGCTACGGCGGCAAGCTGGAGAATCCGCGCGGACCGAGATGGTGGCGCGAGGCCGCGCGCGAGGTGGTACCGTTTCTCGACGGGGCGCGCGGCGAGCTGCTTGCCTCCGAGCTCGAATTCCAGGCGCAGCATCGCGGGCTGGATCTGCCGCGCGGCCCGGTTCACGCCGACCTGTTCCGCGACAATGTGCTCTTCGATGGAGAGCGCATCGGCGGGGTGATCGATTTCTATTTCGCGGGGATCGACGCATTCCTGTTCGACGTCGCGGTGACCGTGAACGACTGGTGCGTCGATCCCGCGGGGGAGATCGACCCCGAGCGCGCCCGGGCGCTGCTCGCCGCGTACCGCCGCGCCCGCGAGTTCATGCCGGCGGAACTGGCAGCCTGGCCGGTGCTGCTGCGCGCGGCCGCGCTGAGATTCTGGCTGTCGCGGCTCTACGATTTCTACCTGCCGCGCCCGGGCGAGCTCACCCATGCGCACGATCCCGAGCATTTTCGCCGCGTGCTCGAGGCCAGGCGCGCCCGGCCCTTCCCTCTTGTATGAAACCGCGCGCCGTCCCACACTATCTGCCGATGAAACCGAGAAGGCAGCGAGCCTGAAATGCGAATCGTTCCGGCGAGAAACGGCTGGACCTGGCTGGTGCGGGGGTTTGCGCTGTTTCGCAAGAACCCTCCGATGTGGCTGTTCCTGGTGTTCACCTACTGGATCGCGGTGGCGCTCCTCGGCCAGATCCGCTACCTCGGCCCCGCCGCGTCCACCGTGCTGCTCCCCGCGTTCTCGGTGAGCTTCATGGTCATGTGCGCGGTCCTCGAGCACGGCGGCATGCTGCGCCCCGCTCTGCTCGTCTCGGGCTTCCGGAGCGGACCCGCCACGCTGATCCTGCTCGGCGTGCTCTACCTCATCTCCATCGTCGCGGTGCTGGGCGTCTCCTCGATCGCCGACGCCGGCGCGCTGCTCTCCTGGGTACTTTCGGGGCGCGACCCCCCCGAGGAAGCCCTGCTCGACGGTAGCGTCTCGCTCGCCATGCTGGTGGCCTCCCTCGCGGCCGCCCCGGTGCTGATGGCGTTCTGGTTTGCACCGGTGCTCGCGGCGTGGAGCCGCATCGGCGCAGCGCAATCGCTGTTCTACAGCTTCTTTGCGGTGTGGCGGAACTGGCGGGCGTTCCTCGTCTATGGCGCGGCGCTTTTTTTTGCGGGCGCGCTGTTCATGACGGCGGTGACGGTCCTGGCGATCCTTATGCAGGGAAAAATGCAGGTGCTGCGCTCGTTCGCGCTGATCTTCACCCTGATCACCCTGCCCACGCTGTTCGCCAGCTTCTACGCGAGCTATCGCGACATCTTCCCGGAGAACGCGGTGCCGGCCGACCCGCCCTCCAATGCCGGAAACGCGTAGCCGCTCCCGATTCTGCTATCCTTCGCGGCGGCGCGGAGTGAAAACTTGACCGACGAGCCCTGCGAGCTGTGCGCCTCCCCGGGAGGGGACGTACTCTGGCGCGACGAGTTCTGCCGAATCGTGCTCGTCGACGATCCCGACTACCCCGGCTTCTGCCGCGTGGTCCTGGAGCGGCACGTGAAGGAAATGACCGATCTCGCACCTGCCGAGCGCACGCGGCTGATGAATGCGGTGTTCGCGACCGAGGCGGCGCTGCGCGAGCTGCTTTCCCCCAGAAAGGTCAACCTCGCGAGCCTCGGCAACGCGGTGCCGCATCTCCACTGGCACGTCGTTCCGCGCCACGGCGACGATCGCCATTTCCCGAAGCCCATCTGGGCCGAGCCTTCGCGCGCCCGCGTGCCGCGCGCCGCGCCCGACCGGGGAAACCTGGCCGCAGCGCTCAAGACCCATCTCCCCCAACCATGACGGATCTCGACCTCCCGACCATCAGCCCGGACGCCGAGCCGGAGTTCACCGACGCATCCGGCTGCGCCAAGTGGTTGCAGACCGTGCCGCTCATCAACGTGGGCCCGGCCCAAGTCCGCCTTCTGGGGCAGCTCGAGGAGCTCAACACCTTCAAGCTGGCGCCGGCGGAACGCCTGAAGATCCTGGAGCTCATGCGCGACCCCGTCAACTTCGTGCAAAAAGAGCAAGCCAAGAAATTCTCGAGCCGCCCCGCGCCGCTCGCACCGCCCGAGCGCGAGATCCTGAAGAACGTGCACGCTCTCTGGGACGCCCTTTCGGCGGGTTACCAGCACTGCGTGCAGGCGATCGCGGACCGCGCGGGAAACCTGAGTATTCCCCTGGTGGGCCAGCGCGTGCTGTGGTGCACTGGCCAGAAAATGGTCACCTACTACCAGGCGTATCAGGATGTCGGCGAGCGGGAGTGGAAGGTCCTGCACCGCGTCTACGCGCTGGTCGAGGAGCGGGGCAAGACCAAGGAGGAAGTCGCCCATCCGGCCCACAAAGGCAAGGAGACGAACTGCACCGAAACCTACGCGCAGGTGCTGCTCCTCGATCTCGCCAATCCAGGCAAGCTCACGCCGCGCCAGATCGAGCTGATCTCGCAGTGGCTCGAGCGCTGGACTCGCAAGGTCTCGATCGGGCGCGAGTCGGCCGACACGGGGGACGCCGCGCCGCTGATGGTGGACCTGTCAGGCGCCGGCGGCGCCTCGCACCGTCCGGTGGAGGGCGATTCGGCCCGAATCCTCGATATCGGCGAGCTGCGCAGCGACCTGCGCAAGCGCATCGCCCTGCTGCGCAAGGGCGAGACTCCCGGGGAGCTCGGCCTGGGCGAGGACGTCACGGCGGGGCTCGCCGACAGCATGCTGGTGATGATCTACAGGCGCTGGTGCGAGGACAAGCAGTCGCGCGTGCATCCGCGTCACGGCGCGAGCGGCACGGCACAGACCTGCGCGGGAATGCAGGCGATCCACTACTTCGTTACCGGACGCACCTTCGCGGCGCGTGGCGGTGGCGGTGGCGGCGGCGCGCGGCAGATGTCGACGAAGGAGCACGAGGAGATGGCGACCTTGGGGCGCCTGGCGACGCGCCGCGATGACGATCCCGCCACGACGCCGAATTATCCGCTCGAGACCTGGCAAATCAAGGACGAGAGCGCGTCCGGGCTGCGCTTGGAGCGCGTCGATCCGCGCGCGAGCGCGCGCCTGGTGCTGGGCCAGCTCCTGGGGATCCGCCTCGCCGACACCAAAGCTTTCCTGCTGTGCACGATCAAGTGGCTGTCGGTCTCGACCGACTTCGGCCTGCGCATCGGCGTGCAGATCCTGCCCGGGGTTCCGCAAGGAATCGCGATCAGGCCTTCGGGTGCGAACCCCGATCCCTTCGTTCAGGGTTTTCTGCTGCCCGCGTTCGCTCCGCTCCAGGCTCCCGAAACCCTGGTCGCGCCCGCGGGCTGGTTCAAGCCCAAGCGCGAAATCGAAATTGCCGACCGCCCGGGCCGAGTGCGGCTGGTCGAGGTCGTCGACCGCGGCGCCGATTTCGAGCGCGTCAGCTTCGAGGCGGCCTGAAGCGCACGCTCCTGCGAGAACGCAACATGGCTGCGCCCGACGCCCCGGCTCCCACCGAGATCACGCTGCATCAGAAGTCCCGGGTGCTGGAAGTCTCTTTCTCCGACGGACACCGCTTCCAGCTCCCCTACGAGTTGCTGCGCGTGTACTCGCCCTCGGCAGAAGTGCGCGGCCACGGACCCGGACAGGAAGTGTTGCAGATGGGCAAGAAGGACGTGGACATCCTGAGCCTCGAGCCCGTGGGAAGCTACGCGGTGCAACCGCATTTCTCCGATGGGCACGCCACCGGTATCTACTCCTGGGACTATCTGTACGAGCTCGGGGTGAATCGCGAGGCGATGTGGAAGAGCTATCTCGAGCGCCTCAAGGCGGCGGGCGCGCGGCGCGAGCCCTGAGGGCGTGGCGTTTCGCAGACCTGCTAGCATGCCCGCATGAGTCAAATCGTATGAGTCAAACCGACTTCGGTTACCGGCATGTCGACGCGGCCGACAAGGCGGGCCGCGTCGACGGCGTCTTCTCCTCCGTCGCGGCCAAGTACGACCTGATGAACGACCTGATGTCGGGCGGCCTGCACCGGCTGTGGAAGGCCTTCACCGTGGCGCTCGCGGGGGTGCGCGAGGGCGAGCGCGTGCTCGACGTCGCGACCGGCTCCGGCGACCTGGCGCTCGAATTCGCGAGACGCGCCGGCCCGGGCGGAGAGGTGTGGCTCACCGACATCAACCGCGCGATGCTCGAGCGGGGACGCGACCGCCTGCTCGACCGCGGCCTGACGCTCCCGGCCGTGCAGTGCGACGCCGAGGCGCTGCCTTTTCCTTCGGACTATTTCGACTGCGTCAGCGTGGCCTTCGGATTGCGCAACATGACCGACAAGGAGGGCGCGCTGGCCGAAATGCGCCGCGTGCTCAAGCCCGCGGGCAGGCTGCTGGTGCTCGAATTCTCGCGCGTGTGGGCGCCGCTCGCGAAGGCCTACGGCTGGTATTCGT
Organism: Gammaproteobacteria bacterium; assembly: GCA_041499655.1. Taxonomy (GTDB): domain Bacteria; phylum Pseudomonadota; class Gammaproteobacteria; order Burkholderiales; family SG8-39; genus VBDM01. The sequence goes on from JBGQKQ010000053.1 coordinate 12,023, forward strand.
TCACCGTGCTGCCTTGGCTGGGCAGGAAGGTGGCCGGCGACGAGGCGGCCTACCGCTATCTCGCCGAGTCGATCCGCATGCACCCCGACCAGGAAAGCCTCAAGACCATGCTGGAACGGGCGGGCCTGGAGAAGGTCGAATACTTCAACCTGAGCGCGGGCGTCGTCGCTTTGCATCGGGGCTACAAATATTGATCGGAGGAGAGGCACCATGAAAGGACTCGTCGTTTCATTGATCGCGCTCGCGCTGGGCGCACTCACGCTGGCCGATGACGCACAGGCGGCGAGGCTGGGTGGCGGCCGCAGCCTGGGCACGCAGAGGCAGATGACCGCGCCGCCGAAGCAGGCGACTCCGCCCTCGCAGCAGCCGCAGCCCGCCGGCGCGCCGCAGCCCGCGGGTCCGGGCCGCTGGCTCGGCCCCCTCGCGGGACTCGCCGCGGGCCTGGGGCTGGGCTGGCTGTTCGCGCAAGGGGGCTTCGGCTCCGTGGCCGGCGTGCTCCTCATGGCCTTGCTTGCCGGCGTCGTCGTCATGGCCTTGATGCGATTCCTCTCCAGGGGACGATCTCAGGGATCGCCCTTGCAGTACGCCGGCCTGGGCAACGAGACCGTGCCCGCGCCGCCACCCTCGCAGCTTCCCGGCGACGCAGGGGCCAGGCCCGATTTCCGCAGCCAGTTCGCCCCGAACATACCGCCGGGCTTCGATGTCGACGGCTTTCTCAAGGAAGCGCGGCGCAATTTCCTGCGGCTCCAGGAAGCGAACGACCGCGGCGACCTGGTGCGCCTCCGCCAGGTCACCACGCAGGAGATGTTCGACGCGATCAAGGGCGAGGCGCAGGAACACCCGGCGGGACAGCAGACCGACGTGGTCACGCTGAACGCGTCGCTGCTCGAGCTCGTCACCGAGAGCGATCTGCATTGGGCGAGCGTGCGCTTCTCCGGCTCGATGCGCGAAGAAGCGAAGTCCGCGGCCGAGCCCTTCGAGGAAATCTGGAATCTGTGCAAGCCGTTGAGCGGCTCCTCGGGCTGGCTGCTCGCGGGAATCCAGCAGACGCACTGATTCGCTGCCGGCCGGACCGGCTGCACCCATGCTCGAGCGCGGCGCGGTCGCCGGCCTGAACCACCTGCTTTCGCGGCAGCCGCTGGCGGCGGAGCGTCTGCGGCCCTTTGCCGGACAGGTCGTCGAAATCCGCTGCCTTCCCTTCCCGGACCTGCGCCTCGCGATCCGGGAGAGCGGCCTGCTCGATCGCGCGCAGGAGGGGACGGCGAGCGTGCTGGTGGTCAAGCTCAGGCCCGGCGCGCTCCCGCTGCTGCTCGCCCGCGACGAGGCCGCGCGCGGCCAGATCGAAATCGAGGGACCCGCGGACCTCGCGGGCGCCGTCGACACGCTCTTCCGCACTCTGGTCTGGGACATCGAGGAGGACCTGTCGGCGGTGTTCGGGGACGTCGTCGCCCATCGTCTCGCCTTGGGCGGGAAGGCCTTGGCGGCGTGGCGGCGCGAAGCCGTGCTGCGGTTCGCCGAAAACCTCGCCGAATACTGGGTGGAAGAGCAGCCGCTACTGGTACGCCCCGGCGATGCGGAGAAATTCGGCCGCGAGGTCGAGGGGCTGCGCGATGAGACGGCGCGGCTCGAGAAGCGCATCGCGCGGCTGGAGTTGTCCGGCAAGCGCTGATTCCGCGCCTTGGGGTGGCGCGGCGCAATTCTGGTAGATTTGCCGCTTCTCCCGGCGCGCGTGCCCCGTTCCTTGTTCCGTCTGCTCAAGATATTGTGGATAGCCCTGCGCTTCGGGCTGGACGAGTTCGCGCTCGCCGCCGACAGCGCGACGGCGCGAGCGATCCGCGTCGTCTTCTTCTATCGTTCGCTCTCCGAGCCCCGCGCCGTGAGGCTGCGCCGCGCGCTCGAGGCGCTCGGGCCCATCTTCGTCAAGTTCGGCCAGGTGCTCTCGACGCGCCGCGATCTGCTGCCCGCCGACCTCTCCGACGAGCTGGCGAAGCTCCAGGATCAGGTGCCGCCGTTCCCCGGGGAGCTCGCCGTCGCCGAGGTCGAGCGCGCGTTTGGGAGGCCGATCACGCAGGTGTTCGAGAAATTCGAAGCGGAACCGGTGGCGAGCGCGTCGGTCGCCCAGGTCCATCTCGCCATGCTCCCGGGCGGCATCGAGGCGGCGGTCAAGATCCTGAGGCCCGGGATGCTGCCGGTGATCGGCGAGGACCTCGCACTGCTCAACACGGCGGCGGGCCTGGTCGAGCGCTTTTCCGCCGACGGCCGGCGCCTCAAGCCGCGCGAAGTCGTGGCCGAATTCGCGCGCCACCTGTTCGAGGAACTCGACCTGATGCGGGAGGCGGCGCACGCCAGCCAGCTGCGCCGGAATTTCCAGGATTCGCCGCTCCTCGCCGTCCCGGAGGTGTACTGGGACTGGTGCACCGGCACCGTCATGACAATGCAGCGAATGCGCGGTACGCCGGTGAGCCAGGTCGACGAGCTGCGCCGGCAGGGCGTGGACATCCCGAAGCTCGCGCGCACCGGCGTCGAGATCTTCTTCACGCAGGTGTTCCGCCACGGCTTCTTTCACGCCGACATGCATCCGGGAAACATCCTGGTGACGCCCGAAGGCCGCTACGTCGCGCTCGATTTCGGCATCATGGGCACGCTCACCGAAGTGGACAAGCAGTACCTCGCGCAGAATTTCCTCGGCTTCTTCCAGCGGGACTACGCCCGCGTCGCGCGCGCGCATCTCGAGGCGGGCTGGGTGCCGGCCGGCACGAGAGCGGACGAATTCGAGGGTGCGATCCGCGCGGTGTGCGAACCGTTCTTCGACCGGCCCCTCGGGGAAATTTCGTTCGGCCGGGCGCTGGTGCGCCTGTTCCAGACCTCGCGCCGCTTCAACGTCGAGATCCAGCCGCAGCTGGTGATGCTGCAGAAGACGCTGCTCAACATCGAGGGGCTGGGACGGCAGCTCGATCCCGGCCTCGACCTGTGGGCCACCGCGAAGCCCTTCCTGGAAAAATGGATGCGCGAGCAGGTCGGGTTCAAGGGGCTGCTGCGCACCCTGCGCAGGGAAGCGCCGCACTGGGCGACGATGCTGCCGCAACTGCCGCGGCTCCTGCACCGGGCCCTCGCCGGGGACCGCGTCGAGCGCATCGAGCACCTGCTCGATGACCTCATCAGGCTGCAGCGGCGGCGCACGCGGATGCTGGAATGGATGGTCCTGCTGCTCGCCGCCGCGCTCGCCTGGGCGGTGTACTTCACGGCCGTATAATCTGCGCCCATGCTGATTGCGTCCGTCGTTCTCTATCTGCTGGTCACGATCGCGATCGGCCTGTGGGCGGCGCGGCGGGTGCACAACGCCAGGGACTACGTCGTCGCCGGCCGCAGCCTGCCTCTCTACATGAACACGGCGACGGTCTTCGCCACCTGGTTCGGCGCCGAGAGCGTGCTCTCGGTATCGGTCGAGTTCTCCAAGAGCGGACTGGGCGGCATCATCGCCGACCCCTTCGGCTCCTCGGTCTGCCTGGTCATCGTCGCGCTTTGCTTCGCGCGCGCCTTCTACCGGATGGACCTGCTCACCATCGGCGACTTCTATCGCAAGCGCTATGGTCGCGCCATGGAGCTCGGTACCAGCGTGATCATCGCCATCTCCTACCTCGGCTGGACCGCCGCGCAGCTGACGGCCCTCGGCCTGGTTTTCTCCACTCTGACGAACGGCGCCATCTCGCTCGAGACGGGCATCATCATCAGCGGCCTCGTGGTCCTCGCCTACACCATCTGGGGCGGCATGTGGTCGGTCGCGATGACCGATCTCTTCCAGTCGGTCATGATCATTTTCGGCCTGGGGATCATCGCCTGGTTCGTCGGCGACATGGCGGGCGGTCCGGGCAAGATCATCGGCGCGGCCGCCGAGGCGGGAAGGTTCGAGTTCTGGCCCAAAGGAGGCGCCAGGGAATGGCTCGCCTTCACCACCGCGTTCCTGACGCTGGCGATCGGCTCGATCCCGCAGCAGGACATCTTTCAGCGCGTCACTTCGGCGAAGAACGAGAGGACCGCGATCGCCGGCAGCCTGCTCGGCGGGATCGTCTATTTCACCTTCGTATTCGTGCCCATCTACATCGTCTGCGCCGGGCTCCTCGTCGATCCGTCGCTGGGCCAGCTGCTGTCGGCCGAGGATGCCCGCGAGACGCAACGCATTCTTCCCGCGTTCATCCTCGGCCACACGCCCCTGTGGATACAGGTGCTTTTCTTCGGCGCGCTGCTGTCGGCGATCCTGTCGACGGCGAGCGGGGCGATCATCGCCCCGACGTCGCTGTGCACGGAGAACATCGTCCGTCCCTTCTATCCGAACATGAGCGACCGCCAGTTCCTCCTCACCCTTCGCGTCATCCTGGTGTCCTTCACCTTCGCAGCCCTGGTATTCGCCCTGCGCTCGAAGCAGACGATGTACGACATGGTGCAGAACGCGTATACCGTGACGCTGGTGGCCGCGCTGGTGCCGCTCGCGGCCGGAATTTTCTGGAAGAGGGCGAACAATACCGGGGCAATCCTGTCCGCCGTGTTCGGCCTCGTCGCCTGGCTGATCGCGGCCTTCACGGCGGCGGACGCCATCGTGCCGCCGCCGCTGGTCGGCCTCGGGTTCTCCGTCGCGGGCATGCTGCTCGGCTCGATCCTGCCCCGTCCCGCACCGCAGGCGCATCACCACGGCGCGCCCCGCTAACGCGCCGTTCGCACCCCCCGAGACTCGGCTACAATGCGCGCGGCCGCTTTCGCGGCCCATTCCAAGGGGGCTCCATGTTCGCTCGCCTGATGCCGCACGAAGGCCGGTTTTTCACCTACTTCACCGAGCACGCCGCGCTGATCCTGCAGGGCGCGGTCGAGCTGCGGGCGATGCTGGACAATATCGGCGAGCTCGAGGTCCGTGCCCACAACATCAAGACTATCGAGACCAAGGCCGACATCGTCACACAC
>JBGQKQ010000054.1:0-16819 GCA_041499655.1 Gammaproteobacteria bacterium
AAGGTGATGGCCGACATCGCCGAATACTTTGCGCGCGAGGACGTGCGCAATTTCTATTCGGTGTCGATCTCCGGATATCACATCGCGGAAGCCGGCGCGAACCCGATCTCGCAGCTCGCCTTCACCCTGGCCAACGGCTTCACCTTCGTCGAGGCCTACCTCGCGCGGGGGATGAAGATCGACGACTTCGCGCCGAACCTCTCGTTCTTCTTCAGCTACGGCATGGAACCGGAGTACGCGGTCCTGGGGCGCGTGGCGCGGCGCATCTGGGCCGTGGCGATGCGCGACAAGTACGGCGCGAACGAGCGCAGCCAGAAGCTCAAGTTCCATTCGCAGACCTCGGGGCGCTCGCTGCACGCCCAGGAGATCGCCTTCAACGACATCCGCACCACGCTGCAGGCACTGATTTCCATCTACGACAACACCAACTCCCTGCACACCAACGCCTACGACGAGGCCATCACGACGCCGACCGAGGAGTCGGTGCGCCGGGCGATGGCGATCCAGCTCATCATCAACAAGGAATGGGGGCTCGGGAAAAACGAGAATCCGAACCAGGGCAGTTTCATCGTCGACGAGCTGACCGATCTCGTCGAGGAGGCGGTGCTGAAGGAATTCGATGCGATCGCCGAGCGCGGCGGCGTGCTCGGGGCGATGGAAACCGGCTACCAGCGCGGCAAGATCCAGGAAGAGTCGATGGCCTACGAGCACCGCAAGCACGACGGCTCCTACCCCATCGTCGGGGTGAACACCTTCCGCAATCCGGGCGGGGACGCCGTTCCCCGGAAGCTCGACCTCATCCGCTCCACCGGGGAGGAGAAACAATCGCAGCTGAAGCGCCTCGGTGAGTTCCACCGTCGCCACGAGAAAGAGTCCGGCCCGATGCTGGAGCGGCTCCGGCAGGCGGTGATCCGGGACGAGAACGTCTTCGCCGTCCTCATGGACGCGGTGCGCGTCGCCTCACTCGGGCAGATCACGCACGTGCTATTCGAAGTCGGAGGGCAATACCGTCGCAACATGTAACTGGTTCCCACGTCCGTGCGACTTCCGGTTATTCAGAGGGAGCGGGGTCTACTCGCCAGGCCAGCGACCGCAAATCATGCTGATGCGACCCTGTCGCGGCCCCGATACTTCGCTTCATACAAGGCCTGATCCGCAGCGCGGATGAGCGCATCCGGCGTCGCCCCGTGATCGGGATAGGCGGCGACGCCCAGCGAAATGGTGATGCCGCTCAAATCGTGGTCTTCGTATTTCAGCTTCAGTTGCTGAACCGCTTTGCGGATATCCTCGGCCCGCTGCGCTGCGATCGGCATGGTTGCCTCGGGAAGGAGGACCGAGAACTCCTCCCCGCCAACGCGGCACGCGATATCGCTCTGACGAACGAATCCCTGCAACAGGAGGGCCACGCGCCGCAAGACGATGTCGCCAGCGCCATGACCCAGGCTGTCGTTGATGCGCTTGAAGTGATCGATGTCCACCGCAATGACGGACAGAGGGTGCTTCTTGCGGTCTGCGCGTACCAGCTCGCGCGAGAGGAATTCCTCCAGAAACCTGCGGTTATACAGACCGGTCAGCGGATCGCGAATCGATTGTTCGTGCAGGCTGTCGCGAACCTTTAGGTTGGCAAGCGCAAGAGCCGTCTCCTCCGCAACTGCCGTCGCCAGGTTCATTCCGGACTCGACTGAGCCGCGGATTTCCAGAGGATTCGATTCCAGTTTCGTCCGGTGTAGGTGTAACAGTCCGAGCGTCTCGCCTTCGGCGAAAAGCGGAACGCACAAATACGGCGGAGCCGAATCCGAATCTCGCGCGATGTGTCGGCAAAGCAGCTCGACGCGCGGCTCGCGGACACAGTGAGGCTGCGCTTGGCGCAACGCCCAACAATCCTGGATGGTGAACGTCTGCTCGCTCGGCGACTTGTCACCCCAGGACGCGACAGTCTCCAGATGTTTTCCCGGAAGGTTGACCAGGTACACCTTGCCGATGGTGCGTTGAAACAATTGAGGGCCGAAACATTCTATCGCTGCATAAACTTCGGCCGGGGTAACGCTAGCCTTGAGAAAGCGGCTCAACTTGCGGAGAGTAACTTGTTGAAGTTGAAGTTGCTCCAGCTCGTGGGCTTGTTCGGCGTACATGCGCGTGAGGCGCATGATGGCGGACTCCTGTGCCTTTTTCTTTTGGCGTTCCTCCGCTTCCTTGATGGCCCGATTGAAGGTGGCGGGAAGCTCGGCGAGGTTGGTCGTGAACACGTAGTCGGTGCCGGCGCGCTTGCGTGTCGCGGCGGCGGTTTCGTCACTGAGCGTTCCTGAAACGAAAATGAACGGAGCATCGGGACACAGGATTTGCGCCCTCGCCAAAGCAGCGAATCCGCTGAACTGCGGCAACGAGGCGCTGTAGAGAATGGCGTCTGGGGTGGAGTGCTCTATTTGCCGCGTGAAATCCTCGAGCGTCTCGACACGCCGCGCCTCGAACGCGATTCTGGCGCGTATCAACATGAGAATCTGCAAATCCGCGACGACTTCGACATCCTCGACGATCAAGACCTTATACATTTTCGGTCGTCACAGGATGAAGCGCTGCTCCCACGGGTTGCTGCCGTGCGAACGTCTTGGTATTTCGCCTTCTCGCCCTTGAGGCCGCGAGAAAGCTTTGAGAAAGTGTAATGGAAAATCGGCTCGAAGTGACCTTGAATCGGTGAAATCCCCGGGTTCGGCGGACGCGGGGGCTTCGACGCCTTCGCGCGCCAGGCCGGTCCGTCATCTGTTGTAAGATTTGCCACCAATGGCTGTCACCGACGTTGGGGTGGCACGCTACGTCACCTGGGGCGTCCATGACGGAACCGCTCGTCACTTTCGCGCACCTGCTGTTGCATCAGGCCAAGTTACGGCCCGGCAGCCCCGCGATCCGCGAAAAGGATCTGGGCATCTGGCAAACGTGGACCTGGGCGCAGGCGCTTGAGGAAGTGCGCTCGCTCGCCTGTGGCCTAGCCGCTCAAGGGTTCAAGCGCGGGGACCGCCTCGCGGTCGTCGGCGACAACCGCCCGCGGCTCTACTGGGCAATGATGGCCGCGCAGGCGCTGGGCGGCGTGCCCGTGCCGCTCTACCAGGATGCGGTCGCCGCCGAGCTGGCGTTCGTTCTCCAGGACGCGGACATCGGCTTCGCCGTCGCGGAGGATCAGGAGCAGGTCGACAAGCTCCTCGAGGACCTCCCGCAATGTCCCCAGCTCAAGCACATCTATTTCGACGACCCGCGCGGGCTGCGCCACTATGCGCAAGAGCAGCTGATGAGTCTCGACGCGCTCCAGGCGCTCGGCCGGGCGTTCGCGCTGCGTAACCCCGGATTCTTCGCCGCCGAGATCGGAAAGGGTCGGGCCGGCGATGTCGCGGTGATCCTCTACACCTCGGGCACGACCGGCCATCCCAAGGGTGTCGCCCAGACGCACGCCGCGCTGATCGAGACCGCGCGGGTGCTGGTCGCTTTCGACGGGTTCACCGACGAAGACGAGGTGCTCTGCTACCTTCCCATGGCCTGGGTGGGCGACTTCCTCTACTCCTATGCGCAGTCCCTGGTCGCGGGCTTCTGCCTCAACTGTCCTGAGTCGCCCGAGACGGTGATGACCGACCTGCGCGAGATCGGGCCGACGTACTACTTCGGGCCGCCGCGCGTCTACGAGAATATCCTCACGCAGGTGATGATCCGCATCGAGGATGCGGGTTGGGTGAAGCGCCGGATGTTCCATGCCTTCATGGGGCTCGCCAGGCGCGTCGGGATGAGCATTCTCGAGGGCAAGGCCGGCGTCCCGCTGAAAGACCGCCTGCTCTACAGGCTGGGCGACCTGCTGGTATACGGTCCGCTCAAGAACGTGCTCGGCCTGTCGCGTATCCGCGTCGCCTACACTGGGGGAGAGGCGATCGGACCCGATCTGTTCGACTTCTATCGCTCGATCGGAGTGAATCTCAAGCAGCTCTACGGGATGACCGAGACCTGCGTCACCGTGAGCATGCACGCTTCGGGCGAGGTGAAGCTCGAAACCGTCGGCCGGCCGATGCCGGGCGTCGAGGTGCGCATCGCCGACTCGGGCGAAGTGCTGGTGCGTTCTCCGGGCGTCATGCAGGAGTATCACAAGCAGCCCGACGCGACGCGCGAGGCGATCGACGCCGAAGGATTTTTCCATACCGGGGATGCCGGTTTTTTCGACGCGGAAGGACATCTGAAGATCATCGATCGCGCCAAGGACGTGGGACGCCTCGCCAGCGGGGCGCTGTTCGCGCCCAAGTATCTCGAGAACAAGCTCAAGTTTTTCCCCTACATCAAGGAAGCGGTGTGCTTCGGGCACGGGCGCGAGGGGGTGTGCGCGTTCATCAACATCGATATGGCGGCCGTCGGCAACTGGGCCGAGCGGCGCAATATCGCCTACTCGGGCTATGCCGATCTCGCGTCCCAGCCCGCGGTGTGCGACCTCGTCCGCGAGTGTGTCGAGAAGGTGAATCGCGACTTGTCGGCCGATACCGCGCTCGGCGCCTCGCAGATCCGGCGCTTCCTCGTTCTGCACAAGGAGCTCGACGCCGACGACGGCGAGCTGACGCGCACGCGCAAGGTGCGCCGCCGCCATATCGCCGAGAAATACGCCGCCCTGGTCGACGCCTTGTATTCGGGCAGGGAAAGCTGCTTCCTCGAGACGCAGATGCGCTTCGAGGACGGGCGCATCGGCACGGTATCCGCGGACCTGCGCATCCTGCAGGCGAAGACCTTCAGCGCCGCGGCGCAGCGCAAAGCGGCTTGATTCCGCACCCGACCTCAGTGACCGGAACGACCGAGCGCAGGACAATCGGAGCGACGGTCCTCGAGGTCGAGGACGTATCCCTCGCCTTCGGCGGCGTGGTCGCGCTGCAAGGCGTCTCGTTCGACGTGCGCGAGCACGAGATACGCGCCATCATCGGGCCGAACGGCGCGGGCAAGTCCTCCATGCTCAACGTCATCAACGGCGTGTACCACCCGCAGCGGGGCAGCGTCGCATTCAAGGGCCGCAGGCGCCGCAGGGTCGATCCGTACGAAGCCGCGAAACTGGGCATCGCCCGGACCTTCCAGAACATCGCGCTCTTCCGGGGCATGAGCGTGCTCGACAATTTGATGACCGGGCGCAATCTCAAGATGAAGCGCAACGTCCTCTGGCAGGCCCTGTACCTGGGCCCGGCGCGGCGCGAAGAGCTCGAGCACCGGAAGAAGGTCGAGGCGGTCATCGATTTCCTGGAGATCCAGCACGTGCGCAAGACACCGGTGGGGCGGCTGCCCTACGGCCTGCAGAAGCGCGTCGAGCTCGGCCGCGCGCTCGCCGCCGAGCCCGAGCTGCTGCTTCTCGACGAGCCGATGGCCGGAATGAATCTGGAGGAGAAGCAGGACATGAGCCGCTTCATCCTCGATGTCAACGAACAGATGGGCGCAACCATCGTGCTCATCGAGCACGACATGGGCGTGGTGATGGATCTCTCCGACCGCGTGGTCGTGCTCGACTACGGACGCAAGATCGCCGACGGAACGCCCGACGAAGTACGCGGGAACAAGGCAGTCATCGACGCCTACCTGGGAGTGGCCCATTGACTTGTCATTCCGAGGGCGCAGCCCGAGGAATCTCCCCGAGGTACGGAGATCCTTCGCTGCGCTCAGGATGACATCGTTCCGATAAACAGCATGCAATTCTTCTTCGAAGTGCTGATCGGCGGGCTGCTCGCGGGGGTGATGTACTCGCTGGTCGCGCTCGGCTTCGTGCTGATCTACAAGGCTTCCGGTGTGTTCAACTTTGCCCAGGGGGCGATGGTGTTTTTCGCCGCGCTGACCACCGTCGGCTTCATCTCGATGGGCGTGCCGTTCTGGCTGGCCGCGGCCCTCGCCCTGGCGGCGATGACGGCACTCGCGTTTCTCACCGAACGCTTGGTGCTGCGGCCCCTGGTGAACCAGCCGCAGATCACGCTCTTCATGGCCACCATCGGCCTCACTTTCTTCATCGAAGGCGTCGCCCAGCTCACCTGGGGCGCGCAGGTCCACGCGCTCGACCTGGGCATCGCCGACGAGCCGATCGAGTGGCTGATGGACCGGACCGGGATGAACATCAGCAAGTTCGACCTCGTCGCCTCCGGGATTGCCGCGGGGCTCGTCACCCTGCTCGCGTTGTTCTTCAACAAGACCCGCACCGGAAGGGCGCTCCGCGCCGTGGCCGACGACCATCAGGCGGCTCTGGCAGTGGGCATTTCGCTTCAGAAGATCTGGGTGATCGTGTGGACGACCGCGGGATTCGTCGCGCTGGTGACCGGGCTCCTCTGGGGCGCGCGCAACGGCGTGCAGTTCGCGCTCACCTTTCTCGCCCTGAAGGCGCTGCCGGTGCTGGTCCTGGGAGGTTTCGACTCGATCGCGGGCGCCATCGTCGGCGGCCTTATCGTCGGCGCCTCCGAGAAACTCGCCGAGGTCTACATCGGGCCGCATGTCGGCGGTGGGATCGAGTCCTGGTTTCCCTACGTGCTCGCGCTCGCTTTCCTGCTGGTGCGGCCGGAAGGCCTCTTCGGCGAAAGGCGCATCGACCGTGTCTGATTCGCGCGGAGCCTGACGATGCTCTACCGGGAAACGGGCCAGTTCAAGACCGACTACGCTTCGGATCAGCAGCTCTTCCCGATCCGCCAGGACCGGATTGCAGTCTTCGCTCTCCTGGCGGTTGCTTACGTCGGCGTGCCGCTCGCCGCCCAGACACCGGGCCTCGCCGGCGCGATCGACTTCAACTACTGGTTCAGCGGTGTGCTGATTCCGTTCCTGATCTTCGCCCTTGCGGCGCTGGGGCTGAACATACTGACGGGCTACGCGGGACTCCTCTCCCTGGGCACCGCCGCTTTCATGGCGGTCGGCGCTTTCGCCGCCTACAACTTCGAGCTGCGCGTCCCGGGCATGCCGATGCTCCTGTCCTTTATCCTGGCAGGCGCGGTCGCCGCCCTGATCGGCATCGTTTTCGGGTTGCCGAGCCTCCGGATCAGAGGTTTCTATCTCGCGGTGGCGACGCTCGCCGCGCAGTTTTTCGTCGTGTGGGCTCTCACCAAGTTCGGCTGGTTCTCCAACTACAGTTCGTCGGGAGTGATCACGTCGCAGAAGATCGTGGTCTTCGGCTATGCCGTCGACACGCCGGTGAAGCGCTATCTGCTGGTGCTCGCCATCGTGAGCGTCATGGCCCTGGCGGCAAAAAACATGGTGCGCGGCGCCGCCGGCCGGGCTTGGATGGCGGTGCGCGACATGGACGTCGCCGCCGAGGTCGTCGGCATTCCCATCATGCGGACCAAGCTTCTCGCCTTTGCGATCAGCTCCTTCTACTGCGGCGTGGCCGGGGCGCTTTACGCCTTTGCTTATCTGGGGACCGTCGAGCCCGCGGGGTTCGAGCTGGATCTTTCCTTTCGCATCCTCTTCATGATCATCATCGGGGGCGTGGGCAGCATACTCGGATCGTTCCTGGGCGCCGCGTTCATCGTGCTGCTGCCGATCTTTCTCGATCTCTCTGCGACCTCGATCGAGCTCTCCTTCGGATTCGCTCTCCCCTCGGGGCTGGTGTCGAACCTGACCCTCATCATCTTCGGCGCGCTGATCGTGTTCTTTCTCGTGGTCGAGCCGCTCGGGCTCGCGCGCCTGTGGCAGATCGCCAAGGAGAAGCTCAGGCTCTGGCCGTTTCCTCACTGAGTCCGGACCGAGGGCGCTCGGGTTTGCCGGGCGCTGCAATTGGGCTATATTAGCCGTAGCTGCTAATTCAGATAACCTGTAGAAGCAGGGAGAATTCAAGCCAAAGGAGGGTTCCCATGTTGAGATTCAGGAAGGCCGCATGGCTGGGCATCGCGGCGCTCGCCGCGGCGGGCAGCGCCTATTCGCAGAACGAGCAATTCATTCCCATGAACGGCTACTGGGTCGGGCCTTACGCGGCCGGCGGCTCGGGCATCTTCGGGGGATTCATCGACTACATCAACATGGTGAACGCGCGTGACGGTGGCATCAACGGCGTCAAGCTCACCTACGAGAAATGCGAGACCGAGTACAACAACGCGCGCGGGGTGGAATGCTACGAGCGCACCAAGAAGCGCGGCCCGACCGGCGCGTCGCTGGTGATGCCGCTCTCGACCGGCATCACCTACTCGCTGATCGACAAGGGCACGGCCGACCATGTGCCCATCGTGTCGATCGGCTACGGCCGCACCGACGCTTCCGACGGCCGGGTGTTTCCGTGGATCTTTCCGCTGATCACGAACTACTGGAGCCAGAACACCGCCAAGATCAAGTTCATCGGCGCAAAAGAAGGCGGGATGGACAAGCTGCGGGGCAAGAAGATCGTGAACATCTATCACGACTCCGCCTACGGCAAGGAAACCATCCCGGTGCTGGACGCGCAGGCGAAGAAATACGGCTTCGAGGTCACGCACATTCCGGTGGCGCATCCGGGGAACGAGCAGCAGGCCCAGTGGCTGCAGGTCCGGCAGATCAAGCCAGACTGGGTGATCCTGCGAGGCTGGGGCGTGATGAACCCGACCGCGCTCAAAGCCGCTGCGAAAGTGGGCTTCCCGCGCAACAAGATGGTCGGCGTGTGGTGGAGCGGCGCCGAGGAAGACGTGATCCCGGCGGGCGACGCGGCGAAGGGTTTCTACGCGGCGGCGTTCAACGTCTCCGGTTCGAACTACCCCGTCATCAAGGACATCGAGAAGACGGTCTACGCCAAGGGCAAGGGCGAGATGGAGGACCGCTCCCGCGTCGGCTCCATCTACTACAACCGGGGTGTCGTGTTCGGCATCGTCACCGCCGAGGCAATCCGCACCGCGCAGGAGCAATACGGCAAGGGCAAGCCGATGACGGGTGACCAGATCCGCTGGGGCCTGGAGCACCTCAATATCGACGACAAGAAACTGAAACAACTCGGCGCCACCGGGTTCATGCAGGCGCTGAAAGTGTCCTGCATGGACCACGAAGGCGGCGGCTCGGTGAAGTTCCTTCAATGGGACGGCAGCAAGTGGAACACCGTGACGGACTGGATCGCCTCCGACCAATCGATCGTGCGGCCGATGATCGAGGAGTCGGCGGCGAAATACGCGAAGGAGAAGGGCATCACCCCGAGGGACTGCAGCAAGGAAGGCTGAGCTTCCTTCCGCCGGCAGCGAAGGGCCAGAGCCGAGACTCTGGCCCTTCTTGTCTCCGTATCCCGCGTTTCCCGCGTCCCCCATGTCCGCCGTTCCCAAGACGAATTCGCAGACGGGCCTCCTCAACATCAACAACATCGAGGTCATCTACGATCACGTGATCCTGGTGCTGAAAGGCGTTTCGCTTTCGGTTCCGGAGGGAGGGATCGTTGCGCTCCTGGGGGCGAACGGCGCGGGCAAGACGACGACGCTCAAGGCGATCTCGAACCTGCTTCGCTCCGAGCGCGGCGACGTCACCAAGGGAACGATCGAGTTTCGCGGGCGGCGCGTCGACCGGCTGAGTCCCGACGAGCTGGTAAAGCTGGGGGTAGTGCAGGTGATGGAGGGGCGGCACTGCTTCGCGCATCTCACGGTGGAAGAGAATCTCCTCACTGGCGCCTATACCCGCTCGGCCGGGCGCGCGGAGCTCTCGCGGGATCTCGAGCGCGTCTACGGCTATTTCCCGAAGCTTTGGGAGCGACGCGGGGCCCAGGCCGGCTACACGTCGGGCGGCGAGCAGCAGATGACCGCGCTCGGGCGTGCGCTCATGGCGCGACCGAGCATGATCCTGCTCGATGAGCCGTCGCTTGGTCTTGCGCCGCAGATCGTCGAGGAGATCTTCGGCATCGTGAAGAGCCTCAACGAGAACGAGAAGGTCAGCTTTCTCCTCGCCGAGCAGAACACCAGCGTCGCGCTGCGTTACGCCGACTACGGCTATATCCTCGAAAACGGCCGGGTCGTCATGGATGGAGCGGCCGCGGAGCTCGCCGCGAACGAGGACGTGAAGGAGTTCTACCTCGGCATTTCCTCGGGGGCGCGCAGGAGCTTCAAGGACGTGAAGCACTACCGCCGCAGGAAGAGGTGGTTGGCTTGATTGCGGGCTAGAATGTCCGGTGTCGAGCACGCCTTCTATTCCAAACCCGCAGGCCCGGAAGCGGGGTTTGTGGGAGCGCGTCGACCGGCGCGTGATCCGGTCGGCGACCTATGCCTCACTTGTCGTCGTCCTGGTCGCCCTGTTCAAGACCTCGGAATGGCTGATCGAGCATTACCTGTCAGGAAGCAAGGACCAGAGCGTCATCGCCGGCCTGGCGATCGCGCTTGGGCTGGCGATCGTGTTCCAGATGTTCCATCGCCGCGTCGAGCGCGCAATCGAGCGTTGGCTCAATCGCGGTGCGAGCGAGCGCTTTGAGGGGCTGAAAGCGCTTGCGCAGGAAATCACGCTGATCAAGGACCGGATCGGTCTGCAGCAGCGCGTAGTCGACAGACTCGAGTCGCTGCTTGCGACCTCCGGGGCGGCGATCTACCTGAACGAACAGCCAGAAAGGTTTTCGCTGGCCTGTTCGACGTCTGAATCGCTACCCATGGAAATTTCGGCGCAGGATCCGGCCGTGATCCATCTCCGCCTGAAGAACGAACCGACGAATCCGAAAGTGGCTGGGTCGGAGCTATCGATACCGCTGCTGTGGCCCATGCGCGTACATGGGCGGCTGATCGGATTTCTGGCGAGCGGTGAGCGTCGGCACAAGGAAAGCTTCGACGCCGATGAAATCCAAGCGGTGAGCGAACTCACCCAGGCGGTCGGAACGTCGCTCGCGCTGATCGATCCAGTGTTCGGTGACCCGGCAGCTAGCGGCGCGGCCGCGAAGGCAGCCGCTGACAATCTGCCCGCGCACCTGCCTCCGCTGATTGGTCGCGAACAGGAGCTGGCCGAGGTCATGAGTCTGCTTGCGACCACCAACCTGCTGATGATCCTCGGCGCCGGCGGCATGGGCAAGACGCGCTTGTCGCTCGAGATCGCCGGCAAGGTGCGGGATCGCTTCCCGCACGGCGTGTGGTTCGTCGAGTTGGCGCCGCGTTCCGACCCTGCGCTTGTCGTTTTCGCAGCCGCAGAAGCGCTGTCGGTACGCGAAGAACCTGGTCGGCCGCTGCTGACGACGCTACTCAAGTTCCTGGGCACGCGCCAGTTGCTGATTGTGCTGGACAATTGCGAACACCTGGTGGAAGCCTGCGCCCGGTTTGCCGAAGCGGTTCTGCGCGGCTGTCGCGACGTCCGCATCCTCGCGACCAGCCGCGAGCCGCTGAACATTGCCGGAGAGCTCGAGTGGCGCGTGCCGCCACTCGATACGCCCGATCCAAACCACCACGAATCGACAGACCGATTAGGCCGGTACTCCGCGGTACGCCTGTTTCTCGCGCGGGCGACCGCGGTGGCGCCGAAATTCCGCATGACCGACGACAATGCCGCGGCGATCGCCAGCGTCTGTCGCAGGCTCGACGGCATTCCGCTCGCGATCGAACTAGCCGCCTCCCGCATCAAGGCGCTGGGGGTCGAGCAGCTCGCCGAACGGCTCGACGACCGGTTCCGCATTCTCACGGGAGGCAACCGCACCGCCTTGCCACGCCACCAGACTTTGCGCTCGCTCATTGATTGGAGCTACGGCCTGCTGAACGAACCCGAACGCGCCATGTTCCGCAGGCTATCGGTGTTCGCCGGTGGCTGGACGCTCGATGCCGCTGAGGCAGTGTGCGTCGGCGAAGGAATCCAACCCTCCGACGCGTTCGATTTGCTGACCCAATTGGTCGAAAAATCTCTCGTCGTCGCCAATGCCCAGGCAACACCGCCGCGCTACCACATGCTCGAGACGATTCGCCAATATGCGGGCGAGAAGCTTGCAGAATCGCACGATGCCGAATCGGTCAGCGAGCGGCATCTGGCGTTTTTCTTGAGCTTTGCCGAAGCGGCACGGCCGCATTTCTACCATCCCGACCAATCGCGCTGGTATGCAACGGCCGATGCGGAGCTCGACAACGTCCGAGCCGCGCTCCAGTGGTCGCTGGCGCACATGCGGGCGGAGTCCGGCATGCGCCTGGCCAACGGCCTGCATCGTTACTGGGTGGCGCGGCTGTACTGGCGGGAAGCAAGCGGGTGGTACGAGCGGTTGCTGGGGCTGCCCGCCCCCGATACGCAGAACGAGCTTCGCGCCAAGACGCTTTATGTGTCAGGACACATTGCGAATTGGTACGACCCGATCACCGCACAACGCCTCACTCAGGAAAGCTTGCGGATGTCGAGGGCACTCGACTTCAAGCAGGGTATCGTCGACGCCTTGTGGATCATGGGTTGGATCCGCAATCCGCGGCTCGATGAGAGTGCTGCACCGTTTTATGAGGAGAGCATCGAGCTCGCGAACGCGATCGACTACGTATGGGGTGCGGTACACGCCTATGCTTTTTACGGCGCGTACAAAGTCGCCATGGGCGAGTACGAAGCGGCGAAGCCCTTGTTGCTCACGGGTGTCGGGTGGGGCCAACGAATCGGCGGAGATGCCTCGCTGATCGGCCGGTGCAAGGGGAATCTGGGGCAAGCCGAAATGCTTCAGGGGAATTTCGCCAAGGCGCACACGTATCTCGACGAGAGCCTGGCTCTGGAGAGAAAGGCGAACAACCAGAACTCGATCGCCGAGTCTCTCTGGTTGCTAGGCAGGCTGGCTCTGCACGAGAGGGATCATGCGCGTGCCGTGGCCTACTTCAAGGAGAGCCTGGCGTTGTACCGGCCGTATGCGACTTCCCAATGGGTCACCAAGGGGCTCGCCTTCCTGGTGATTGCCTACGCGGTATCCAATCAACTGCCGCTGGCGGCGCAATTGGCTGGAGTCCTGGCCGCGCGGGACGGCGGCACCGAGGGCCTCAAGGCCGACCTGGGTTCGTTGGCGGCGATCGCTGAATACGAAGCGGCAGTCGCAGATATTCGCCGGAAGTTCGGGGACCTTGGGGTAGAAGCGGCGTGGGACGCGGGGACGCGCTTGGACGAGGAGGCGGCTATCGCCTTGGCGCTGGAAGAGACCTCGATCAGTCCATGACGGGTCCAACCCAAGTCCTCTCCGATGCCGTATTTTCCGATCGTAAAGTGAACGGCGTTACAACAACATCGAGGCCTACAAGATGCTGAAAATAGTTTCCGCGCTGGTCGTCCTGCTTGCCGCGTGCGCCGCTTCGGCGCAAACCTATCCAACCAAGCCCATCCATCTCGTGGTCGGTTTCGCCCCGGGCGGCGCCGCAGACATCATCGCGCGCACCGTGAGCGATCCGCTCTCGCGCGCGCTTGGCCAGAGCATCATCGTGGAGAACAAGCCGGGAGCGGGTTCCAGCGTCGCCGCCGACTTCGTCGCCAAGGCGATCCCCGATGGCTACACCATCATCATCGCGAGCCAGAGCGGCATGGTCATCAATCCGCTCATCAACAAGAGCGTCACCTATGACACCCAGCGCGACTTCGCCGCGATCACGCAAGTGACGAGTTCGCCTCTGGTGGTCGCCGTCAACCCGGCATTGCCGGTGAGTTCGATCCGCGACCTCATCGCCGAAGCGAAGAAATCGCCCGGCAAGCTCAACTACGCGACTTCCGGAAACGGGTCGCTGCCGCACCTCGCGGCCACCCTTTTCAGTGCGCTCTCCGGCGTGCAGATGGTCCACGTGCCCTACAAGAGCGGCGGGCAATCGGTGCAGTCGGTGCTCGCCGGGGACACGCAGGTGACTTTCGCCACCGCGCCCTCGGTGATGCCCTTGGTGCTAAGCGGCCGCCTGCGCGGAATCGCGGTCACGACCCGGGCGCGCTCGGCCCTGGTTGCCGGCCTCCCGGGAATGGAAGAAGCCGGACTCCCCGGCTACAACCTGTCGATCTGGTACGGGTTCTTCGCTCCGGCGGGCACGCCACGCGACGTCGTGTTGCGCTTGTTTCAGGCAACTACCCAGGCGCTCCAGGATGCCAAGCTCAAGCAGGTCCTGGCGCACGACGGGACCGAGGCCCTGGGCTCGTCGTCGCCCGAGGCGTTCGCTGCGTTCCTGCGCGAGGAAGCGGAAGTGACTGCGCGGGTGATCCGCGAATCGGGAGCGAAATTCGACTAGGAAGGGTCTGGAAGAAGAAACCCGGACGTCAGCCTGTTACTGGGCCCCGGGTCGCAAAGATCAGGATCACCAGCAGCACCAGCCCTATCCCCAGGCTCCAGCCGATCAGTTTCTTCTCGACGGGGAGCAGGGGCTCGACCGGCATCTTGCGCATTTCCTCGCCGACTTTGGGTTGTTCCATTTTCCGACCCTCCGGTTAACCGGCCGCGAGCGGCGGCTTCACTCCCGCGAAAAACACCCAGGAAATCACCAGGCCCACCCAGATGACGAAACCGAACAGGCACACCACGTAGACCGCGGCGAGCTTGCCTATGCCTTCCTCCCAGAGCTTCCTGAAGTTGGACATCACGCCGATGGTGAAGAAGGTCATGATGAAGAAGATCACGCGAAAAGTGTTCGCTTCGCCCATCGCCCCGCGGATCTTGGCCGTGGTCGCAGGCTCCGCGCCGAAGGCAAGCAGCAGGACCACGAGGAAGGTCAGCACGTAGCCGATGATGAATTTCGGGAAGCGCTCCCAGATCTCGCCGATCTTCGCCTTGTCGCCGGCCGGACGCACCTCGATGTGGTTGGTCCAGATGTAGGCGAGGATGAAAGCCCAGATGCCGATGAAGATGTCGATGAAGATCTTCACCGTCGCGGTGGTCCCGAGTATCCAGCCCTTCGCGTAGTTGACGCCTTCGGCGGCGTTGGTGGCGAGGATCAGCGATTCGGCGATCGCGCCGCTCGCCACGGCCGCGCCGTCGGTCTTCACCGCGAGTCCCATCCACGCGCCCGCGACCATGGGTTCATGGGCGAGGAAAGCGTTCGCGGCAAACGGCAGAATGAGCAGCTCCACGACGGCGAAAATCACTACCAGCGAAGCCACCATGATCGGAACGATGGGCCGGGCGCGGATGGCAGCACCGGTTGCGATCGCCGCCGATACGCCGCAGATCGAGATTCCGGATGCGAGCGGCGCCGCCCACTCGCGGCTGAAGCCGAACCACTTGCGCGCGACGAAATACACCACCGCCCAGTAGATCAGGTAGGCCTCGATGATCGCCGCGACACCCCGGAACAGGACCGACTTCGCGAGGACCGGCTGCGTGGCCGCCATGATGCCGAGGAACCCGCCGAGGAGAACGATCGCGGTCTTGATGTAGAGCTCGGGCCGCACCGCTTCCTTCATCCAGGCGGCGAAGCCCGGGAAAAAATTCCCGACGACCAGGCCGGCGGCGAGCGCGACGATGAATCCGCCTTCGCTGGTGAGCTTCAGCGACCAACTGATGCCGAATTTCTGCATATCGGCGGGCGTGTTGACGGCGAGGTTCGCGTAGCTGCCGGCGATCCAGGACAGGTA
The DNA here is from genome assembly GCA_041499655.1 of Gammaproteobacteria bacterium. Taxonomy (GTDB): domain Bacteria; phylum Pseudomonadota; class Gammaproteobacteria; order Burkholderiales; family SG8-39; genus VBDM01. Next base: position 15,427 of record JBGQKQ010000054.1, read on the forward strand.
GCTGATCCAGAACACGGCGGTGAAGCCGAGCGCGAAGCGCTTCAGGTCAGCCTTCAACGCGGCCGCGCCCGCCGTCATCACGGCGAGCAGTGCGAGATAGGTGGCCATCAGGGCGCCCACTCCGCCCAAGCCGGAATAGGTCTTGGAGACGGGGTTGAGGGCCTTGGATACTTCGGTCCAGACGGCCGTGGTGACGGCCCAGCCCAGGATATCCGTCCCGGCCAGCATGCCGAGCGCGAGGACGAATACGAACAGGCCGATCCAGACCGACAACCAATCTTCGCTCAATCCTCTGGCGCCCTGGTCCATGAGTTCCCCCTGAGTCGTTGCGCCCGGGTCTTGCTTCCCCGGAGCCAGGCGAAAACTTACCGCCTCGCCGGTCAAACGGGAACAAACCAAAGATTACATCCTTATAACTCGATCTGATTTGTATGTTATGTTGCCTGCCCGGTCCGCACTTCATCGCGCTAGCCCCGATGCAGGAGCACTACGACAGCCTGGAGACCCGCGAGCCGGGCGAGCGGGAAAGGTCGCTGATGGCCGCGCTCCCGGGCCACATCGCCCATGCGAAAAGCAACGCGCCCGGATGGGCCCGGATTCTCGACGGCGTCGATCCGGTGGCCGTCACCGACCGGGCGGCGCTCGCGAAGCTCCCGGTCACGCGCAAGTCCGATCTGGTCGTGCTGCAGAAGGCCGAACGTCCCTTCGGCGGGCTGAACGCCTCTCCGCTCTCGCAAATCGGCAGGATCTTCGTTTCCCCGGGGCCGATCTACGATCCCGGCGGGTGCGGCGGGGACTGGTGGCGCACGGCGCGCGCGCTTTTTGCGGCAGGATTTCGCCCGGGCGATGTCGCGGTGAATACCTTCGCCTACCATTTCACTCCGGCAGGTTCCATGCTCGAAGCCGGGGCGGTGGCCCTCGGCTGCGCGGTAGTTCCGGCCGGCGTGGGACAGACCGACTTGCAAGTCGCGACCATCTCGGAGCTGCGCGCCAACTGCTACATCGGCACGCCTTCGTTTCTGAAGCTCATCGTCGACAAGGCCGACGAGCTCGGAGCCGATATCCAATGCCTCAGGAAGGCGGCGGTCGGCGCGGAATATCTGCCCCCCGCGCTGCGCGCGGCCTGCGCCCAGCGCGGGATCCGCGTGCTGCAATCGTATGCGTCGGCCGATCTCGGCCTGATCGCCTATGAATCCGAGGCGCTCGAAGGCATGATCCTCGACGAGGGGCTGGTTCTCGAGATCGTGCGCGTCGGCACGGGCGAGCCGGTGCCCCAGGGGGAAGTCGGAGAGGTGGTCATCACCAGCTTCAATCGCGACTACCCGCTGGTCCGCTTCGGCACCGGGGATCTTTCGGCGGTGCTGCCGGGAGCGAGCCCCTGCGGCCGCACCAA
>JBGQKQ010000055.1:0-16737 GCA_041499655.1 Gammaproteobacteria bacterium
GAGGGCGCGCTGCTCGTCGCGATGGTGAAAGGCCCGGGTGTCTACGATCCCTACCGCCACGCCGACCGGGCGCTCGAGCGCAGGAACCTGGTGCTGCGCGAGATGCGCAACACCAACGCCATCACGCCCGAAGAATACATGCTCGCGCGCCAGACCAGTCTCGGCGTGAACGCCAAGGCCTCGATGGGCACCTCGCCCCACCCGGCCTTCGTCGACCTCGTATACAGGCACCTGCGGCGCGACTACGACGAGGCCGACCTGCGCTCCGAAGGCCTGCGGATCTTCACCACCCTCGACCCGCGCGTGCAGAACAAGGCGGAGCAGGTGCTCGAGCGCAGGATCGCCCAGTTCGACCGGGACAAGCGTTTCGGCGACCCGGGCCTCGAAGGCGCGGTCGTCGTCACCGACAGCCAGACGGGCGAAGTCGAGGCGCTGGTCGGGGGGCACGACCCGCGCTACCGCGGCTTCAACCGCGCGCTCGACGCCGCGAGGCCCGTCGGCTCGCTCCTGAAACCCGCGATTTACCTGACCGCGCTCGCCGATCCCGCGCACTACACCCTGGTCACGCCGCTCGACGACGGGCCCTTCGTGTGGAAGAGCCGCGGCGCCCCCGACTGGGAGCCGATGAACTTCGACCGGCAATACCACGGCGCGGTGCCGCTGCGCACCGCGCTCGCGCAATCCTACAACGTCGCCACCGCGCGCCTGGGAACCGACCTCGGCATCAGCCGCGTGTTCGGCACCCTGCAGCGCCTGGGAATCGAGCGCGAGATGCAGCCCTATGCGTCGACACTGCTCGGCGCGCTCGATCTCTCGCCGCTCGAGGTCACTCAGATGTACCAGACCATCGCGACCGGCGGCTTCCGCGCCCCCTTGCGAGCCATCCGCGAGGTGACCACGCAGGATGGCAAGCCGCTCAAGCGCTACCCGCTCGCGGTCGAGCAGGCCTTCGCCGCCGAGCCGGTCTACCTGATCACCGCCGCCATGCAGGGCGTGGTGCGCGAGGGCACGGGGCAGTCCCTGAAGAACTGGCTGCCGCCCGAGACCGCGGCCGCGGGAAAAACCGGAACGACCGACGAGCAGCGCGACGCCTGGTTCGCGGGATTCACCGGCGACAAGCTCGCGATCGTGTGGATCGGCTACGACGACAACCGCGCGGCGCGGCTGACCGGCGCGGGCGCCGCGCTGCCCGTGTGGGGCGAGCTGATGGCCTCCCTCGCGCCGGAGCCGCTCGCGCTGCCCAAGCCCGAGGGCATCGAGACCGTGCGCATCGATCCGGCGAGCGGCCTGCGCGCCGACGCCGGCTGCGACGGCTCCCTCGAGCTGCCGTTCGCGAGCGGCTCGGCGCCCACCGCTCGCGCGCCCTGCGCGACCGCGGTAGGCATCGTCATCGAGGACGTGAAACAAACCACGAAAAACTGGTGGCAACGCCTCTGGGGTCGATGAAATAATGCGGGAATGACTTCCCGCCTGAAGATCGTCCTCGCGCTCGCGGCATTCCTCTCGGGTTGCGCGAGCTCGCCACGCCCCGAACCGGGCCCGCCGCCGCCTTCGCCTCTTCCTTCCTCCTCGCCCGGCCACGCCGAGAGCCCTGCGATCGCGAGCCTGATGGACAGTGCCCGCGCCGACAACGCGGCCGGCAAGCTCGCCAATGCCGCGGCGTCGCTGGAGCGCGCGCTGCGCATCGAGCCGCGCAATCCGCGCCTGTGGCAGGAGCTCTCGCGCGTGCGCCTGAGCCAGCGCGACTACGTGCAGGCGGAGAGCTGCGCGGCGCGCTCCAACTCCTGGGCGGGAAACGACGACGGCACCCTGCGCGCCGACAACTGGCGGCTCATCGCGCAGGCGCGCGAGGCGCGCGGCGACGCGGACGGCGCGCGGGCTGCGCTCGACACCGCCGGCCGGCAGCGCTAGGGCCGCGCTATTCCTTCGGCGGAACGGTGCGCAGGTAGGCGACGATGGCGTCGAGGTCGGCTGCGCTCATGCGCGCGTACCAGGCGAAGCCCATCGGCGGCTTGAGCCTGCTGCCGTCATTGCGCACGCCCTGGGTGATGGCGCGCTTCACCTCGGCATCGCTCCAGGCGCCGATGCCGCTCGCCTTGTGCGAGGTGATGTTGCGCGATACCGAGACGCCGAACGGCCCTTCGAATTTCTCGCCGCCTTTGCCCAGCGCGTTCCTGAAATCGCGCCGGCCGTTCACCGTCGGCGTATGGCATTCCATGCAGTGGCCGATGGTGGCGAGGTAGAAGCCTCGTTTCACCGGGTCTTGCATCGCGCTCTCGGGCAGCGGCGCTTCGGCGCCCGGAGGAACATCGACGTGCATCTGCGGCACCTTGTACACCGGCGCCTGCACCTTGTTCGACACCGCCGGCACCTGCACCAGATACGCGGCCACGGCGTCGAGATCGGCCGGAGCAAAAATCTTGTAGAACGGATAAGGCATCTGCGGGGAAAGCTGCCGGCCGTCCGGCCGCTTGCCCTCGCTCAGCGCGCGCTTGACGTCCGCCGCGCTCCATCCGCCGATGCCCGTCTGCTTGTCGGGGGTGATATTCGACCCCTTCACCGTGTACTCCGGCGTATCCCAGGTCTGCGGGCCGCCCGCGTACAGCCGCGCGGCGTCGATCACCCCGCCGGGCCCGCGCGGCGAATGGCAGTTGCCGCAGGTGAGAATCCCCTCGACCAGGTAGCGTCCGCGCTCCACCGGCGTCTGCGCCGTTGCCGTGCTGGCGGCCAACGCCAGCGCCGCAACCCACCCTCTCCCCGATTTCATCGTCGTTTCTCCCTGGTCGTAGCAGCGCGCGTGCGCGCGACGCGCCATTATACTGAGGCTCGATCGGGGTCGCCGCGCATGAGCGCGAGAGCGGAGAGCGCGAGCAGCGCGGCGGCGAGGATCAGCGCGCCGGAGAAGCCGCCCGTCGCACGCACCCAGTACGCGGCGGCGAGCGGACCGACGATCTGTCCGAGCGCGAACGCCGAGGTCATCGCGGCGATCAGCGTGCGGGCGCCGTCGCCCGCGACCGCGCGCGCTTCCTGCATGCCAACTTGGGTGATGACGACGAAGGTGCCGCCGACGCACAGCGCGGCGACCAGGATTCCGGCGAGCCCGGGCAGCACCAGCGGAACGACGACACCGGCCGCCATCACGAGGTGGCTGATCGCCCAGGCGCTACGGTGAGTGACGAGCGGCGCCGCGCGCGCGACCAGCAGCGTCGAGACGACCGCCGACGCCCCGAACACCGGCCACGCCCAGCCGAAGAGAAAAGGATCGGCGACGACTTCCTTCGCCATGACCGGAAGAAAAGTGCCGGGAATGATGTAGCCGAAGCCGTAGGCGCCGTAGCAGATCACCAGCCGCCAGAAGTCGCCGCTGCGCCTCGACTGATCCCGCGGGAGCACGGCGCCCGCCGCCGCGGTTCCGGACTCGAACGCCGGCCAGACGACCGCCGCGGCGGCGAGCGATGCGAGCCCGAGAACCGCCCAGGCGGCAGACGAGCTCGCGCCCGAGCTCATCCCAGCCAAGCAAGCCAAGCCCGCGAGCACGATTCCGGCCCCGACACCAGCGTAGACCACGCCGCTCAAACCGAGGCACCCGAGAGCCGAGAGCCGCTCGAGCGACCAGGCGGAAACGAACACCAGCACCCACGCGCTGGCGACGCCGGCCACTGTCCGGAGAACGAGCCACAGCAGGAAGCCCTCGCGCAGAGACATCCCCAGCGTCGACAGCCCGATCACCACGAGGCCCGCGCGTATCGCGGTGGCCGCCCGGATGCGCAGGCGCACGGCCGAGAGCGCGCCGATCAGGTAGCCGAGGTAGTTCGCCGAGGCGAGCCATCCGCCGTCGGACACTGTGAGACCTGCGTCCTGCAGCATCATCGGCAGGATCGGCGTGAAGGCGAAGCGGCCGATCCCCATGGCGATCGCGAGCGCCGCCAGCGCGGCGAGCGCCACGCGCATGCCTGCTCGGTCCGCCGCGTCGCCCTGATCGTCCTTCATCACGCCTGCAGTATAGTATCGGTCGTTCCGCCTCCTGAATTCCCGCCATGACCCTCAAGCGCTCCAAGGGCCCCGCCGGCACGCTCATCGTGCTGGACCACAGGTCGAAGATTCTCGAAGGCAATCCGCTGCGCGATCCGCACGTGCGCAAGCTCGCGGTGTGGCTGCCGCCGCAGTACGGCGAAGGGCGGCGTCGCTTCCCGGTGCTCTACGACCTGGTCGGCTTCACCGGCTCGGGCCTGTCGCACACGAACTGGAAGCCCTTCGGCGACAACGTGCCCGAGCGCGCGCTGCGGCTCATGCGCGAAGGCAAAATGGGGCCCGTGATCTTCGTTTTTCCGGACTGCTTCACCGCGCTCGGCGGCAACCAGTACGTGAATTCCCCGGCGATCGGCGACTACGCCGACTACCTCACCCGCGAGATCATTCCTTTCGTCGACCGGAACTTCAGGACGCTCGCCTCGCGCGAGCACCGCGGCTGCTTCGGCAAATCCTCGGGCGGCTACGGCGCGATCCTGCACGCGATGAAGTACGCGAAGTACTGGGGCGCGGTCGCCGATCATTCCGGCGACGCGTATTTCGATTTCGTCTACTGGCACGACTGGCCGAACACGCTGAACGAACTGGCGAAGCACCGGCTGCCGAAGCGCAAGGGGGGCGCGTACGACGCGCGCGGCGCATCACGCCGCAAGGGGCTCGGGCAAGGACTGGACGACGGGCGCGTCCGGCGCTTCCTCGGTCACGTATGGAAAAAGGAGAAGCTCTCGACCGGCGAGGGCCACTGCATCATGAACCTGTGCATGGCGGCGACCTACGATCCGGATCCGCGCGCGCCGAACGGCTTTCGCGTGCCGTTCAACCTGGAGTCGGGCGAGGTGATCGCGGAGCGCTGGCGGAGATGGCGGGCGCACGACCCGGTCAACCTGGTCGCGAGGTACCGCGACAACCTCAGGTCCCTGCGCGCAATCTACATCGACTGCGGCTGGCGCGACCAGTACCACATCCACTACGGCTCGCGCATCCTGTCTGCGCGCCTTTCCGCGGCCGGCGTCCGCCACCGCTACGAAGAGTTCGACGACAACCACTCCGACATCGACTACCGCATGGACGTGAGCCTGCCGTTTCTCTACAAGGCGCTGAAGCCCTGAGCCTCCCTGCGCCTGTTCTTCGCGGGGTGAGCAGACACTCGGTTGATCTGTATCAATACGCGCATCTTCATCGCGCGCACGCTATCGCCATGGTGTCCAAGCAAGGAGGAAGCTGCCATGAACGATTTTCGGCCAACAAGGAACTACTCCGGAACAGCGATGACCGTCGTGCTCGCGTTGGCGCTTATCGGTATAGCCGACGCGTTCTATGATTCGTATGCGATCTACAACGGACAGCTGCTCTGGTGTCCGCCGCCGATCGACGGATGTAACACCGTGGCCGCGAGCCCGTATGCCCGTATCTTCGGCGTGCCGCTCGGATATCTCGGCCTCGCCTTCTATCTGGCGATGGCCGGACTTGCGGTATGGTTCCTCTTCGAGCCGCTTTCGCGCAGCCTGCGCTGGGTCGTGCTTCTCTATACCGCAGCGGGCTTCGGCGCGTCGACTTACTTCTTCTACGTTCAGCGCACCTACATACACGCGTTCTGCATCTACTGCCTGATATCCGGCGTGCTGACGCTGCTTCTGTTCGTCGCGGCGATCCTGCACTTCCGGGCCACGCGCGCCGGTGAGGCAGCTCCGCCACACGGAGCGGCCGCGTCCGCGACCTAGACTACCCCTCGAGGCACTTGCGCGGCGCAAGACGCGGGGCGCGCCGGCTATGCTAGTCTTGCCCGGCCGTTCAAACCGAAGCGGGTATCCCATGTCCTACGACCTGAATCGATTCATCGACGACTGCCGCTCCACCCTGCAGCGCGACCCCGGCCCCGCGGGGCGCGAGAAAATCCGGACCCTGCTCGAACGCCTCCTGCACGAGGAAGACTTCCTCGCCGCGCACTGCTCCGACCGCACGCCGAAGGGACTGTTCGTCCTGCACGACGACAGCGAGCTCGGATTCCAGATCCTCGCGCACATCAACGAAAAAGCGCGCGCGTCCCCGCCGCACGACCACGGCGCCTCCTGGGCCATCTACGGGCAGGCGGCCTCGTACACCGACATGATCGAGTACCAGCGCATCGACGACCGCGCCGACCCGGGCACGGCGAAGCTCGAGGTGACGAAGAAGTACCGCCTCAATCCGGGCCAGGCCGGCATCTTCCAGGACGGCGCCATTCACTCGATCGACTACCCGGACGGATCGCGCTTCGTGCGCGTCACCGGCGCCAATCTCGACCGCATCGCGCGCTCGAGCTTCGACCCGAAGACGGGCGCCGTGAAGCAGATGGCGCCGCAGCGGGCGACGTGAGCGGCGGAGCCGCCCTCCCCGCCATCCGGTCGATTCCGGCGGCGCGGCTCAGGGCGATGCTGGCCGACGGCGGGGAGCTCGCGCTCCTCGACGTGCGCGAGGAGCTCGCTTTCTCCGAGTCGCATCTGCTGCTCGCGCGCTCCGCTCCCTTGAGCCGGCTCGAGCTGCGCGCCCCGCTCCTCGTGCCGAGGCGCGCCGCCCGCGTCGTCCTCGTCGACGGCGGCGAAGGGCTGTCCGACCGCGCGGGGCAGGTGCTCTTTCGGCACGGCTACACGGATCTCCACGTACTCGAGGGCGGCACACGCGGCTGGGCCGAAGCCGGCCACGTGCTCTTCTCCGGAGTCAACGTGCCGAGCAAAGCCTTCGGCGAGGTGGTCGAGCACGCAAGCGGAACGCCGAACGTCGACGCCGCCGAGCTCAAGCGCATGATCGACTCGGGCGAGGACATCGTCGTCCTCGACAGCCGGCCTTACGACGAATTCTCGCGCATGTCGATCCCGACCGCGCTCAACGTGCCGGGCGCCGAGCTCGTTCTGCGCATCGCCGATCTCGCGCCCTCGCCGCGGACCACGGTCATCGTGAACTGCGCCGGGCGCACGCGCAGCATCATCGGCGCCCAGTCCCTGGTCGACGCCCGCGTGCCGAACAGGGTGATGGCGCTTCGCAACGGCACCATGGGGTGGACGCTCGCCGGCTTCACTCCCGACCGCGGCAGCGACCGCCGGATACCCTCCGCCCCCCCGTCGGCGGACGCGCTCGCCTGGGCGAAATCGGCCGCCGGGCGGGTGGCCGAGCGCGCAGGCGTCCGGCGCGTCGACGCCGGCACGCTCGAGCGCTGGCAGGGCGAGGAGCGCACGCTCTGCGTGTTCGACGTGCGCGACCCGCGCGAATACGCGGCCGGGCATTTTCCCGGAGCGCTGTCCGCACCGGGCGGCCAGCTGGTGCAGGCCACCGACCAGTATGTGGGCACCCTCAATTCCCGCATCGTCCTGGTGGATGATCTCGAGGTGCGCGCGCTGATGACGGGCTCCTGGCTGCGCCAGATGGGATGGACGGACGTGTTCGTGCTCACCGCGTCCGGGACCGAGGCCGGCTGGCCGCCGCCGCCGGTGCTCGGCGCCGCCGAGCAGCTGCATGCGCGCCTCGATCCCGCCGCGCTCGCCGCGCTCATCGAGCGGCGCGCGGCGACCGTGATCGACCTCTCGCTCAGCCGGGAGTACCGCAAGGGACACATTCCCGGTGCCCGGTTCGCGATTCGATCGCGCCTTGACCGGGCCGCGCCGGGAATCCCAACGCGCGGCACCGTGGTGCTCACTTCCGAAGACGGGACGCTCGCCGCCCTGGCGCTCGACGAAATGCGCGGGCTCACCGAAGCGCCAGTCCGCTATCTCGGCGGCGGCAACGCCGCCTGGACCGCGTCGGGCCGCGCGCTGACCGCGGAGGAGCCTCATTTCGCGGACGAGCCGCTCGACGTCTGGCTCAAGCCTTACGACCGCAGCGGCGGACAGTCCGCCGCAATGAAGGAGTACCTCGCCTGGGAGATCGATCTGCTGCAGCGGATCGAGCGCGACGGCACCTGCCGCTTTCACCGTCCTGGCCAGAACAGCTGACCGCCCATGCCCACCGCTCAGATCCGCGGCGTCGGAATCCGCTACCAGGTCCTGGGTGAGCGCGGCCCCTGGGTCGCGCTCACCACGGGCGGCCGGCGCGGGCACCAGGAATTCGTGTCGCTCGCGACCAGGATCGCAACGGCGGGCCACCGCGTGCTGCTGCACGACCGGCGCAACACCGGAGCGTCGGACGTGCTCATCGAGGGCGGCGAAGTCGAGGAGGCGATCTGGGCGGATGACCTGCGCGAGCTCCTGTCGCGTCTCGATGCCCTGCCCGCCTTCGTCGGCGGCTCTTCCTCGGGAGCGCGAACCTCGATTCTCCTCGCGCTGAGGCATCCGCAGGCGGTGCGCGGGCTCCTCCTGTTTCGCGTCACCGGCGGCACCTTCGCCGCGCAACGCCTGCCGGAGAACTACTACGGGCAGTTCATACGCGCGGCGCGGGAAGGCGGCATGGCCGCCGTGTGCGCAACGCAGCAATACCAGGAGCGTATCACCGCGAACCCGGCCAACCGCGCGCGGCTGATGGCCATGGATACTGACCGGTACATCGAAGTGATGACGCGCTGGCGCGATCTCTTCGTCAAGGGCGCCCACCTGCCGGTGATGGGGGTGAGCGAGGCCGAGCTACGCTCGATCCGCGTACCGAGCATCGTCATTCCGGGAAACGACAAGACCCACTCCTCCGAAAGCGGCCGCGCTGCCGCGCGCCTGATCCCGGGCAGCACGCTCCACGAGCTGCCGATCCGCGACCAGGACGTACCTCTCATCCCGTTCGAGGACTGGGCGCCTCATGAAGACGAGATCGCGCGCGTGTTCGCGGAGTTCATGCAGCGGATTGTCTGTAAGTAAAACCCTGTAGGGAATCCACGATATTCCCGCGCGGGCGCGGGTGTCCTAGACTAGCCCTCGCAATTTCGGCACGAACGAGATTCGAGGGAGGAACACATGGCTGACTTCGATCCGGCTGTGGCCAAGACCCTGATCCGCGAAGGAGGGGCGAGGTTCACCGACAACCCGGATGATCACGGCGGCGCGACCAAGTACGGCATCTCGCAGCGCGCCTACCCGAACGTGGACATCCGCAACCTCACCGAGGACCAGGCTAGGGCGATTTACAAGCGCGACTACTGGGACCGCGTCGCGGGCGACACGGTCAAGTCGCAGACCATCGCGGAAAACCTCTTCGACACCGCGGTCAACATGGGCGTCACCACCGCGACCAAGCTGGCGCAGATGACGCTGGGGGTCGACGTCGACGGCAAGTTCGGCCCCGGTACCGTGAAAGCGGTGAACGCCGTCGACGAGAGCGAGTTCCTCTCCGAGTTCACGCTGGCGAAGGTCGCGCGCTACGCCGCCATCTGCAACAAGGACCGGGCGCAGTCGAAGTTCCTCCTCGGATGGATCAATCGGGCGCTCGGAGGTGCCTCATGAGTTTCTTCAGCAATCTCCTCGGCGCGGGGGATGTCGTCCGCGCCGTCGGCGACAGCCTGGACAAGCTGTTCACCTCGGACGACGAGCGCTTGGAAAAGCGCCTCGAGATTGTGAAGGCCGAGCGCGAGTTCAGCCTCGCTGCCCTGCAAACACTGGAGAAGAGCGACGAGAAGCAGGCCGACGTCAACATCGAGGAAGTGCGCACCGGCAGCTTCTTCATGGCCGGGTGGCGCCCGGCGATCGGCTGGATCGGCGTGCTCGCCCTCGCCTACCAGTTCGTCCTCTATCCCTTCCTGCTGTGGATCAACGTCAGCCAGACCCCGCCTCCGCCGCTCGACGCCGGGGTGCTGTTCAGCATGGTGACGGGCATGCTGGGCATAGGCGCGATGCGCTCCTTCGACAAGCTGCAGGAAACCGACACGCAGGTCATAGGCAAGGCGCCGGAGAAGTAGACCCTTTTTCGTCGCGCGGGGCGCGTTGCGCTACCATTCGGGGTCCGCACCCAACTCCGAGGAGCCACCGTGAACGTCCCCTCCCGCCTGTTCGCCGCGCTCGCGCTCGTTTGTGCCGGCGCAGCCTTCGCGCAAACCTATCCCAACCACCCGATCCGGGTCATCGTGCCCTGGCCGCCGGGGCAGGCGACCGACGTCGCTGCGCGCATGGTCGCGGAGAAGCTGGTGCCGGTGCTCGGCCAGCCGCTGGTGGTCGACAACCGTCCCGGCGCGGGCGGCGTGGTCGGATCGGAGGTCGCCGCCAAGGCTCCCGCCGACGGCTACACGATCCTCGCCGGCTCGAGCGGCCCCATCTCGATCAGCCCCAACGTCGAGAAGGTCGCGTATGAGCCGCTCAAGGACTTCGTGCCGATCAGCCTGCTTGCCGTCAATCCCTTCATGCTGGTGGTGAATCCCTCGATTCCCGCGAAGAGCGTCAAGGAGCTGATCGCGCTGCTCAAAGCCAACCCCGGGAAGTATTCGTTCGCCTCGTCGGGCTCGGGCGCCACCAGCCACCTCATGTCGGTGCTGTTCAATTCCATGGCGGGCGTGGACGTGGTTCACGTGCCCTACAAGGGCAGCTCGCAGTCGATCACCGACGTGGTGAGCGGCCAGATCGCCTACACCATCGAGACCGTTCCCGCGGTCGCGGGCCTGGTGAAGGCGGGCAAGCTGCGCGCCCTCGGCGCGACGAGCCTGACGCGTGCGGTTGCGATGCCGGAGGTACCGACCATCGCCGAGACGCTGCCCGGCTATGAGATGTTCGGCTGGATCGGGTTCGTGGCGCCGGCGGGCACGCCGGGCGCGATTACCGACCGCATCTCGGCCGAAACGCAGAAGATCATGCAGGATCCCGAGATCAGGAAGCGCTTCCTCGCGGCGGGCATGGAGCCAGCGGGCAACACACCGGCCGAATTCGCGGCGTTCATGAAGAAGCAGAACGATCGCTACGGTTCGATCGTGAAGCAGGCGCACGTCAAGCTCGACTAAATCCGGACCGAGATCGCGGCGGAGCCAGGGTGGAAAACGTACTCGCGGCGGTGAGAACCGGGCCGGGCCGGACCGAGATCCGCGAATATCCCATGCCGGATATCCCGGAGGACGCCGCGCTCATGAAGATGGAGGTCGCGGGGATCTGCGGCACCGACGTGAGGCTCTACAAGACGCCGCCTTCGGCGGCGCCGGTCATCATGGGGCACGAGAACATCGGCGTGATCGCCAAGGCGGGCCGCGAGTTCACGCGGCGCAAGGGCTTCGGGGAGGGCGACCTGGTCTTCGTCGAGCATTACGTCATGTGCGGCAAATGCGAGTGGTGCCACCTGGGGCAATACCGCCACTGCGAGAACACCGACTGGCGCAAGAACCCGGAGGCGATCCGTTACGGCTACACCTCGGCCGAGAGATCTCCGCACCTGTGGGGCGGATTCGCGCAATACGTCTACCTGCCCTGGAACGCCGTCGTGCACCGCGTGCCCGCCGGCGTGGCGCCCGAGCTGGCGGGCCTGGTGACGCCGATGGCGAACGGCGTCGAGTGGTCGCTCTTCGACGGCGGCGTCGGCTACGACTCGACGGTCCTGATACAGGGTCCGGGGCAGCAGGGCCTGTCGCAGACGGTGATCTGCAAGCAGGCGGGCGCCTCGCTCATCATCGTCACGGGCACCACCAGGGACGCCGCGCGCCTGAAGGTCGCGAAGGAGCTGGGGGCCGATCACGTGATCGACGTGCAGAAGGAGGACCCGCTCGCGCGCATCATGGCGATCACGGGCGGGCGCGGCGTCGATGTCGCGCTCGACTGCACCGCGGGCGCTGGCACTATCCCGATTCTGCTGGGAGTCGAGGCGCTGAAGCGCAAGTGCGGGACCATCGTCGTCCAGGGCGAGATGAGGGAATTCCCCAACTTTCCTCTGGAGCGTGTCACCGTCAAGGCCATCACCATCAAGAGCGCGCGCGGCCACAGCTACAAAGCCTGCGAGCTCGCGCTCGCGCAGATCGCCTCGAAGCGATTTCCGCTCGAGAAGGTGACCACGCACCGCTTCGGGCTGAAGGACGTCGACCTCGCCATCCGCTCGGTCGGCGGACAGGGCGTACCCGACGTGATCCACGCGTCGCTCCTGCCGTGGACGTAGCACCGCCTGTCCGGGGTCACACCGACAGATAGCGCGCGCGCAAGGCCTCGTCGGCGGCGAGCTCGGCCATCGTACCGGCGAAGCGGATCCGCCCCTTCTCGATGATGTAGGCGCGGTCGGCCACCGCGGAGGCGAAGCGCCAGTTCTGCTCCGACAGGAGCACCGACACGCCGGAAGACCTCAGCCGGCGAACCGCCGCGGCCACCTGATCGACGATCAGCGGCGCAAGGCCCTCCGAGGGCTCGTCGAGGAGAATGCAAGAAGGATTGCCCATCAAGGTGCGCGCGATGGCGAGCATCTGCTGCTCGCCCCCGGAGATGTTCGAAGCCGGCCGGTCTCGCGCCTCGGCGAGATTCGGAAAGAGCGCGAACAGCTTCTCCGGCGTCCAGCCCCCTCCGGACGCAGATGCGCGCCGTCCCACGTCGAGGTTTTCCATCACGCTGAGATCGGTGAAGATGCGCCGGTCCTCCGGAACATAGCCAAGGCCCGCACGCGCGATGCGCCAGGTCGGCAGGCGATCGATGCGGCGGCCCTCGAAGACGACCTCGCCGCTTCGCGGGCGCGCCCAGCCCACGATGCTCTTGAGCGTCGTCGACTTGCCCGCGCCGTTCCGCCCGAGCAGCACCGCCACCTCGCCCTTCCCCACCTCGAGCGCGACGTCGGCGAGGATGTGGGCGCGGCCGTAGTACGTATTGAGGTCGCGGACCGAGAGCATCACGTCTCCCGCGAGCCCAGATAGACCTCGCGCACTTCCGGGTTCGCGCGCACCTCGTCCGGCCGGCCCTGCGCGATCACCTGCCCGCGGTGCAGCACCAGGATGCGGTCGGCGTGAGCGAACACCACGTCCATGTCGTGCTCGGTGAACAGCACGGCGATGCGGCGCTCGCCCGCGATCGCCGCCGCGAGCGCCATCAGCTCGCCGCGCTCCTCCGCCGCCATGCCGGCCGTGGGCTCGTCCATCAGCAGCAGCTGCGGCTCGTTCGCGAGCGCCATGGCGAGCTCGACGCGCTTGAGGTCGCCGTAGGCGAGCACCGAGCAGGCGCGCCCGGCCTGGCCGAGCATGCCGACGCGCCCGAGCAACCGGTCGGCCTCCTCTTGATAAATACCGGCTGCGCGCGTCCGCCAGTTCGCGAGGCGCCGGTGATGGGAGAGCAGCGCCGTCTGGACGTTTTCGCGCACCGTCATGGACGCGAACGTCGCGGTGATCTGGAAGGTGCGGCCCACGCCCAGGCGGGCGACCTCGCGGGCTTTCAGGCCGATGATCTCGGCGCCTCGGAGTTTCACGCTTCCCGCGTCAGCCGCGAGCTGGCCATTGAGCAGGTTGAAACAGGTCGTCTTCCCCGCGCCGTTGGGCCCGATCATCGCCACGAGCTCCCCGGCCGCTACGCCGAAGCTGACGCCGCGCACCGCGGCGATCCCGCCGAAGGACTTGGCGAGGCCGGCGACATCGAGGACATTCACGCGGCATCCTCCTTCGGGCCGAAGCGCGCGCGCAGAGCGCCGACGATGCCCTGCGGAAAGCCGAGGACGATTGCAAGAATCGCGGCGCCCAGACATGCCCGCCAATAGTCGGTGTTGCGCGCGATCGCGTCCTGCAGCCAGGTGAATGCCGCGGCGCCGACGAGCGGCCCGGCGAGGGTCTGCACGCCGCCGAGCAGGACCATGACGAGCGCGTCGATCGAGCGCGACACCGCCATGGTGGAGTCGGGCGAAATGCTGCCCTTCGAGAAAGCGTAGAGCCCGCCGGCGAGGCCGGCGAACGCGCCGGCGGCGGTGAACGCCGCCCACTGTATGCGCTGCACGTCGATGCCGATTGCGCTGGCGCGCAGCGGCGAGTCGCGCCCGGCGCGCAGGGCGTAACCGAAGGGCGCAAACAGCGCGCGCCGGAGGAGCCACACGCTGCCCGAGCACAGCACAAGAGTGAGGAGATAGAACGCCGGCCGGGAAGTGAGCCAGCTCGCCGGCCACACGCCGACGAGGCCGTTCGATCCGCCGGTGAAGGTGTCCCACTGATAGGCGATCGACCAGGCGATCTGCGCGAAGGCGAGCGAGAGCATCGCGAGATAGACTCCCGAGAGCCGCACGCAGAACCAGCCGAAGAGGGCGGCACCCGCCGCCGCGGCGAGCGGCGCCGCGGCGAGCGCTGCCTCCATCGGCCAGCCTGCCCTCGCGAGCAATAACCCCGCGCCGTAGGCGCCCAGGCCCAGGTACGCGGCGTGACCGAAGGACGCCATGCCGCCGGGCCCCAGGATGAAGTGCAGGCTCGCCGCGAACAAGGCGAAAACGAAGATGTCGGTCGCGAGCACGAGCGCGTAGCCCTGCGTCACGAGCGGCAGCACGACGAGCGCGGCCAAGGCGACGAGTGTCGCGGCGCTCATCATCCCGCTCGGAGGGCGCAGCGGCGGCTCGACCTGCGCCGCCGCGCGCAGCGTTTCCCAGGCCTTGCCCATCAAACCTTGCGGCCGCAGAACGAGGACGACCGCCATGACGACGAACTCAACGACGAGAGTGAGCTTGGACAGGCCGATGCCGATGCACAGCGCCTTGATCTCGCCGATGAGGAGCGCCGCGAGAAAGGCACCGGGGAGGCTTCCAATGCCGCCGACGACCACCACCACGAAGGCGTCGGAGATCGCGGCGATGTCGAGCGAAAGCTGCGCCGGCTCGCGCGGAATCTCCAGCGCGCCGCCGAGGCCGGCGAGCGCGGCGCCGAGCGCGAACACGCCGGTGAAAAGCCACTTCTGATTGACGCCCAGCGCGGCGACCATGTCGCGGTCCTGCGTCGCGGCGCGGACGAGCCGGCCCCAGCGCGTGCGGTACAGCAGCAGCCACAAGGCCCCCAGCACCGCCGGGCCGACCGCGATCAGGACGAGATCGTACTCGGGGAACGGCGCGCCGAGGATAAGGACCGAGCCCCGCAGCCCCGGCGCGCGCGGGCCGAGCAGGTCCTCCGCTCCCCAGAACCACAGGGCGAAGTCCTTGAGCACCAGCGTGAGCGCGAAGGTGGCGAGCAGCTGGAAGAGCTCGGGCGAGCGGTAGATGCGGCGGAGGACCGCGATCTCGACCAGGGCGCCGAGGGCACCGACTGCGAGCGCGGCAGCGACAACGCCGCCCCAGAATCCAAGGGGCGTGACGCCGAACAGCCCGATAAAACTGTACGCGGCGTAGATGCCGACCATATAGAGCGCACCGTGGGCGAAATTCACGATGCGCGTCACGCCGAAGATCAGCGAAAGGCCGGCGGCCACGAGAAAAAGCGTGGACGCGCCCGCCAGTCCGTTCAGGAACTGGGAAGCGATGGAAGACATGGAGCCCCAGGACCGGGGAAGTTACTCCGCGGGTCTGAGCTTCCTGACCTCGGCATCGGACGGCAGGAATTGCGCGCCGTCCGAGTACGTCCACGAGGTCATCACGCCCTTTCCGTCCTTCACGCCGGTGCGGCCTACGTAGGCGCCCAGCGTCGACTGATGGTCGAGCGCGCGGAAAACAATATTGCCGAACGGGGTGCCGACGCGCAGGTCCTTCATCGCTTCGACCAGCTTTTCGCTGTCGAGACTTCCCGCCTTGGCGATCGCCGCGGCGGCGCTCATCACGGTCGCGTAGCCGACGACCGATCCCGCGCGCGGGTAGTCGTTCCAGCGCGTCTGGTACGCGGCGAGGAACTTGCGGTGCTCGGGCGTCTCGATGCCGTACCAGGGATAGCCGGTGACGTACCAGCCCTCGGGCGCCTCGTCCTTCAGCGGATCGAGATACTCGGGCTCGCCGCCGAGCAGGTTGAGGACCTCGCGCCCTTTGAACAGGCCGCGCGTGCTCCCCTCGCGCACGAAGCGCGCCAGATCACCGGCAAAGAGCGAGGAGAAGATCGCGTCGGGCTTGGCGTCGGCGAGGGCCTGCGCCACCGGGCCCGCGTCGATCTTGCCGAGCGGCGTCGCCTGCTCGGCGACGAACTCGACCTCGGGCTGCGCCTTCTTCAGCAATTCCTTGAAGGCGCGCGTCGCCGACTGCCCGTACTCGTAATTGGGATAGACGATCGCCCAGCGTTTCTTCTTCAGCTTCGCCGCATCGGGAATCAGCATCGCGGTCTGCATCCAGGTCGAGGGCCGCAGGCGAAAGGTGTAGCGGTTGCCGTTCTCCCATACGATCTTGTCGGTGAGGGGCTCGGCGGCGAGGAACAGGACCTTCCTCTGCTTCGCCAGATCGGCGACCGCCAGCCCCACGTTGGACGCGAAGGTCCCCATGAGGAGATGCACCTTCTCGCGCGCCAGCAGTTCCTCGGCAACGCGCACCGCGTCGCCCGGGTTGCCGTTGTCGTCGCGCGAAACAATCTCGAGCTTGCGGCCGAGAACTCCGCCCGCCGCATTCACCTCCTCGAGCGCCAGCTGCCAGCCCTTGCGATAGGGCTCGAGAAACGACGCGAACGTCTTGTAGCTGTTCAGTTCGCCGAGCTTGATCGGCTCCTGGGCTACGGCCGGCCGCGCGAGCGCGGCGGCGAAGACGGCGGCGAACATGAGCGACCGCCGATGCTGCTTCATCATCGTGTTTCCTTCCGTGCGTGAGACCGCGAATATACAATGGAGTCGTCATGCCGTCCTGTCTTTTCCGCGCATTGATCTCGCTGGTGGCGCTCGCCGCGATCCCGTTTGCAGGCGCGCTCGCTCAGGTCTACCCCGCGAAGACCGTCCGCGTCATCGTGCC
>JBGQKQ010000056.1:0-16461 GCA_041499655.1 Gammaproteobacteria bacterium
TCACCCCGCCCTACTCGATCGTCGCGCTCGCCACCTTTCCCCTGCCGCGCCTTGCGCGCTACCGCGTGATCTCCGGCTGGTCGCACGTGATGATCTGGCTTGCGAAAAACGTGCTCGGCATCGACTACCGGGTCGTAGGAAAGGAGAACCTGCCGAAAAGCCCGGCCGTGATCCTGTCCAAGCACCAGTCGGCCTGGGAAACGCTCGCCTTCCAGGTGATCTTTCCGCCCCAGGTCCTGGTGCTGAAGCGCGAGCTGCTGTGGATTCCCTTCTTCGGGTGGGGACTCGCGCTGACGAGCCCGATCGCGATCGACCGCAGCAGCGGTGCCCGGGCGCTCAAGCGGATGGCCGAGCTGGGCCGCGAGCGCCTTGCCCAGGGATTCTGGATCGCGATCTTCCCGGAAGGAACACGGGTGAAGCCCGGCGAACGCGGCAAGTATCACGAAGGCGGTGCCTGGCTCGCCGTGCAATGCGGCGCACTCGTGGTGCCCGTTGCTCACAATGCCGGCCTGCTTTGGGGCCGCAACGCTTTCCTCAAACGACCGGGCACGGTGACCGTGGAGATCGGGACGCCGATCGATTCGCGCGCGCACACGCCGGCGTCGTTGAACGAGCTGGTCGAGAAATGGATTGAAGACCGCATGGCGAGCCTATGTCCTCAGCGCTGAAGCAGCTTCGGCTTCCCTTTGACGTTTCACCCCAGCCGGAGAAGATCGGGCGGGATCGCCAGGTACAGCTAGCGGGCGAGATCCTGAGCTACAAGCTCGTTCGCGCCAGACGTCGAACCATCGCGCTGTTCGTCGACGGCAACGGGATCGAGGCGCGCGCGCCGCGCCATGCCGCTATAGCCGAAATCGAGACCTTCATGCGGGAAAAGGAGCGCTGGATTCGCAGGCGGCTCGCCGCGCCGTGCCGGCGGCCCTTCGTCTGGGAAGCGGGCGCGACTCTGCCTTGGCTGGGGCAAAGCGTGACGCTGGCGCTGCGGCTCGGGGAAAACGGCATTCGGCTCTCGTGCGGGCTGCTCGAAGTCGGCCTTGCCGACGGAGCCAGCCTGCGCGAACGGGTGCTCGCCTGGATACGCGAGCAGGCGCTTGCATTGTTTCACGAACGCGTCGTGGTGCTGTCGCGCGCCCTCGACCTCACCGTATCCGGAGTCGGCCTGTCAAACGCAAAAACACAGTGGGGCAGTTGCAGCGCCAGCGGGCGGATCCGGCTCAACTGGCGGCTGATCCTGCTGCCTGCGCATCTTGTCGACTACGTGGTCGCCCACGAACTCGCCCATCGACTCGAGCTCAATCATTCGGCGCGTTTCTGGGATGGGGTCGCCACGCTCTATCCGCGCTACCGCGAGGCGCGAAGGGAACTCAGCGCGCTTTCGAAAACTTTGCCCGAATTCTAGGAGAAAACCATGAGAATCCTGCACACGATGCTGCGGGTCGCCGACCTTGACCGGTCGCTGCGCTTCTACACCGAGGTTCTCGGCATGCGGCTGCTCCGCAAGAACGACTATCCGGACGGCAAGTTCACCTTGGCGTTCGTGGGTTACGGCGACGAATCGGACAGCGCCGTGCTCGAGCTGACCTACAACTGGGGCGTGGACAAGTACGAGCTCGGCAACGCCTACGGCCACGTCGCCATCGCGGTCGACGACGCCTATAAGGCCTGCGAAGAGGTGAAGCGCCGCGGGGGAAAGGTCACGCGCGAGGCCGGTCCGATGAAGCACGGCACGACGGTGATCGCGTTCGTCGAGGACCCCGACGCTTACAAGATCGAGCTGATCCAGCGAAAGTAGGGATGCAGCAACTCCGGTCGCGCGAGCCGCGACCGCCCTTCAGCGGAACATCCCCGGGGCGCCGGCAACGCGGAATTTTCGGATCTCGCTTGGCTGCCCGATCAGGGCCTTGGCGAGATCGTCCAGCATCGCCTCGGTGACCTCCGACGCTGGAACAGAGATGTACTCGACGCCGAGCCCGAACATGTGGGTCGTCTGAAAGTGCAGCTTTCCCTGCTCGTGATCGGCCTTAAAAATGATGTCCGTAAGGACCGAGGCGGGAACGATGAACTTGGCGCCGACGACAAAGCCCTTCGCGTTTTTCTTCTCTTCCTCGATGAACTTGACCTTGCTGAGCCACAGCGCCTCACGGATCCGCTGCATCGCCGGGGGCATGTCCTTTTCGGTCGTATAAGTATCCGGCCCGGACCACTTGATGAAGAAGTGGACCGTGTCGAAGTACTCCTTGTCGTTGATCTTCTTCTTCCGGTAGTCGATGAACGATTCACTGAACGCGAGATTCCTGAAATCGGTCACTCCGGGGATCGAGTAGACCAGCGGGCTGGTCGGCTTGACGATCCCGAGCTGCTTGAGCAGCTCGTGGACGTACTGGAACGTCTGCTTCATCTTGTCTTCGACGAGCTTGAGCTTGTCCCCATGCAGAGTCTGCTGATGAATCTGCTGGGTCTTTACCAGGTCCGCTTGCTTTTTCAGGTCGTCAAGGAGGCCCATCGTCATCCCCTGCCAATGCTTTGGGTTTTCATACGGCTATATATACCATTTTGCCAGCGGCCGTCAGCGCGGTCCAGTTTCGGCGCCGGCAAGATGATTGGCGATTGTGACAAACGCCGCAACCGGAAGCTCCTGCGCCCGCCTGCCCGGTTCGATGCCGAGTTCCGTGAGCTCGCCTACGGAAATCAGACCCGAGAGCGTGTTCTTGAGAGTCTTCCGCCGCATCGAGAACGCTCGGGTGACGACCCGCGAAAAGCCGCCTTCGCTCACTGCACCGAGCTGCTCCACGGGGCGGGGCAGCAGCCTCACCACGGCGGAGTGCACCTTGGGCTGCGGTCGGAAAGACCCGGGAAGAACATCGAAAAGCCTCTCGAGGCGGAAACGGTACTGCAGCATCACCGAGAGCCGGCCGTACGCGGACTCCGAAGGCTTCGCGACCATGCGATCGACTACCTCCTGCTGGAGCATGAAGTGAAAGTCCCTGCACCGGCCCGCCGCAGCGGCAGCGTGAAACAGGAGCGGGGTAGAGATGTTATACGGCAGATTGCCCGTTATTCTCAAGGGCGCGGGCAGGGCGGCGAAGTCGAACTTGAGCGCATCGGCCTGGTGCACCGTCAATTGCTCGGCGGAATGGAGCTCGCGCAAGCGGGCACACAGGTCCCGGTCGATCTCGACGACATGCAGGTGATCGAGACGCGCGAGCAGCGGCACCGTCAGCGCCCCGAGGCCCGGACCGATTTCGACGACATGGTCGCCTCGCAGAGGGTCGATAGCCCCGATGATGCGCTCGATGATCGCCAGATCGACGAGGAAGTGCTGGCCGAACCTTTTCCGCGGAGCGTGCCGGCGCGTCGCCACTTGGGTGCTAGCGCGCCCGCCGTGCCTCGGTCTGCGCCATGCTGATCGCGGTCTCCACGGCCTCGAAGAGGCTGTCGGGCTGCGCCCGGCCGGTTCCGGCGATGTCGACCGCCGTGCCGTGATCAACCGAAGTGCGGATCATCGGCAGGCCGAGCGTGATGTTGACCCCTTTGCCAAAGCTCGCGTACTTGAGCACCGGCAGTCCCTGGTCGTGGTACATGGCGAGCGCGCAATCGGCGTCCGCGAGCCGCTCCGGGACAAAAAGCGTGTCCGCGGGCAAAGGCCCGACGAGATGCATCCCTTCCGACCGCAGCTTCTCGAGAACGGGCCCGATCACGTCGATTTCTTCCCGGCCGAAATATCCGCCTTCTCCCGCGTGGGGGTTGAGGGCGGCAACCAGAATCCGGGGTGCGGCGATGCCGAAGCGGCCGCTGAGACCGGCACAGAGAATCCGGACGGTCCGCTCCAGGCTCTCGCGAGTCAGCTCGCGTGACACGTCCTTGAGGGCGAGGTGCGTGGTGGCGAGGGCGACGCGAAGGCCTCCGCCGGCGAGCATCATCACGACGTGCGCGGTGCCGGTGCGTTCCGCGAGGTACTCCGTGTGACCGACGAAGGGAATGCCGCCGTCGTTGATGACGCCCTTGTGGACCGGTGCGGTGACGAGCGCCGCGAATTCGCCGGCCCTGCAGCCGGCGACCGCCCGGTCGAGTAGGGAAATCACATAGCGAGCGCTGCGCCGGTCGAGCACTCCGGCGCAGCTGGTGTACGAGAGGGGCAGGTGCAGGCACGCGACCGAGCCGGGCACCACCGGCGAGCCGGGCTCGCGCAACTTCACGCGAATCCCGAGCTGTCGGGCGCGCGCCTCCAGCATCTCCCGGTCCCCGAGCACGACCACGCGAGTCGCAAGCGGGCTTTCCCCCAGGGCCAGGCAGATTTCGGGTCCGATCCCCGCGGGCTCTCCGGAGGTCACGGCGACGGAGACGGGGAAATCCGCATCCGGGGGGATGGCAGTCCGCCGGGCGGTCGGTGTTTCCGCGCGCACACTCACCGCTGTTCTTCCAGCCGCAACTCGACGTACGCGCGGTCGCGAAGCTGGCGCAGCCACTCCTGGTAGGCTTCGTCGCCTTTTCTGTCGAGCAGGGCCTTCCGCGCCTCGACTCGCTTGCGGTCCGTGGACACATCCGCGGTACGCCGCTCGAGCACCTGGATGAGGTGCCAGCCGAAGGGACTCTTCACGGGCTGGCTGACTTCCATGAGCTTCAGCTCCATGAACGCACGCTCGAACTCGGGGACGGTGTCCCCCGGATAGACCCATCCCAGATCTCCGCCGCGCGAAGCTGTGCCGTCATCCGAGTTCAGGCGGGCAAGCTCGGCAAAATCGACTCCGTTTACGATGCGCTCGCGCAGGCCAAGCAGCTTCCTCTTGGCCTCATTCTCGGAAACGAGGTCGTTGGTGCGCACCAGGATGTGCCGGATATGCGCCTGTTCGACCATCATGGGCGCACCGGCTCCGCGCATTTCCAGGAGCTTGACGACGTGAAATCCGGCAGGGCTGCGAAACACCCCGCTCACGCCCCCGACATTGAGCCCCGTCAGGGCTTCCAGGAACAGCTCCGGAAGGCGCTGCCGGCTGCGCCAGCCGATGACACCGCCCTGAAGCGCGTCCGGGGCGTCGGAGTACGTTGCTGCGACCTGTGCGAAATCAGCGCCGTCCTTGAGCCGCCTGACCACCTCTTCGGCGCGGGCACGCCTGGCTTCCACCTGCGCAGGCGTCGCCTGCTCGGGCACGCGGACCAGGATGTGCTCGATATTGAATTCGGTCTCGGCCTCCTTTCTTTCGCTTTGCTCGAGGATGAGGTTGTCGATTTCGCTTTCGCTGACCACCAGCTTGCTCATGACCTCGCGGTCTCGCAACCGGGTCAGCAGTATCTCGTTGCGCAGCTCCTCCCGGAACGTGTCGAAGGGGACGGAATCGCCTTCAAGCCTCTGCCTGAACTCCGTCAGCGAGAGCTTGTTGTTTTCCGCGACTCGGTTGACGGTGCGATCGAGCTCCAGGTCGTCGACGCGCATACCGGTCTCGCGCGCAAATTGCAGCTGGACTTTCTCGACGACGAGGCGCTCGAGCACTTGGTGTTCGAGCTCGGAGCGGTTCACGCTGGACGTCCCCCGGCGCTGGAGTTCCCTCTGCACGCGCTCGATGCGGCCTGTAAGCTCGAACTGAGTGATCACCTCTTTGTTGACGACCGCGACTATGCGATCGAGCAGATCGATGCGGCCGGATGTCGCCTGGTCGGGACGCACACTCTGCGCGAGCGCCGCGCTGCACACGAGCGGCAGAAGAAGGAGCAGTCCAAATCTCATCGGATCGTCACGTCCAGCATCAATTGTAGAGGTCAACGGGGGCGTCCGGCTTGCTGTCCGGCGCTGGAGCGTTGATCCGCTGATAGCCCGGGACGTTGCGCTTCAGCGCCTCGAGCGGATTGGACCCGAGTCGCGAGAAGCCGTTCAGTTCGAGTTGAATGAACACGCTCGAAGACGAAGTGCCTGCCGTGAGAGCGAATCGCTGCATCACCAGGCGGGTCGTCCAGCAGCCGGCGGCGTATTCCAATCCCCCGATGCCCTCGATGACACGGCTGTCGGGCAGCGAATAGTTGAACCGGCCGACCCCGTACCAGCGGCCGAAGAGCGGCCATTGCGCCGAGATGTCTATCTGCTTGGTAGGCCCGGCTTGCGTGATGTCGCCGCTCAAATAGCGATAGCTCAGGTTGACCGTCCCGAGCCCCCCGGGGCGATACCGGGCCGCGAGTGTCAGGCGCTCGGTGCGATAGTCGCGCTGGTCGTACTCCGTGCCCGCATCCATCGTCCAGGACGAGGACACACGCCCCGACAGCGCGGCCAGCAGGTTCGAGGCCTTGTAGGTCCGCGGCGTGTCCGTCGGGTTGAGCGTCACCTGCTGGTCCTTGAAGTAGTAGCGCTGGCCGAGGGTGCCGCGCATCACCTCCTGGCCGCTCGAGGGCAGCAGCAGGCGCGAGGTCACCGCGGCGGTGAGCTGGTTGGCATCGTTGATGCGATCGCCTCCCGAGAACATGTTCTCGGAGAAAATCTGCGCATAGTTGAAGTCCGCAACGGCGGTGTCGAACAGCGGGATCAGATTCTGATTGCGGTACGGGACATACACGTAAAAGAGCCGCGGCTCGAGCGTTTGCGTGATTGCCTGGCCGAAGGCTTGCGTATTCTTTTCAAAGACCAAGCCGCTGTCGAGACTGTAGATGGGCAAGGCTCGGGTGATCGAGCCGGGTAATTCGGTGGCGCCGGGTGGAGCCGGCCGCAGCGTAGATCCGCCCGTCGTATTTTGATCCAGCGAATAGTACGTCGCACTATAGCCCACCTTCGGCGTAAAGAAATACTCGGGAGATATCAGCGGCAGGCTCAGGCTGGGAAAAACGGTAGTCCGCTTGCCTGTAACCAGGATGGGATGGCTGAAATCGACGAACTCTTCGGCCGATCTGAAATCAAACCCGCCGATGTCCTGGCGCAGGGTGTTCAAGGTGAGTTGTGGTGTGCGACCGTAGGGAGCGACGATCGGATTTTCGGGGTCCTGCAGTACCTGGAACGTCTGAATCCGTGCCGTCGTCGAGTAGTTGCCGGAACCCCACCAGGTCCCGTTGTAGGTGACAAACCCCTCCCGCGGCAGCGTGGTCTGGGAGGTAAGGTTGATGCGCGTCGAAAGATCCTTGAAGTAATTATCGTCCGAGACCTTGTTCAGGTTCAGCCCGCCCAGCAGCGAGCCCTGGCGGTTGTAGGCAGCGACAAAGCTGATTGCCGACCGGCTCTCATTCAGCGTACGGTCGTTCGGAAGCTGCTCGGCGTTGAGTTCAGCGGTGTAGTAATTTCCCAGGTAACGGACCTGCTCGGCGATCTGCGTTCCGCGCTTCTGCAGGTAACGTGGGGTGAGGGTCAGATCGTAGTTGGGCGCGAGGTTCAGATAATACGGAATGCCTATCTCGATACCGCTCTTGCCGGTAATGCCGGTCGAAGGAGGGAGGAAGCCCGATTTTCGCTGATTGTTCAGCGAGAAATTCATCGTCGGAGCAGCCATGATAGGTACTCCTTCGAAGTACATGCTCGCACCGTGAGCCGTCCCGACGTCGCGCGTGAAATCCAGGTCGAGCTCGTCGGCGCGCAGGTACCAGCCGTCGTCGCCCGGCTTGCAGGTGGTGAAGAAGCCGTTCTTGATCCGGTACTGGTCTTCGCCGAGGAGCTCTATGGTCTCCGCCTTTCCGCGCCCGGAAACCGGTGGCTGATTGGCCCTGACCCGCGGAGCGAGACTGAATTCGGGTTTCTCGAACAGACCGGTTCCGTCCCTGAGCGAATACCTCACGCCGGGGCCATTCAGAGCATCGCCACCGCGCTCAAGGCGCACGTTGCCCTTCGCCTCCACTTCCTCGTCGCTCTCGGAATACCTGAGCGACTCCGCGCGGATCGACAGATCGCCCCGGCGCAGGTTCGCATTTCCCTGCGCTGTGGTGTCTCCGCCAGAAACGCCTTCGATGCGATCGGCGTCGAGCGTGATCGGCGCGGCAGGATCGGGTTTTGCCCGGCCCTGCCGCGGCATTTGAAGTCCCTGCCCCTGCCCCAATACCGACGCGGAACACAACAGCGCGAATGCCAGCGCCGAAAAGCGGGCGGGGGGAAAAGACATATCGCGGGGTGAGTAACGAATGGGCTGCCGGGGCGAGTGCTAAAATCGCATAAATCAGGGGTGAAGGCAATTCTTTGTTTCCGGAGGAGTTTTGGACCGCGCTGAGGAACTGCGGGGATGGCTGAACGCGACGCTGGGCGTTGAGACCCGCATCGCTCCGGCCTCCGACGATGCGAGCTTCCGGCGCTATTTCCGGATACGGCGAGGAGGTTCGCAGGCCTCGCTCATCGCAATGGACGCTCCGCCCGACAAGGAAAGCTGCGCTCAGTTCGTTCGGGTAGCCGGCTTGTTTGCGGAGGCCGGAGTACACGTCCCGGCGATTCACGCGCAGGATCTCGCCCGGGGCTTTTTGCTGCTGTCCGATCTCGGCGACACAACCTATCTGGACGCACTCGATGAGCACAGCGCAGGAGTGCTCTACGGGCACGCTCTGGACGCGCTCATCCAGATTCAGCTGGCCAGCCGTCCCGGTGCCCTGCCCGAGTACGACCGCGGCCTGATGGAAAAGGAGATGCGCCTGTTCCCGGAGTGGTACGTTTCGCGGCAGATGCGGCGGGAGCTTACCCCCGCGCAGGCCGAGAGCCTCGAGAATGCGTTTTCGGCGATCCTCGCCAACAACCTTGCGCAGGCGCGGGTATTCGTGCACCGGGACTACCATTCCCGCAACCTGATGGTGTCCGATCCCTGCCCCGGCATTCTCGACTTTCAGGACGCCGTGTACGGCCCCGTCACCTACGACCTTGTTTCGCTTCTGCGCGACGCCTACATCGCTTGGGAAGAAGAGCGCGTGATCGATTGGGCGGTCCGTTACTGGGAAAAGGCGCGGAGCGCGCGGCTGCCCGTCGCCGGAGAGTTTGCCGATTTCTACCGCGATTTCGAATGGATGGGGGTCCAGCGGCAACTGAAAGTGCTGGGCATCTTCGCGCGCCTTTCTCTCAGGGACGGCAAGAGCGGCTACCTGAAGGATCAGCCTCGCGTGATGGGCTATTTGCGGCGCACCTGCGAACGCTACCGCGGGCTGTCGCCGCTCGCGCGCCTGCTCGACGAGCTCGAAGCGACGGAGAAGCGCGTCGGCTATACGTTCTGAGGTCGAGCCATGAAGGCGATGATTCTTGCGGCGGGGCGGGGCGAGCGCATGCGTCCGCTCTCGGACAGCGTGCCCAAGTGCCTCCTCGAGGTGCGCGGAAAATCCCTGATCGGCTGGCTGATCGAGGCGCTCGCGCGTGCCGGCGTGAGCGACATCGTGATCAATCACGCGCATCTCGGCCACATGATCGAGGCGGCGCTCGGTGACGGCCGGCGCTTCGGAGTGGCGATCCGCTATTCCCCCGAGGCCGAGGCTCTGGGGACTGCGGGAGGAATCGCCAAGGCGCTTTCGCCGCTCGGCAAGGCGCGGTTTCTCGCCGTCAATGGGGACATCTTCTGCGATTTCGATTTCTCCGGTCTCCTCACGCAAGCGCCGGGTGAGCAGCTCGCGCACTTGGTGCTGGTCGCGAACCCGCTGCACCATCCGCGCGGGGACTTTGCCCTCCGCGGATCGCAAGTCAGCGACGCGGGCGACCCCAAATGGACGTTCAGCGGGATCGGCCTGTACCACCCGGCGCTCTTTGCGAGTGTGAAACCCGGCTCCAGGGGACAACTCGCGCCGCTGCTGCGTTCAGCGATGGCGCGCGGTCTGGTGTCGGGCGAAATCCATCGCGGCGAGTGGCACGACGTCGGCACGCCGCAGCGGCTCGCCGAGCTGAACCAGCCTGCTTGATCGCCCCGCCGAAGCGGACGACAATTCGCGCATGGACACGATAAACACGCTGTCACGCTGTGCCGAGCGCCGCCAGGCCCTGCAGCTGCGCATGGGCCAGGGCGTAGCGATCATCCCGACCGCGCCCGTGCGCGTGCGCAACCGCGACAGCGAGTACCTCTACCGCTTCGACAGCTATTTCTACTACCTGAGCGGATTCGCGGAGCCCGAGGCGGTTCTCGTCCTCGTTGCCGGTAGCGAGCCGAAATCGATTCTCTTCTGCCGCAAACGCGATCCGGCGCGCGAGCTGTGGGACGGCTTGCGCAGCGGCCCCGAAGGGGCCAAGGCGGCTTTCGGCATCGATGAAGCGCTCCCGATCGAAACGCTCGACGAGCAGTTGCCCAGGCTTCTCGCCAACCAGCCCGTGCTGCACTACGCGCCGGGCGCCGATCCGGCCTGGGACGCGCGCATCATGGGCTGGCTGAACGAGGTGCGCTCGCAAGCGCGCGCCGGAACCGCGGCTCCCGCCGAGATCCGCGACCTGCGGGCGGCACTCGACGAGATGCGCCTGATCAAGGACGACAGCGAACTGGCGGTGATGCGCCGCGCAGCCGCGATCTCGGTGGCCGCGCACGAGCGCGCGATGCGCACGGCGCGCCCCGGTCGGGGCGAATACGAGATCGAGGCCGAGCTGCTCTACGAGTTTCGCCGCCGCGGGTCTCAATATCCTGCTTACACTCCGATCGTCGCCGGCGGTGCCAACGCCTGCATCCTGCACTACCGCGAAAACAGCGCGCGTCTCGGCGACGGAGATCTCCTGCTGGTCGACGCAGGTTGCGAGCTCGACGGGTACGCCTCGGACGTGACTCGAACGTTTCCCGTGAACGGAAAGTTCAGCGGCCCGCAGAAAGACATCTACGAGCTGGTGCTCGCGGCGCAGGCGGCCGCGATCGCCGCCGTGAAGCCCGGGAATCGCTGGGACGAGCCGCACAGCGCGGCAGTGAAGACGCTTGCACGAGGATTCGTCGATCTTGGCCTTTGCAGCGGAACGGTCGAGCAGGTGATCGAAACCGAGGACTACAAGCGCTTCTACATGCACCGGACCGGGCATTGGCTGGGTCTGGACGTGCACGATGCGGGGGAATACAAGTCGGGCGGTGAATGGCGTCGCCTGGAGCCCGGGATGACGCTGACCGTCGAGCCGGGCTGCTACGTGCGCCCGGCAGACAGGGTCCCCGAAACGTTCTGGAACATCGGCGTGCGCATCGAGGACGATGTGGCGGTCACCGCCGAAGGGTGCGAGGTATTGACGGCCGCGGCGCCGAGGTCGGTTCGCGATATCGAGGCGCTCGTTGGCCGCGGTTGAGCTGCCGCAAGTCGATGTCGCCATCGCCGGCGGCGGTCCGGTCGGTTGTGCGCTGGCGCTCGCCTTGACCGGGAGCGCGCTGTCGGTCGCGCGGATCGCCGACGATGCCGATGTCGCCGACCGTCCCATCGCCTTGTCCTACGGCAGCCGGCTGATCCTGGAACGCCTTGCGGCATGGAGCACGGTCGCCAGCACTGCCATTCAGACAATCCACGTCTCCCAGCAGGGATTCGGCAGGACGGTGATGCGCTGCGCCGACTACGGGCTCCCCGCGCTCGGGTACGTCGCTTCCTATTCCGAGCTGGTCGCGCGCCTGGCTACCCGCACCCCCGCGATTTCCGGAACCCTGAAGAGCTGGGAGCCTTCCGCCGACGGGATCGTGCTCTGCCTGTCCGCCGGCGGGAGCGAAGCGCGTATGCAGGCACGGCTGCTCGTGATCGCCGATGGCGGATTGAATCGGGACGCCGGTCGCGTCACCGACTATCGGCAGCGGGCCATCGTCGCGGAAGTTGCGGCCGAGCGCCCGGCGGCGGGCACCGCCTGGGAGCGCTTCACTGCCGAAGGGCCTCTTGCACTACTCCCCTTCGGGGATCGCTACGCTCTCGTTTGGAGCATGAGTCCGGCGACGGCGGAGCAACTGCAGGCGCTGCGCGATCTGGATTTCCTCGCGCGCCTGCGCCAGGCTTTCGGCGGAAGGCTGGGAGATTTCCTTTCGACGGGCCCCCGTTCGGCTTTTCCGCTCTCTTTGCGCCGCAGCGCGGTGCGAGTTTCGCCGCGAGTCCTCGCGATCGGGAACGCCGCGCAGACGCTTCACCCGGTCGCCGGTCAAGGGCTCAATCTCGGACTGCGCGACGCGTGGGAATTGGCTCGGATGTTGCTTGACTCCGCGAAAGAAGAGCTCGGCGCGCCAGCCTTCGTCGCTCGTTACGCCGAAGGCCGGGGCCTCGACCGTCGCGCCGGAATCGGCTTCACCGATTTTCTGGTCCGAATGTTCTCGAATTCGGCGCCGCCGCTCGCGCTGGCGCGCGGGGCGGGGCTGGCGCTGCTCGATATGCTGCCGCCGGCCCGGCATTTTCTCGCCCGCCGCATGATTTTCGGGGCACGCGCTCTGCCGTAAGCGACGCGCCTCCGATTTCGCCACCGCAGGATCGCCTCGAGTTAAATTTTGCCGCGAGAAGCGGTCGAAGGCTTGCCTTGGCGTTCGCGTTTCGGTATAGAATTGCGCTCCCGCCGAAAAACTCCGTGATCGTCGATGCGAATCGGTTCGCGTACGTTGCGAAATAATCTATTTGTCGCGCCGATGGCCGGGGTCACCGATCGCCCCTTCCGCCAGCTGTGCAAGAGTTTCGGCGCGGGCCTCGCCGTGTCCGAGATGGTGGCGTCGAACTCGCTCCTGTGGGGCAGCGAGAAGACGCTCCGCCGCGCCAATCACGACGGCGAAGTCGAGCCGATCTCCGTGCAGATCGCCGGGGCCGATCCGGCCATGATGGCCGACGCCGCCCGCTTCAACGTCGAGCAGGGCGCGCAGATCATCGACATCAACATGGGCTGCCCCGCCAAGAAAGTCTGCAACACCATGGCAGGTTCGGCGCTCCTGAGAGACGAATCGCTCGTCGGCAGGATCCTCGAGTCCGTGGTGAACGCGGTGGACGTGCCCGTCACACTGAAGTTTCGCACCGGCTGGGACGCGGTCAGCAGGAATGCGCTGACGGTCGCGAAAATCGCAGAGGAGAGCGGCGTGCAGCTGCTGTCCCTGCACGGACGCACCCGCGCGTGCGGTTTCTCGGGCCGCGCCGAGTACGACACGATTCGCGAGGTGAAGGAATTCACTCGCCTGCCCGTGGTCGCCAACGGAGACATCACGACTCCCGAGGAAGCCAAGCATGTCCTGGAATACACCGGCGCCGACGGCATCATGATCGGTCGCGCCGCGCAGGGCCGGCCCTGGATCTTCCGCGAGATCGCGCACTATCTTTCGACAGGCGAGAAGCTGCCTCATCCCCTGGTCTCCGAGATCCATGTCGTGTTGATTGCGCATCTGCACGATCTCCACTCCTTCTACGGCAAGGAGAGAGGGGTCAAGGTCGCCCGCAAGCACATTTCCTGGTACACCAAGGGGCTCGCAGGATCGGCGAGCTTCCGGCACCGCATGAATCAGCTGGAAAGCTGCGAGGAGCAGCTGGCCGCGGTGAACGGTTTTTTCGAACAGCTCGGGCGTGAGGATTCGCGCCTGCGCTACGAGTTGGAGCTGGCAGCATGAAGCAAACGAGCGAGATCGCGGACTGCGTGCGCCGCTCCCTGGACCGCTATTTCAAGGATCTCGACGGAGCGAAGCCGCGCGCGATCTACGACATGGTGCTGAAGAACGTCGAGCGCCCGATGCTCGAGCTCGTGCTCGACCGGGCCGCGGGCAACCAATCGGTCGCTGCCGAGATGCTCGGCATCAACCGCAATACGCTGCGAAAGAAGATTCAGTCGCTCAAGATAAGAATGTGATTCCCATCCGGACGGCGCTGATCAGCGTTTCCGACAAGGCCGGCCTCGCCGAGTTGGCTCGGGGACTGGCCCGATTCAAGATCAAGATCCTGTCGACGGGCGGCACGGCGAAGTTCCTCGCCGAGCAAGGCGCAGCGGTAACCGAGGTCGCCGACTACACCGGGTTTCCGGAAATGCTCGACGGGCGCGTAAAAACCCTGCATCCGCGGCTTCATGCCGGCATCCTCGCCAGGCGGGATTCGCCGGACCACCTCGCCGCGATCCGCGCAGCCGGTATCGAACCCATCGATCTGGTCGTGGTCAATCTCTATCCGTTCGCGCAGACGGTTGCCAAGCCCGATTGCAAGCTCGCCGAGGCGGTCGAGAACATCGACATCGGTGGGCCCAGCATGCTGCGCGCCGCGGCGAAGAACTACGCGGGCGTCGCCGTCGTGACCGACCCGTCGGACTATTCGAAGCTCCTCTCGGAAATGGAAGAGCGCGGCGGAGCGCTCAGCGAGAGCACGCGCTTTGCCCTGGCTCGAAAAGCCTTCGCGCACAGTGCCGCGTACGAGGCCGCGATAAGCAATTACCTCAGCGCGCGCTCCCTCGACGGAGAAACCGCGCTCTTCCCGGAGAAGCTCACGCTTCAGCTCGAAAAGGTGCGCGACCTGCGCTATGGCGAGAATCCGCATCAGATCGCGGCGTTTTACCGCGACGCCGACCCGGTGCAGGGCGGCCTCGCGAGCCATGTCCAGATTCAGGGCAAGGAGCCGTCCTTCAATAATCTCGCCGACGCCGATGCCGCCTGGGAGTGCGTCAAGAGCTTCGACGCGCCGGCATGCGTGATCGTGAAGCATGCGAATCCATGCGGCGCCGCGATCGGCCGCTCGGCGCGTGAGGCCTATGATCGCGCCTTCGCCACCGATCCGGCCTCCGCATTCGGAGGCGTGGTCGCCTTCAATCACGGACTGGACGCGGCGACCGCGGAAGTTGTATGCAAGCCGTTCGTCGAGGTCCTTGTTGCGCCGGAGTTCGATGCAGGGGCGCGAAAGGTCCTCGGGGCCAAGCCGAATGTGCGCGTCCTGGCGGTCACGCTTGCGCGCGCCGCGCAGGCCTACGACTTCAAGCGCATCGGAGGCGGGCTCCTGGTTCAGACGCCCGACGATCGCGCGCTCGAGCCCTCGGAACTGCGCACGGTCACCCGCTCCCAACCCGCACCGGAACAACTCCGCGACCTGCTCTTCGCCTGGCGCGTGGCAAAGTACGTTAAATCCAACGCCATCGTTTTCTGCAAGGACGGACGCACGCTCGGCATCGGCGCGGGGCAGATGAGCCGCGTGGATGCAGCCCGGGTCGCCGACTTCAAGGCAAAGGAGGCGGGGCTTTCGCTCGCGGGGTCGGTGGTTGCATCGGATGCCTTCTTTCCGTTTCGCGACGGCATCGAGGTGATCGCACGGACCGGGGCAAAGGCGGTGATCCAGCCAGGTGGCAGCCTGCGCGACAGCGAAGTGATCGCGGCGGCGGACGAGCTCGGCCTCGTCATGGTCTTCACCGGCATCCGGCATTTCCGGCACTGATGAAGCTGCTCGTCATCGGCTCGGGCGGCAGAGAGCACGCGATCGCGTGGCGCCTCGCGCAGAGCGCGCGCGTACAGAAAGTCTTCGTCGCTCCGGGAAACGGCGGCACGGCACGCGAGAACGGCCTCGAGAATGTGGCGATCTCCGAGATCGGCAAGCTCGCCGAGTTCGCGCTCGCCGAGGGCGTCTACCTCACCGTGGTCGGGCCCGAGGCGCCGCTCGCTGAGGGCGTCGTCGACCTGTTCCGTTCCAAGGGCTTGAGGATTTTCGGCCCGACGCGGGCCTGTGCGCAGCTGGAGAGCTCCAAGCAGTTCGCCAAGGAATTCATGACGCGCCACCGGATTCCCACCGCGGCGTTCGCGAGCTTCGACGAAGCGCGACCTGCGCACGACTATGTGGAAACCCGCGGCGCGCCGATCGTCGTCAAGGCCGACGGGCTCGCGGCCGGAAAGGGCGTGATCGTCGCTGCGAGCAGGGACGAAGCCCATCGTGCGATCGACCAGATCCTGGTTGAGCGTGCCATGGGCGCGGCCGGCAGCCGCGTGGTGATCGAGGAGTTCCTCGAAGGGGAGGAAGCGAGTTTCATCGTCCTCGCCGACGGCGAGCATATCCTCCCGCTTGCGACCAGTCAGGATCACAAGCGATTGAGAGACGGAGACCAGGGACCGAATACCGGTGGCATGGGCGCTTACTCGCCTGCCCCGGTCGTGACGCCCGAACTGCACGCGCGTGTCGTGCGCGAAGTGATCCAGCCCGTGCTCAATGGAATGGCCGAAGAAGGCCATCCCTACAGCGGGTTCCTCTACGCCGGCCTGATGATCAACGCCGGCAATCCGCGCGTGCTCGAATTCAACTGCCGGCTCGGCGACCCCGAGGCGCAGCCGATTCTCCTGCGTCTGAAGAGCGACCTGTTCGAGCTGATCGAAGGCGCAGTCGAGGGAAAACTGGACCGGCTCAAGGCGGATTGGGACCGCCGTCCGGCCCTCGGGGTGGTGATCGCCGCGGCGGGCTATCCCGACTCGCCGAAGAAGGGTGACACCGTGACCGGCCTTCCGGCCCCGGAAGAAGACCTGCGCGTGTTCCATTCGGGGACAGCGCTGAAGGACGGGACCGCCGTGACCAGCGGCGGGCGGGTACTGTGCGTGACCGCCCTCGGCGACACGATCAGTATGGCGCAGCGCCGCGCTTACGAAGCAGTCGAGCGCATTCGTTTCGACGGCATGCAGTATCGCCGTGACA
>JBGQKQ010000057.1:0-16405 GCA_041499655.1 Gammaproteobacteria bacterium
AGCGCGCCCAGGATCACGCCCCAGACATTGCCCATGCCGCCCAGCACCACCATGGAGACCACCATGATCGACTCGACCAGGACGAAGCTCTCGGGCGAGACGAAGCCCTGGATCGCCGAAAACATGCCGCCCGCGACGCCCCCGAAGCTCGCGCCCATCGCGAAAGCGAGCAGCTTCAGTCGCGTGGTGTCGATGCCCATCGCGCGCGCCGCGATCTCGTCTTCGCGGATCGCCTCCCAGGCGCGGCCGATGCGCGAATTCTGCAGTCGCAGGCAGATGAAGATCACCGCGAGCAGAACCACCAGCAGCAGGTAGTAGTACCTGATCGGGCCGCTGAAGGTCATGCCGAGAAAGGAGTCGGACTTCGAGAAATCGATCCCGCCGAGCCGGAACGGGTCGATGCGCGCGATGCCCTGCGGGCCGTTGGTGATATTCACCGGCCGCGACAGGTTGTTCAGGAAGATCCGCACGATCTCGCCGAAGCCGAGCGTCACGATGGCGAGATAGTCGCCGCGCAGCTTGAGCGTGGGAGCGCCGATCAGGACGCCGAAGAGCGCCGCCACCGCGGCGCCGACCGGCAGGATCGCCCAGAACGGCCAGTGGATGCCGAAATGCGGCGAGGCGAGGAGCGCGTACACGTAAGCCCCCACGGCATAGAAAGCGATGTAGCCGAGGTCGAGCAGTCCCGCGAATCCGACCACGATGTTCAGGCCCAGCGACAGGAGCACGAAGAGGAACGCGAAGTTCGTGATGCGCACCCAGGTGGTTCCGGCGGCGGCGAGCGCAAAGGGCAGGGCGAGCAGCGCGAGCGCAACCGTGGCCGCGCCGATCCAGGGCGCGGCGCGATGTTGTTTCAGGTGTGCCAGCGCTTCGATCATCTACGCCCTGTCGCCGACGCGCTCGCCGAGCAGCCCCGCGGGCCGCAGCACCAGCACCGCGATCAGCACGATGAAGGCGAACACGTCCTGGTAGTTGGAGCCGAACACGTTCCCGGTCAGGTCGCCGATGTACCCGGCCCCCAGCGCCTCGACCAGTCCGAGCAGCACGCCGCCGAGCATCGCCCCGGGGATATTGCCGATGCCGCCCAGCACCGCCGCGCAGAACGCCTTCAGCCCGAGTTGCGAGCCCATCGTGTAGTGGGCGATGCCGTAGTAGCTCGCCACCATGACCCCCGCGACCGCGGCGAGCGCGGCGCCGATGACGAAGGTCAGCGCGATGATGCGGTTGGCATCTATGCCCATCAGCGCCGCGACCTGGGGGTCGTGGGCGGTAGCGCGCATCGCGGTGCCGAGCCGGGTCCGGTACACGAGCGCAGCAAGCCCCGCCATCATCAGCACGGAGATTGCGATGATCGCGATCTGCACGCTGGTGATGGTCGCCCCGCCGATCGCGTACGACTTCACCTTGAAGATCTGCGGAATGGCGAGCGGGTTGCGGCTCCAGATCATCATCGCCAGATGCTGCAGGATGATCGAGATGCCGATCGCGGTGATCAGGGGCGCGAGCCGCGGCGCGCCCCGCAGGGGCCGGTAGGCCATCCGCTCCATCGCATAGCCGATGAGCATGCACACGGGAATCGCGCAGCCCGCGGCGACGAAGACCACGGCGAGCGGCGGCAGGCCTGCCGGCGCGAGCGCGCCGATCACGGTGTAGGCCACCATCGCGCCGATCATCACCACCTCGCCGTGCGCGAAATTGATCAGCTGGATGATGCCGTACACCATGGTGTAGCCGAGCGCGACCACCGCATAGACGGCCCCGAGGGTCAGGCCGTTGATCAGCTGCTGGATGAAGACGTCCATGCCTGTGCCGGAAAAGAAAACGGCACCCGCGGGTGCCGTTTCGACGACGCCATCAAGGGCGCTTACCTCTTCGCCGCATCTCCGCCGGGCGACGCGAGCTGCGCGATGAACTCCTCGTACTTGATGGTCTTGCCGCTCTTGATGATCGCGATCGGCGTGAGCTCACCCGCTTTCATGGTGAAGATCGTCATTTCGGCGTCGCTGCGGTCGCCCTTGGAGTCGAAGGCGATCCGTCCGGTGGCGCCGGCGTATTCGATTTTCTGCAGCTCGGGCAGATATTTCGCGGGATCGGCCGAATTCGCCTTCTGCATCGCCGCGATGAGCAGATTCGTCGCGTCGTAGGTGAAGGGCGAGTACAGGATCGGGTCGGTGTTGAAGCGCTTCTTGTAGGCGTCCAGGAATTTCTTCGACGCGGCCTGGGGAGGAATGCCGGCCTGCGAGCACAGCAGCCCGTCCGCGGCTTCGCCCGCGAGCTGCTTCATCTTGTCGGTGCAGGCGCCGTCGCCGAAGGAGAACACCGCCTTGATGCCGAGCTCGCGTCCCTGCCTGAGCAGGGGACCGCCCGTGGCGTCCATCCCGCCGTAGAACACGGCGTCGGGACTACGTCCCTTCACCTTGGTGAGCACGGCTTTCCAGTCGGTGGTCTTGTCGGTGCCCTTCTCGCGCGGAAGCACCTTGACGCCGGCGGCGGTCAGCGTCTTTTCCACTTCATTCGCGAGGCCTTCGCCGTAGGCGGTCGCATCGTCGATCACCGCCGCGACCTTGGGCTTCGCCGTGGAAGCCAGGTAGTTCGCGATCGCGGGACCTTGCTGATCGTCGCGCCCGACCACGCGGAAGACGTTCTTGAATCCCTGTTCGGTGAGCTTCGGGTTGGTGGCGGACCCGGTGATCATCGGGATCGGCGGATTGGCGCCGTTATAGACTGCCGACGCGGGGATGGTGACGCCCGAGTTGAGGTGCCCGACCACGCCGGCGACCTTGGTGTCGACGAGCTTCTGCGCCACCGTGGTGCCGACCTTGGGGTCGGCCTGGTCGTCGAGCGAGATGAGGTCGAACTGAACGTCCTTGCCGTCGATCTTCACTCCTGCGGCGTTGGCCTCTTCGATGGCGAGCCGCGCTCCGTTCTCGTTGTCCTTTCCGAGATGGGCGATTCCGCCGGTCAGCGGCGCCACGCTGCCGATGACGACGGACACCTTCCCGGAGGCCGGGGCCTTCTTGTCGCTGCAACCGGAAGCAGCCGCAACAATCATCGCTAGGACGAAGACAGGGATGCGGGTCATGGCGGCCTCCGGTTTCAGCGCGAGCCTACTTGACGGTCAGGACAAACTTCGCGAGCGTCTTCGCCTCGTCGTCGCTGACAGTCCCGTTCGGCGGCATCGGAATCGGGCCCCACACGCCGGTCGAGCCCTCCCTGATCTTTTTCGTGAGATAGGCTTCCGCGTCCTTGCGCGCCTTGTATTTCGCCGCGACGTCCTTGTAAGCGGGGCCGACCACCTTCGTTTCCAGCTGGTGGCAGCTGAGGCAGGCCTTGTCCTTGAGCAACTGCTGCGCGTCGGCTGCAAGCGCCGCACCGCTCGACAGCGCAAGGCCGAGCGACGCCGATATGACTAGGTGTTTCATGAGATCTCCTGGGTCCAAAAAAGTCGCGCCATGCTACTGGATTTTCCCCCGCTTGAAAACCTGCTCGACGAGACCTTCCAGCCGGTCGATGGGAGCGAGGCAGCGGGTGCCTTCGCAAACCCAGGCGCTCACCCGGTTGCCCACGGGCTTCGCGAGCACCGGCGGCAGGCCGGCAGCGTTGCCGTCGATCGCGATCACCATGGTCTGGGGAGCATAGTACTGCGCGAGCTCGCGGCGCCAGCGGCGCAATTCCCCTTCCGGCCCGCGCAGGATGACGGTGCGGGTGGGCTGCTGGTGCTCTTCCAGGGCGTCGAGCAGCGTCGCGTGTCCTCCCGGGTGCTCGGTGAGCTCGGCGTGGAATTGCGCGAGGGTGCGCTCGGCGGCGAGCGCATAGCGCGCCTCCCCCGTCAGGAAGTGCAGGCGCTGGAGCGCGAAAGCCGCGGCGCCGTTTCCCGAGGGCGTGGCGTTTTCGTAGCCGGGTTTCGGGCGGTGGATCAGCTTTTCGTGATCGTGGCTGGTGAAGAAGAAGCCGCCCTTCTCGCGGTCCTCGAATTGCTCGAGCAGCACGTCGGCCAGGTCCTCGGCGAACCCCAGGACGTCCGGGTCGAAGTCCGCCTGCAGGATCTCAAGAAGCGCCGCGAGCAGGAAGGCGTAGTCGTCGAGATACGCGTTGAGATGCGCGTTCCCGTCCTTGTAGGTGGCGAGAAGGCGGCCGTTCTTCCACATCGCCGCGCGGATGAAGCCGAGGGCCTTCTTCGCGGAGGCGAGCCAGTCCCCGCGGCCGAATACCACCGCGGCCCGCGCCATCCCGGCGATCATGAGCGCGTTCCAGCTGACCAGCACCTTCTCGTCACGCCCGGGGTGCACGCGCTTTTCGCGCGCGTCGAAGAGCTTTCTGCGTCCTGAAGCGAGCAGCGGTGCATCGTCCGCCGCGAGCGGCCGGACGACGTGCAGGTGCCAATGCGAATTCTCGAAATTGGGCGGACCGTCGAGGCCGTAGTGCGGCGCGAGCACGGCGTATTCGTCCGCCGAGACGAGCGAGCGCACTTCGTCGGGCGTCCAGACGTAGAACTTGCCCTCTTCGTGCTCCGAATCGGCGTCGAGCGAGGAGTAATAGCCCCCCTCGGGGGATTGCATCTCGCGCATCACCCACGCCGCCGTCTCCTCGGCGACGCGCGCGAACAGCGGATTTCGCGTGACGGCCCACGCGTCCGCGTACAAGCGCAGCAGCGGCCCGTTGTCGTAGAGCATCTTCTCGAAGTGCGGAATCATCCACTCCGCATCGACGCTGTAGCGGGAGAAGCCTCCGCCGAGGTGATCGTAGATGCCCCCGAGCGCCATGCGTTCCAGGGTAGTCGTCGCGACGCGCTCGGCGGCGCCGTCGGCCGCGGCGGCCGAGCGCCGCAGGCAGAACTCGAGCTCGGCGGGATGCGGAAACTTGGGCGCTCCGCCGAAGCCTCCGTAGCGCGAGTCGAAATTGGTCTTGAGGCTGCGCAGCGCCGCCGCGATCGGCTCGGCCGACAGCTCCGAGTGGTGCGCCGGCGCCCCCGGCTGCATGCCTTCGAAAGTCGCGAGCAGGGTCTGGTTCTGACGGCCGATCTCGTCGCGGTGGTCGTGGTAGGCCTGCGCGATGCGCTCGAGCACCTGGGGAAATCCCGGCAGGTTGTAGCGCGGTTCCTTCGGAAAGTAGGTGCCGCCGAAAAAAGGCGTGCCCTCGGGGGTGAGGAACATGGTGAGCGGCCAGCCGCCCGTACGCTGCGCGAGCATCTGGTGGGCGAGCTGGTAGATCTGGTCGAGGTCGGGACGCTCCTCGCGGTCCACCTTGATGTTGACGAACAGGCGGTTCATCACCTCCGCAATGGCCGGGTCCTCGAAGGATTCGTGCGCCATCACGTGGCACCAGTGGCAGGCCGAGTAGCCGACCGACAGGAGGATTGGCTTGTCCTCGCCACGCGCGCGGGCAAGCGCTTCTTCGCCCCAGGGATGCCAATCGACGGGATTGCCCGCGTGCTGCTGAAGATAGGGGCTGGTTTCCTGCGCGAGACGATTGGGCATGACCGGGAATGCGAAGACGTTTCCCCAGTGTAGACTTGCGCGCATGCACATTCAACGGCGCCGCGCGCTGCTCGGTTTGGCCGCCGCAATCGGCATGCCCGGCGCGTTGCGCCTCGCTCTCGCCCAGACCTCGGGCCAGCAGGGCGTGCGAACCATCAAGGGCGAAGTCAGCGTCAACGGCAAGGCGACCACCTTGGGTGCTCTCATTCGCCCGGGCGACACCATCGAGGTCGGAAAAGACGCCGTCGCAGCGTTCGTCGCGGGCCAGGACGCGTTTCTCATGAGAAGCAACAGCCGCGCCCAGCTGGCCGGCAGCGGCGCGCTGGTCGCCGCCGTACAACTCGTCACGGGGGGCTTGCTCGCGGTGTTCGGCGGCGGCGAGCACCGCCTGACGACCGCGACCGCGAGCATCGGCATCCGCGGAACCGGCGCGTACATGGAAGCCGAGCCCTGGCGCACCTACTTCTGCCTGTGCTACGGCACGGCCGAGATCACCACAGCGCGGGGCGGAGCGCGAGAGTCTTACTCAACGCAGCATCACGATGCGCCGCGCTACATCTACGGCGACGGGCGGAGGCAGGCGATCGTCCCGGCGAGCGTTTCCAACCACACCGACAGCGAGCTGATCCTGCTGGAGTCGCTGGTTGGACGGACTCCGCCGCGGACCTTCATGGAAAGTCCGATCCGGTACTAGAAACCGTCCGTGATGGCACCTTTGCTGGCGGTGGATACCAGCTTCATGTATTTCGCCATCAGCCCGCGGGTGTAGCGCGGCTTGGGCTGCTTCCACTTCTTCCTTCGCGCCGCGAGCTCCTTCGCCGAAACGTTGAGCTGGAGGAGCTGTTTCTTGGCGTCGATGGTGATGGAGTCTTTCTCTTTCACCAGCGCGATCGCGCCGCCGACGTAAGCCTCGGGCGCGACGTGGCCCACCACCATGCCCCAGGTGCCGCCCGAGAAGCGCCCGTCGGTGACCAGGCCGACCGACTCGCCCAGCCCCTGGCCGATGAGCGCGGAGGTCGGCGCGAGCATCTCCTGCATGCCGGGTCCGCCTTTCGGCCCCTCGTAGCGGATCACGATGATGTCGCCCGGCTTGATCCTCTTCGCGAGGATCGCTTTCATCGCGGCGACCTCGGAGTCGAACACCCGAGCCGGCCCGGTGATCGAGGTCTGCTTCAGGCCCGTGATCTTCGCCACGCAGCCCTCGGTCGCAAGGTTGCCCTTCAGGATCGCGAGGTGCCCCTGTGCGTACACCGGCTTGTCCCAGGGACGGATGACGTCCTGGCCTTTGCGCGGTTCGTCGGGCACGCCGGCGAGCTCTTCGGCGAGGGTGCGGCCGGTGACGGTCATGCATTCGCCGTGCAGGACGCCGTGCACGAGCAGCATCTTCAGGACCTGGGGCACGCCGCCCGCGGCGTGGAAATCGGTGGCAACGTAGGGGCCCGAGGGCTTGAGGTTGCACAGCACCGGGACTTTCCTGCGCACGCGCTCGAAGTCGTCGAGCGTCCATTTCACGCCAGCGGCGCTGGCGATGGCGAGGTAATGCAGCACCGCGTTGGTCGAGCCGCCGGTCGCCATCACCAGCGCGACCGCGTTCTCGATCGACTTGCGCGTGATGATGTCGCGCGGGCGGATGTTCCTGCGGATCGCATTCATCAGAACTGTCGCGGATTGCGCGGAAGAATCGGCTTTCTCCACGTCGGGCGAGGCCATCTGCGAGGAGCCGAGCAGGCTCATCCCCAGGGCCTCGAACGAGGACGACATGGTGTTCGCCGTGTACTGGCCGCCGCAGGCGCCCACCGACGGGCAGGCGTTCTTCTCGATGCCGTCGAAATCCTCCTGCGACATCTTGCCCGCGGCGCGCGCGCCCACGGCCTCGAACGCCGAGACGATGGTGAGCTTCTGCCCCTTCCAGTTTCCCGGCTTGATGGTGCCGGCGTACACGAAGATCCCCGGCACGTTGATGCGCGCCATCGCCATCATCGCGCCCGGCATGTTCTTGTCGCAGCCGCCGACGCACAGAACGCCGTCCATCAACTGGCCGTTCACCGCGGTCTCGATCGCGTCCGCGATCACCTCGCGCGAGACGAGCGAGTATTTCATGCCTTCGGTGCCCATGCCGATGCCGTCGGTGACGGTCGGGAAGCCGAACACCTGCGGCATCGCTCCGGCCGCCTTCACCGCAGCCATCGCCCGGTCGACGAGCGGCTGGATGCCGGCGTTGCACGGGTTCATGGTGGAGTGGCCGTTGGCGACGCCGACGATCGCCTTGTCGAAGTCGCCGTCGCCGAACCCCACCGCGCGCAGCATCGCCCGGTTGGGCGAGCGTGCATCGCCATGGGTGATCGTCTTGCTTCTCCAGTTGTCGCTCATCGGGAAACTCCGGTGCGGAAATACCGACTATCGGTTAGGCTTTCATTCTACTAGAACGTCCGATCGCTCCGATCACCTCGACCTCAGCGTGCTCGTCCACCCGAACTTCGATCCGGTCGCAATCCACCTCGGGCCTCTCGCCGTGCGCTGGTACGGCCTCATGTACCTGGTGGGTTTCGGCCTGGCGTTCTGGCTCGGCCGGCAGAGCATCAAGCGCGCGAAGGGCGGGCGCGTAACCACCGCGATTCTCGACGACCTGCTGTTCTTCGTCGTCCTGGGCGTCGTCGTCGGCGGCCGGCTCGGCTATGTGCTCTTCTACAAGCCTCACTATTACCTTCTCGAGAACCCGCTCGACATCCCGGCGGTGTGGCACGGCGGCATGTCTTTCCACGGAGGGTTTCTGGGCGTGCTGCTCGCGGTGTGGTGGGTGGCGCGCAAGCACGGCTTGCGCTGGCTCGAGCTCACCGATTTCCTCGCCCCGCTCATCCCGCTCGGGCTCGCGGCGGGAAGGCTCGGCAATTTCATCAACGGCGAGCTGCCCGGCCGGGTGACCAGCGTGGCCTGGGGCATGATCTTCCGCGGCGCGGGGCCGCTCCCGCGGCACCCGTCGCAGCTCTACCAGTTCGCCCTGGAAGGGCTGTTGCTGTTCGCGATCCTGTGGATCTACTCGGCCAGGCCCAGGCCCGTGGGAGCGGTGTCGGCGGTGTTCCTGATCGGCTACGGGACGCTCCGCTTCGCGGTCGAATTCTTCAGAGAGCCCGATGATTTTCTTGGGCTTCTTGCGTTGAATCTGTCCATGGGACAGTGGCTGTCGCTGCCCATGATCGCCACCGGGGCAGGCATGCTGATCTGGGCTTGGCGTCGGCCGCAGAAGGTCTAAAATAAAAGCGTGCCATGGCCGACGCAAGGAGCGAACACATGCAGGCTCAAATGAAGGACCGCTTGCGGGAGTTGCAGGTCGAGCACCGGGATCTGGACTCCGCGATCCACAGAATTTCAGACGACCCCAGCCACGATCAGCTCGCCCTCACCCGCATGAAACGCCGCAAGCTCCTCATCAAGGACCAGATCTCCTGGATCGAGCGCCAGCTCGACCCCGATATCCCCGCCTGAAGTCTCCCGTCATGCGAGCCCGCGCGCGATGAGCGACGCGCCGCTTGCGAGCAGCAGAATCGCCACTCCCCGCATGACCATCTCGCGCGATATCGCGCGGAAGATTTTCGACGCGAAGTAGATCGCGAACAGCCCCGCCGGAATCGCCGC
The DNA here is from genome assembly GCA_041499655.1 of Gammaproteobacteria bacterium. Taxonomy (GTDB): domain Bacteria; phylum Pseudomonadota; class Gammaproteobacteria; order Burkholderiales; family SG8-39; genus VBDM01. The sequence continues at coordinate 9,111 of JBGQKQ010000057.1, forward strand.
GGCCGCGGCGATCCACACGCCGTCCTGCATCAGGAGGCCCGTCACCGCGAACGCGACCAGGCGCAGCCCGATGCTGAAGATAGTGGTCAGGGTCATGGTGGCGCGGAATTGCTCCTTGGTGAGCGGGCGGTGCGAGAGATAGATCGCGTAGGGCGGTCCGCCCGCGCCGAAGAGCGTTCCCGAGAGCCCGCCGCAGAATCCGGCGAAGTACGCCCAGTTGCGGCCGACCGTGGCCGGGGCGCCGCGGCGCGCGAGAGTGTAGAGCGCGTAGCCCAGAACGAAGATTCCCAGCGCGGTGAGCGACGCCTGGCGCGGCAGGTTCACGAGCAGCGTCGTCCCCGTGACGATCCCGGCGATCATCAGCGGCACCATGCGCGCGATGTCGCCGAGGAGGGCGTTCTTCGGATTCTCGAGCCCCAGCCGCAGGCCGTTGGCGAAGTCAACGATCGCGAACACCGCCAGCGCGAAAGGCAGCGGGACGAAAAACGTCGCGAGGGGAATCGTGACCCGGGCCGAGCCGAACCCGGTGAGCCCCTGGATGAAGCCGCCGACAACGGCGATCGGCGCGCGCGCGAGCGCCGCCGCGGCGCCCTCGAGGGTCATACGAAGCGGTGCGCCCTAGGCAAGGGCGCGCGCCAGCACTTGCGCGACGTGCACTGCTCGCCGCGCCGCACCGTCGGCAATCTGGTGCCGGCAACTCGTGCCGTCGGCGACGAGGAGCGTGTCCTCGCCCGCGGCGCGGATCTTGGGAAGGAGCGAAAGCTCGGCCATCTTCATCGACACCGCGTAGTGATCCGCCTCGTAGCCGAAGCTGCCCGCCATACCGCAGCAGGAGGATTCGATCGTCTCGACCTTCAGCCCGGGCACGAGCGAGAGCGCCTTCTGCACCGCCGGCATCGCGCCGAAGGCCTTCTGGTGGCAATGGCCGTGCAGCAGCGCGCGTTTTTCCGCCAGGGGTTTGAGCGGCAGGGCGAGGCGCCCTGCTTCGTGCTCGCGCGCGATGAACTCCTCGAAGAGCAGCGCGCTTGCCGCAAGCGCATCGGTCTCTCCGCCCGGGAGCATCGACTTGAATTCGTCGCGCAAAGTCAGAAGGCAGGAAGGCTCGAGCCCGACCACGTCGACACCGCGCCCCACGTAGGGCTCGACCGCGGCGAGTACGCGCCGCGCCTCGGCCCTCGCCTCGTCCACCATCCCGGCCGAGAGGAAAGTCCTGCCGCAGCAGAGGGGACGCGAGCCATCCGCGGCGCGGGCGACGTGCACGCCGTAGCCCGCGCGGGTCAGCACGGCGAGCGCCGCGCGCGCATTTTCCGGTTCGAAGTAGTTGCTGAACGTGTCGACGAAGAGCACGACCTCCCCGGCGCTCCCGGTACTGCTCGAGCGGCGCAACGAGCTGAGAAACGGGCCGCGCCACTTCGGCAGCGAGCGCTGCGCGGCGAACCCGAGCCAGCGCTTGCCCGCCGCCTGCAGCGCGTTCGTGTAGCGCGCGGTGAGCGCCGCCCAGGGCGCGTAGCGCGGAAGGTAGGCGATGAGCCTGTCCTTCAGCGTATAGCCGTGGCGCGCGTGGTAGTAATGGAGGAACTCGATCTTCATCTTCGCCATGTCGACGCCGGTGGGACACTCGCGCTTGCAACCCTTGCAGGAGACGCACAGGTCGAGGGTCTCGAACATCTCGTCCGAGGCGAACGCATCGGAACCCAATTGGCCCGAAATGGCGAGCCGCAGCGTGTTGGCGCGGCCGCGGGTGAGGTGCTTCTCGTCTCCCGTGGCGCGGAACGAAGGGCACATGGTGCCCGCGTCGAACTTGCGGCAGTGGCCGTTGTTGTTGCACATCTCGACGGCCGCGGCGAACCCCGTGCTCGCAGCGCCCGGCACGCTCCACTCGCTCCAGTCGAGCGCGGTGTCGAGTTTCGGGATCGCGTAGCCCGGCTTGAAGCGAAAGAGGCTTCTGTCGTCCTGTTTCGACGGCCGCACGATCTTGCCCGGATTCATGAGGCCCTTCGGGTCGAAGAGGTCCTTGATCTCGGCGAGCGCGGCGGTAAGGCGCGGACCGATGACCGGCTCGATCCACTCCGAGCGCACCAGGCCGTCGCCGTGCTCGCCCGAGTACGCCGCGCCCTTGTATCGTTTCACCAGGGCGCAGGCCTCCTCGGCGATCGCGCGCAGCTTGTTCGCGCCGTCGGTCTTCATGTTGAGCACCGGCCGCACGTGCAGCGTCCCCACCGAGGCGTGCGCATACCAGGTGCCTTCGGTGCCGTGCTTGCGGAACACCCGGGTCAGGGCATCGGTGTATTCCGCAAGATCCTCGAGCGGAACCGCACAATCCTCGATGAAGGAGACGGGCTTGCCGTCGCCCTTCATCGACATCATGATGTTGAGGCCCGCCTTCCTCACCTCCCAGACGTCGCGCTGCAGAACGGCGTCGGCGATCCGGATCACGCTGTCGGGGTGGCCGAGGTCGCCCATCAGCTCCGCGAGTTCCTGGAGCCTGTCCGCGGGACCGTCGCGATCCTCCCCGACGAATTCCACCAGCAGGATCGCATCGGGATCGCCGCGAATGAATTTCTCGACCACCGCCCGATAGGCCGGATTGCCGCGCGCCAGGCCGATCATGGTGCGGTCGACCAGCTCGACCGCCGTCGGCAGCAGCTTCACGATGTGCTGCGGGGCCTCCATCGCGCGCCGGAAGCTCGCGAAGTGGCACACGCCCAGGGCCCTGAAGCGCGGGACCGGCGAGAGCTTGAGATGGATCCGCCTCGAGTAGGCGAGCGTGCCCTCGGAGCCGACCAGCAGCTGCGCGAAATTCCACTCGCCGCGCGGCGAGACGTGATCGAGGTTGTACCCCTGCACGCGCCGCAGCACCTTGGGCCAGCGCGCCTCGATTTCCGCCGCCTCGCGCTCGGCGATGGCGCGGACCTTCCTCGCGAGCTCGACGTATCGCGAGGGGCCCGCGATCTGCGCGGAATCGGCCGGTACGGTTCCGAAGTGCAATTCCGACCCGTCGGCGAGCAGCGCGTCGATGCCGAGCACGTTGTGCACCATGTTGCCGTAGCGGATTGAGCGCGAGCCGCAGGAATTGTTGCCCGCCATGCCGCCGATGGTCGCCTGCGCGCTGGTGGAAACGTCCACGGGAAACCACAGGCCGTGCGGGCGCAGCTGCGCGTTCAGCGCATCCAGCACCACGCCGGGCTCGACCACCGCAGTCGCCTGCTCGCGGTCGACCGAGACGATGCGGTTGAGGTATTTCGAATTGTCGATGACCAGCGCGGCCCCCACGGCCTGCCCGCATTGCGAGCTGCCCGCGCCCCGCGGCAGTATGGGAACGCCCTCTTCCGCCGCGATCTGCATCGCGATCCGCGCGTCGCGTTCGGTCTTCGGCACGACGACGCCGACCGGATCGATCTGGTAAATCGATGCGTCGGTCGAGTAGCGGCCGCGACTGGCGGCGTCGAACAGGACCTCGCCCTCGATCTCGCGTGCGAGGCGCCGCGCGAGCGCGCTCTCACCCGCGCGCGGATGAAAAGAAATGCTGGAGACGTTCGACGGGGCGCGATCCATCCGGCAGTTACGCGGCGGCGGATTCCTTCTCGGCCTCGAGCATCGCGTCGAGCAGCGTCTCGGGCGGCTGCGCGCCTTCGACTGCGACTTTCCCGTTGAAGACGAAGAAGGGCACGCCGTTCACGCCCATGGCGCGCGCCTTTTCTTCCTCCTCGGCCACCGCGACGCGCAGGCTCTCGTCGGCGAGAGCGGCTTCGGCTTCCTTGCGCTCCAGGCCCGCCTCGTCCGCGACGCGCACCAGCGTCGGGTCGTCGGTGAGATCGACACCGTCGACGAAGAACGCCTTCAGCAGAGATTCCTTCATCGCGCCCTGGACGCCCTGCCGGCGCGCCGCCTCGATCAGGACGTGCGCCGCGAGCGTGTTCGGCTGGCGCTCGATCTTGTCGAAGGCGAACGCGATGCCGAGCTGCGCTCCCGCGTGCACGAGGCGGTCGTGCGCGCTGTAGCCGCGCGCGCCGAATTTCTTCGCGATGTAGTCGGCGCGGGCGATGCCTTCGCGCGGAATGTCCGGGTTCAGCTCGAAGGGGTGGAAGACGATTTCCGGCGGCGGCGCCTCGGGGCGGCGCTGCCGGTAGAGCTCGAGCGCGGCTTCCAGGTGGCGCTTGCCGATGAAGCACCAGGGGCAGACCACGTCGGAAACGATGTCGATGGCGAGAGCCATGGGGTTCTTTCTGCAGCGGAGGTCGAGGGTAACGTCATGATACCGCAGGCTTGAGCAAGATCATGGTTGCGGGGGTCTTTTCCGATAAACTAGCCGTTCGGAAAGAACCAGCGAGCTGGACATGACCCACAGGAGCGGACGCCACTTCCTGCAGATTCCCGGCCCCACCAACGTCCCGGACCGCGTCCTGCGCGCGATCGACAACGCGACCATGGACCATCGCGGCCCGGAATTCGGCAGGATGGGCCTGGAAATCTTCGAGGGCCTGAAGAGCGTTTTTCAGACGAAGCAGCCGGTGGTGATCTATCCGGCCTCGGGCACGGGTGCCTGGGAAGCGGCGCTCGTCAACACGCTCTCGCCCGGCGACCGCGTGCTGATGTTCGAGACCGGGCATTTCGCGACCCTGTGGAACAAGATGGCGACGCGCCTCGGCCTCTCGGTCGAGCTCGTGCCGACCGACTGGCGCCGCGGCGTCGACCCGGCCGCGGTCGAGGCGAAGCTCAAGGAGGACCGTGCTCACGCGATCAAGGCGGTGTGCGTGGTGCACAACGAAACCTCCACCGGCGCGACCAGCCGCATCGGCGCGATCCGCAAGTCGATCGACGCGGCGGGCCATCCGGCCCTCTATCTCGTCGACACGATCTCCTCGCTCGCCTCGATCGACTACCGCCACGACGAGTGGGGCGTGGACGTCACCGTCGCCGGCTCGCAGAAAGGGCTGATGCTGCCGCCGGGGCTGTCGTTCAATGCGTTGAGCGACAAGGCCCTCAAGGCCTCTCAGTCGGCCAAGCTGCCGCGCTCCTACTGGAGCTGGGACGAGATGCTCGCGAACAACAAGACGGGCTATTTCCCGTACACGCCCGCGACCAATCTCCTCTACGGCCTGCACGAGGCGCTGAAAATGCTCGCCGAAGAAGGCCTGCAGAACGTGTTCGCGCGCCACGCCCGCCATGCCGAAGCGACGCGGCGCGCGGTGCGCGCCTGGAGCCTGGAGATCCTGTGCAGCGTGCCCGAGGAGTACTCGAATTCGCTCACCGCGGTGATGATGCCCGCGGGGCACGACGCCGACCGGCTGCGCAAAGTCATCCTCGAGGCCTACGACATGTCGCTCGGCACCGGCCTCGGGCGCCTCGCAGGCAAAGTGTTTCGCATCGGGCACCTCGGCGATTTCAACGACCTCACTCTCGCGGGCACGCTCGCCGGCGTGGAGATGGGCCTCGAGCTCGCCGGAGTGCCTCACAAGAAGGGCGGCGTGCTCGCGGCCTTCGAGCATCTGACCGAGAGCGCGCGCGCCCCATCCCGCAAAGTCGCTTAAACCTCTAGAGGAGGAATCATGAAGCAATCACGCACGGCCGCATGGTCGGCCATCCCGTTCGCCGCCGCTCTGGCGGCGCCCGCCCTCGCCGCATGGGAACCGACCAAGCCGGTCGAGATCGTCGTCGCGGCCGGCGCGGGGGGCGCGTCCGACCAGATGGCGCGGATGATTCAGGCGGCGATCCAGAAGAACAAGCTGATGAAGCAGCCGATGGTCGTTTCGCTGAAGGGCGGCGCGTCGGGCGCCGAGGCGCTCATGTACATGAAGTCGGGCGCCGGCGATCCCAACCGGGTCCTGATCGCCTATTCGCTCATCTACATGCTGCCGATCTCGGCCAAGATCCCGTTCAACTGGCGCGAGCTGACGCCGGTCGCGGTGGTCGCCCTCGACCAGTTCGTGCTGTGGGACAACACCACGCTGCCCCACAAGAACGTCAAGGACTTCATCGCGGCCGCCAAGTCCGCGAACCCGCAGTTCAAGATGGGCGGCACGGGTTCGCGCCGCGAAGACCAGGTCCTGACGGTCTTCATGGAGAAGAAGACCGGCGCGAAGTTCGCCTACCTGCCGTACAAGTCGGGCGGCGAGGCGGCGACCCAGCTCGTCGGCAATCACACGCAGGCGAACGTGAACAACCCGTCGGAAAATCTCGAAGTCTGGCGCGCCGGGCAGGTGCGCGCGCTGTGCGTGTTCGACAAGGAGCGCATCCAGTACAAGGCGAAAGTCACGGACAAGCAGTCCTGGAACGACATCCCGACCTGCAAGGAAGAGGGGCTCGACGTCCAATACCTGATGCTGCGCGCCATGTTCCTCCCCGGGAAGGCGACCCCCGAGCAGAAGCAGTTCTACGTCGATCTCTTCAGAAAGGTCTCGCAGACCGCCGACTACAAGGACTACATGGAAAAGCAGGCGCTGAAGCCGGTCTTCCTCACCGGTGACGCAATGCTGAAATTCCTTGAGGAAGACGACGCGCTCAACAAGAGCCTGATGATCGAGGCGGGGTTCGGCAACTGAATGGCTGAACCCGGCAGCGCCGGCGGCCGCGACGAGGCGGCCGTGCCGGTGGAGGAACCGCGACCGGTCGCGAGCTCGCGCTCGGTCGACATCGCCGTTTCCGTCCTGCTGCTCGCCTTCGCGGCGCTCATGGCCGTCGACAACTGGCGCAGCGGCGCCGGCTGGGCGAGCGACGGCCCGAAGGCGGGCTATTTTCCTTTCTACCTCTCGCTCCTCCTCGGCGCGGCCAGCCTCTACGGCCTCGTGAAGGCGGCCCTCGACCGGGCGGGCGCGGCATCGCCCTTCGTCAACCGCGACCAGTTGCGGCGCGTCATGCAGGTGCTGGTGCCGACTTTCCTCTTCTGCCTCTGCACGCAGTGGCTCGGCCTCTACGTGGCGAGCCTTCTGCTCATCGCCGGCTTCATGCGTTACGTCGGCGAGATCGCGTGGTGGAAGTCGGTCCTGACGAGCGTCCTGTTCGCTGTTGCGATGTTCGTGACTTTCGACGTCGCCTTCGACGTGATCATGCCCAAGGGCCCGCTCGAGGCCCTGTTCGGGTTCTAGCCCATGGAAGCGCTCGGCCTCCTGCTGCACGGCTTCGAGGTGCTGCTCACCTTCAAGACGCTGTCGCTGATGATGGTGGGCCTCGTGCTCGGGATCTTCGTCGGCGTGCTGCCGGGCCTGGGCGGCCCGAACGGCGTGGCGATCCTGCTGCCGCTCACCTTCACCATGGACCCGACCTCGGCGATCGTGATGCTCTCGTGCATCTACTGG
>JBGQKQ010000058.1:0-15971 GCA_041499655.1 Gammaproteobacteria bacterium
ACGGGAAAGTGCTTTCCCCAAAGGAAGTCCTGTCATTGGAACCCGTGCACGAATCGATGCTAGGCATCACACACCACTGGATTGCGGTAAACGTGCCGGACCCTGTCTTCCCCCGATACAGAATCTGGTTTCAATTCCGTCCGGCGAAACGCGACGCGTGGCTCGGTCGCCTGGCGGAGATTTGCAAGAAATAGAACGGACGCGGTACGGCCGCGCAAAAAGATGGAGCACCACTAGGCTGCTCCATCCAAGTCAACTCCGCTGCAGCCAGAACCGGTCTATCCCGTCCCGTACAGGTAGTTCGGCAGCCACAGCGTCATGCCCGGCCACAGGTACATGATGACCATGCAGACGATCACGATGATCATGTAGGGCATCATGCCGGCGAAGATCTGGTTGAGCGTGACATGTTTGGGCGCGACGCCTTTCAGGTAGAACGCCGACATCGCCACCGGCGGCGACAGGAACGCCGCCTGCAGGTTGACGAACACCAGCGTGCCCCAGAGGATCGGGTCGATGTTGAAGTGCTTCAGCAGCGGCAGGAAGATCGGCACGAAGATGACGATGATCTCGGTCCACTCCAGCGGCCAGCCAAGCACGAAAATGATCGCTTGCGACAGGATCATGAACTGTATCGGCGTCATGTTCAGGCTCAGCACCCACGTCTCGACCAGTTGCTGTCCGCCCAGAAGTGCGAACACTCCCGAAAACAGGGCCGAGCCGACGAACAGCCAGCACACCATCGCGGTGGTCTTGGCGGTGAGGAATATCGATTGCTTGAGCCGGTCCCAACTGAACGTGCGTGCCTGAAGCGCCAGCAGGAACGCCCCTGCGGCACCGATGGCTGCCGACTCGGTGGCGGTGGTGATCCCGAACAGAATGACGGCGAGGACCACGATGGTAAGAATGCCCAACGGCATCACCGACGAGATCAGCAGCTTCAGCAGCTCGAACGACTCGGCCCCCATTTTCCAGTAATACCAGACGAGCATCAAAGCTGTCGCCGCCGCCGTAAGCCAGAAATAGGTGTAGAACCCCTGCGGCGGGCCGGATTCCGACGGCGCCGCCGCGCCTTGCTTGAGCAACTCCGGAGTGCCCACCTGCTCCACGCCTTCCTCATCAGCCTCCGAATCGGATGCCGATGCCGTCTCGTCGTTTCCGAGTGACTGCAGCTTATTCTGATCCGTCTGCGGCACGGCCCTGGCTTGGGTCGCTTGCTGCCTGATCACCATTCCGGCCGTCGCCTGGGTGTCAGCCTGCTGATGAATCACCACGTACCACCAGATACCCCACAAAGTTACTGCCGAGAGAATCAATGGGAACAGCGCGTTGAGGAAATTCTTCCAGATTCCGACATAGGTCAATCGGCGACCGTTATTTTCGATCGCAAGAGCCTTGCCGGGCATGAACAGCGCGGCAACCAGACTGAGCAGCATGTTTTGTGAATATGCCTGCTGGAATTTCCGCACCCAATCGGATACTGGCACCTTTTGCTGGGATTCCGGCAAGGGCGGGGCGATCTTGGGATTGATCAACGCCCAGCCGATGATGTACACCAGATACAGGAACGACAGGAAGAAACCGGGAAACATCGCCGAGGCATAGAGTTTGACCACCGACTGTCCGGCAACCGCGGCATAGACGATGATCATCACCGAGGGTGGAATCAGGATGCCCAGCGTGCCGCCCGCGGTGATCACGCCCGAGGCAAGCTTCACGTCGTAGCCGGCCTTCAGCATCGGATTGAATGCGATCACGCCCATCAGCACCACCACCGCGCCTACGAGGCCGCTGGCGATGCCCCAGAACGTGCACACGATCAAAGTCGCCACCGCCAGGGAGGCCGGCACGCGCCGGAACGCGAGCTGGATGCTGTAGAACATCTTGTCCACCAACGCGCCCCGCTCCATCACATAGCCCATGAGCACGAACAAGGGGATCGAGATCAACACATCGTTATTCATCGCGCCATAGGTCCGTTCGACCATGAGGTCGAATATCTTGTTCTGGGCCCAGGAGTGGGCAGGATCATAGAAAGCGATAAAGCCGAAAAACATCCCCAGCCCCATCAGGGTGAATGCCGTCGGGAAGCCCATCATGATCACGACCACGATGAGCGCGAGCATGGTCAGCCCGAGTGCGGGATCACTCACGTTCCGCCCCTCTCGCGCCGATGCGCTGATGGGCAGCTTCATCGATGTCGTGTGCCTGCTCGATCGCCCGCTTGCGCGACTCCTCGTCCACGTGCGTGCTGCTGGCGAGCTGCTGCTCGACCACGTCGATCTCCTCGGCGTCCTTCAGGCGCGCGGGCCACTCTCCGGTCTTCAGGCAGACAACGCAGCGGGCGATCTCGGCGATGCCCTGGATCAGCACCAGAGTTCCGGCGATCGGAATGATGGTCTTGAACGGATAAACGGCTGGTCCATTCGAAGTGATGTTCGAGTGTTCCAGGATGCGCCAGGAATCGCCCGCGTAGTCGACTCCCGCCTTGATCAAGGCGATGACGCCGGGAAGAAAGAACAGTATGTACAGGATGAAGTCCAGCGTGGCCTGGGTGCGCGGCTTCATCGAGCCGTAGAGGAAGTCGCCCCGCACGTGGGCATCCTGCGCCAGCGTATAGGCGCCGCACAGCATGAACAGCGTGCCGTACATCATGTTGGTGGCGTCGAATATCCACGCCGTGGGCATGTTGAGGATGTAGCGCTTGAACACCTCGACGCAGACCGTGAACATCAGCAGCATGATCAGCCAGGCGGCGGCCTTGCCCGCCCAAGTGCTGATGTGATCGGCGGTGAGCAGAAAATTCTGGACTTTCATAGAGGGACGGCTACTCTATCGGCAAAACCCCGGGTCAAAAAACGAAACACCATCCGGATTTCGATTCCGGATGGTGTTCGGAGAGAAATTCAAGACAGAGATCAGGCCTTCTTTCCGGCTGGCTTCTTGCCGAAATAATGATCGTAGGCCATGCGCCGGTCGACAACGACGTCCTGTTCCCACTTCACCGCGCGCTGGGCGAATTTCTTCTGCGAATCCATGATCTCCTGGAACATGGGAGTGCCCGGGGCTTTCTTGGCCGTGACCTGGTCATAGACCTCGAGCTGCTTCTGCAGAATCGACCTGGGCGTTTTGTAGAATTTGACCTTGTCCACGGTCTGCAGCGTGATGTAGTCCTGCGAGTTGCGGTCGATGGCTTTCCACATCATGTTCGCCGACGACGCATCCACGGCGCTGGCGATTATTGCCTTCAGCTTGGACGGCAGCCCGTCGTACTTGGTCTTGTTGAAGGTAATCTCGAGCTGCTCGGCGTTCTGGTGATAGCTCTGCAGCATGCATACCTTGGACACGTCGGCGAAGCCCAGGGCCCGGTCGGAGGAGGTGTTGTTGAATTCCGCCGCGTCGAGCAGCCCGCGGTCGATCGCCGGCACGATTTCGCCGCCGGGTAGCGCGTTGACCGCGGCGCCCATGGCGGTGAACACGTCAATCGAGATTCCCACGGTGCGATACTTGAGGCCCTTGAAGTCCTCCCATTTGGTCACCGGCTTCTTGAACCAGCCCAGCGGCTGGGTGTAGAGCGGAGCATAAGGGAACGAGACCACATTGGCGCCGATCGAGGCATAGAGCTTTTCCAGCAATTCCTTGCCGCCGCCCCACTTGTGCCAGGCGAGCAGCATATTGGCGTCCATGCCGTAGCCCGGTCCCGATCCCCACAGGGCCAGCGAGTTCTGCTTGCCGTAGTGATAGACCAGCACGCCGTGGCCGCCATCCAAAGTTCCCTTGGACACCGCTTCCAGCAGACCGAAGGGGGGCACTACCGCGCCCGCGGGCAGCACCTCGATCTTCAGGTCGCCACCGGTCATGTCGTTCACCGTCCTGGCGAAGTCCTGGGCGTACTCGTGGAAGATGTCCTTGGACGGCCAGGTCGACTGGAAACGGAAGTTGATCGGGCCGGCCTGGCCCTTGGCGATCATCGGGAACCCCAGGGTTGCGGCGCCCGCGGTTGCCGCGGCAGCGCCCGCCAGGAATTTGCGGCGCGAAGCCGTTTCAGTCTTGAATTGCTCCTTGCTCATTGAATCCTCCATTGGATGGCAGTTGATGGTGGCTGTCTCGGTGTTGTTCTTCTTAGCCCCCCGGTAAACGGTTCGCAGGGCTGTTTTGTTCCGGCGTCAGCCCTCCAAGTCTCGTGACGCCAAAGCCCGCGAATCGTAGTCCTATACCGGTTCGAAATCAAGGGAGATCAGGGGCCTTTCCGCATCATGAAACGCGCGGCACGGAGCCTATTGCAAGGGGCCGCCGGGCGCGCTCACCTGCGCGGAAGATGCGGGACTCGCCTTGTGCGGCGGATGGGGCTGCCACCCCATCACGACGAGCAGGACGAAAAAGCCGATGACGTAGGCGAGCGCGACGTGCCACCCGTGGCGCAGCCAGTTCCCCACCGATTTCGCCTCGGGATACATGTTCGACAGGGCGACTCCCGCCGAGGAGCCGAACCAGATCATCGAGCCGCCGAAGCCGACCGCATAAGCGAGAAAACCCCAGTCGTAGCCGCCCTGCTTGAGGGCAAGCGCCGTCAACGGGATGTTGTCGAACACCGCCGAGACGAACCCCAGCCCCAGCGCCGCGTGCCAGGAGGCCTCGGGCAGTTTTTCCACCGGCATCATCGACGCGCAGGTCACCAGCGACAGAAGGAAGATGCTGCCGCGAAAGCTCTCGGGCAGGACCTCCCAGTCAGGACGCCGGAGGGGCACGCTCACGAGCAAAGCGATCACGACCGACGCGCCGATGAAGGGGAACCGGCCGGAGCTCTCCGGGAATTCGACGTTCATCATGACGTTGGTGACGATGGCGACGACGAGGACGAAGAACACGATGCCGAGCCGCAGCCAGTCGACGTGGATGTGCTGGTGTTCGTGCTTGAGGATCGGAGAGTAGCGCTGCTGCTGCATCGCGGCCGGGATGCCGCAGATCACCAGCGCGAAGACCGCGGCGACATAGGCGTGCAGGACATCGATCGGGCTCACGCCGTCGATCCACATCATGGTAGTCGTAGTGTCCCCGACCACGCTGCCCGAGCCGCCCGCGTTTGACGCCGCGACGATCCCCGCCAGGTAGCCGATGTGCACCTTGCCCCGGAACAGGGTGTGCGCCATCGCCCCGCCGATCAGCGCCGCCGCGATGTTGTCGAGGAACGACGAGAGCACGAACACCATGACCAGCATGATGAAAGCGCCTTTCCAGTCGTGGGGAAGGAAGCGCGGCAACACCGCCGGCACGCGCGTCTTTTCGAAATGCCGCGACAGAAGCGCAAAGCCGAGCAGCAGGCACAGCAGATTCGTGAGAATCACCCACTCGTGCTCGAGGTGGCCCGCGAGCCCCGCCAGACCTGCGCCCTCCTTGAAACCGGTAAAGCCGAGCTTGTACAGCGTGATCGTGGCGAGGCCGGCGAGCGCCACGTAGAGGGTGTGGCGGTGAAACAGGGCGACGCCGAGCAGGGTGATCGCGAACAGGATGAAATCGACCGGAATACCGAGTACCGCGGGCCCATCGGCCGCGCGGGCTGAAACTGGCATAATCAGCAGGGTCCAGGCCGCCCACGCATATCGATTCCGCATTGCCCCTCCTCCGCAACGCGGGGGATTGTAGCATCGGGGTTGAGCGGAACATGATTCGAGATCAGCGGTCCAAGGGCTTGCGCCTGCGCGGTGCCCATCGGCCGCGCCCCGAAGTGGGAGGACTTCGGGCTGACGGAAGGAGCCGACCATGAGGCTGTCTCTCCGATTCATTATTCCCCTTGCGATCACCCTCGCCGCCATTGCCTACGCGGTGGTGCCGCTCGTCGACAAGCTCACCCTGCAGTGGTTCGTGCGCGATCTCGACATCCGCACGTCGCTCATCACAAGAACCATCCAGGAGCCGCTGGCCGATCTGGTGCGTGAGGGCTCGCGTGCCAAGATCCTGCGCTACTTCGATCGCCTCATTCAGGACGAGCGCCTGTTCGCCGTGGGCTTCTGCGACGCGCAGCGCAGGCTCGTCTACAAGACCGTCACCTTCCCGTCATCGCTCGCCTGCACCGGCCGGCACAGCGATCCCATGGAGGTCGAGGGCCGCGTGATCAACCTCGACCGCGGCCCGGTCCATGTGGGCGACTATGACCTCGAAGCCGACGGCAAGGCCTACGGGCACCTGGTGCTGGTGCACGACATGAGCTTCGTGCAGCGGCGCAGCGACGACACCAAGAAGTACATCTTCTACCTCTTCGCTGCGCTGGCGGCCATCGTGTCGCTGGTGACGGTCGTGATCGCCGAGGTGAGCTGGCGCGGCTGGGTCGCGGGCCTGAAGGCGGTGATCCGCGGCGAGACCTTCGGGTTCAGCGAAGCGAAGGTGCGTATTCCGGAGCTGCGGCCGGTAGCGAAGGACATTCGCGCCCTGGTGAGGGAGCTGGAATCGGAGCGCAAGGCGCGCGACGAAAGCCAGATCAACTGGACGGCGGAGACACTGCGCGCGATCCTGCGGAACGATCTCAAGGGCGAGGAGGTCCTGATCGTCTCCAACCGCGAGCCCTACATCCACGTGCATCGCGACAAGAAAATCGAGGTGCAGCGCCCGGCGAGCGGGGTGGTCACCGCGCTCGAGCCGGTGATGCGCGCCTGCTCCGGAACCTGGATCGCGCACGGCGGCGGCAGCGCCGACCGCGAGACGGTGGACGCGACCGACCATATCCGCGTCCCGCCCGAGCGCCCCGCCTACCGCGTACGGCGGGTGTGGCTGTCCGAGGAGGAGGAAGCCGGTTACTACTACGGATTCTCCAACAGCGGGCTGTGGCCCTTGTGCCATATCGCCCACACGCGCCCGGTGTTCCGCACCAGGGACTGGAACGCCTACGTCACGGTCAACCGCCGCTTCGCCGATACGGTGGTGCACGAAGCTCGGACCGCCGACCCGATCGTGCTGGTGCAGGATTATCACTTCGCGCTGCTGCCGCGCCTGATCCGCGAGCGCATCCCGGCGGCAACGGTGATCTCGTTCTGGCATATTCCCTGGCCGAACGCGGAAGCCTTCGGCATCTGCCCCTGGCGAGAGGAGCTGGTCGACGGCCTGCTCGGCAGCAGCATTCTCGGATTCCACACACAATTCCACTGCAACAACTTCATCGACACGGTCGACCGCTACGTCGAGGCGCGCATCGACCGCGAGACCTACACGGTGTCCTACGGCGGCGATCAGACCGCGGTGCGCCGCTATCCGATATCAATCGAATGGCCGCTCACCTCCAAGACCATGGAGAAGCCGGTCGCGCAGTGCCGGGCCGACGTGCGCGCGAAGAACGGGCTGGCGCCGGATACCGTGATCGGCGTCGGGGTGGACCGGCTCGACTACACCAAGGGAATCCTGGAGCGCTTCCTCGCGGTCGAGCGCCTGCTGGAGATCGATCCGTTGTGGATCGGAAAGTTCGTGTTCGTGCAGATCGCCGCCCCTTCGCGCTCGAGTATCGACGAGTACCAGGATTTCGAAGCGCGGGTGCGCGCGCAGGCACGCCGCATCAACGAGAAGTTCGCCGGCAGGGGCCGCGCCCCCATCCTGCTGCGAGTCGAGCATCACGACCCCGACGAGGTCTACGAGTACTACCGGGCGGCGGACGTCTGCGTCGTCAGCAGCCTGCACGACGGGATGAACCTGGTGGCCAAGGAATTCGTCGCCGCACGCGACGACGAGCGCGGCGTGCTCATCCTCAGCCAGTTCACCGGCGCATCGCGCGAGCTTCCGGAAGCCCTGATCGTCAATCCCTACGACATCGATCAGTGCGCGGCGGCGCTCAGGGCCGCGCTGATGATGCCCCCGTCCGAGCAGCGCGATCGGATACGCAGCATGCGAGGCCTGATCCAGGACTTCAACGTGTACCGCTGGGCGGGGCGGATGCTGCTCGACGCCGGCCAGATTCGCATGCGCAGCCGCCTGCTCTCGCGCGCCCGCGAGCGCAAGCCCGCTGCCGTGCGCGCGGTCTGATCGCTCGCGAGCCGATGCGGGTTTCGGACGCGAAGTTCAAGCAGGCGCCCGAGCTCAAGGGGCGGTGCGCGTTTTTTCTCGATATCGACGGGACGCTCCTCGATATCGCCGATCACCCGGCTCTCATCCGCGTCGACGGCGATCTGGTCCGTCTTCTCAGGACGCTCGGCCGGGCCGCGGGCGGCGCCCTGGCGCTGATCAGCGGACGCCCGATCACCGACATCGACCGCCTTCTCTCGGGTTCCGCGTTCTGCGTCGCCGGACAGCACGGCGCCGAGCGCCGCGACGTTTCCGGCACAATGCACAAACGCGAGGTCCCGCGCGCGGCGCTTGAGGAGGCGCGCCGCAGGCTGGCCCTCCTCGCGGCCAGGCATCCGGCGCTCGTGCTCGAGGACAAGGGCGTCAACTTTGCGCTTCATTTCCGGTCTGTTCCGGAGTTGAGCACGGAGGCTCAGGATGCGGTGCGCGGGCTGGCGCGCGAGCTCGGCGGCGAATTCGAGGTACAGCTGGGAAAGATGGTCGTCGAACTGAGACCCACCGGAAAGGACAAGGGCGTGGCTATCTCCGAGTTTCTCGCCGAAGCGCCGTTTCGCGGGCGCACGCCGGTCTTCATCGGTGACGATCTGACCGACGAGATCGGCTTCCAGCTGATCAACCGCGCCGGGGGCCATTCGGTGAAAGTGGGCGAAGGCGAGTCCGTGGCGCGCTGGCGCCTGCCGGATTCGGCGGCGGTGAGAGCGTGGCTCGCGGACTTCGTCGCGCGCTCCGGGGAAAGCGCTTGAGCGGCCTGGACCTCGCCCTGATCGGCAACTCGAGCGTCGCTGCGCTGCTCGACGCCAGGGCTCGCATCGTCTGGTCCTGCCTGCCACGCTTCGACAGCGATCCGGCGTTTTGCGCGCTGCTGCGCACGGAGAGCGGTCCGGACGACCGCGCTGGCGTCTTCGAGGTGGATCTCGCCGATTTCGAGCGCTCCGAGCAGGCTTACATCGCGCACACGCCCATCCTTCGAACGCGCCTCTACGACCGGCACGGGGGCGCAGTCGAGATCACCGACTTCGCTCCGCGGTTTCAGCAGTTCGGCAGGCTCTTCTACCCGGTCATGCTGATGCGCCAGATCCGCCCGCTCGCGGGCAGCCCGCGCGTCCGGGTGCGCATCCGGCCCCTGTGTGAGTACGGAGCCCGACGGCCGGCCATGACCTGGGGCAGCAACCACGTGCGCTACGTGATGCCCGACATGGACATGAGGTTGACGACGGACTTCTCGATCAGCGCGATCCTCGAGGAGACGCAGGTGGTCCTGCGCGAGCCCGCGTCGCTGGTGCTCGGGCCGGACGAGACCCTGCACACCCCGCCTGGGGAAGCTTTCCGCCGGTTCCTCGACGACACCGCGGGCTGGTGGCGCGACTGGGTGCGCGGTCTCGCGATCTCTTTCGAATGGCAGGAGCAGATCATTCGCGCCGCCATCACCCTGAAGCTCAACGCTTACGAGGACACCGGCGCGATCGTCGCCGCGGTCACGACCTCGATCCCCGAGTCTCGCGGAAGCGGACGCAACTGGGACTACCGCTATTGCTGGCTTCGCGACGCCTATTTCGTGGTCAACGCGCTCAACCGGCTGAACGCGACCAGCACCATGGAGCGCTTCCTGGATTTCATCATCAATACTGCATCCGGAGCGAACGGCGCCGACCTGCAGCCGGTCTACTCGGTCACCGGCAAGGCGGGCATCGCCGAGCGCGAAGCGCCTTCGCTTCCCGGGTACCGCGGCATGGGCCCGGTCAGAGTCGGCAACCAGGCCTACTCGCAGAACCAGCACGACGTCTACGGCGCGACGGTGCTCGCGGCGGCGCACTTGTTCTTCGACGCGCGGCTTGCGCTGCGCGGCGACCAGGGCCTGTTCCGGCAGCTGGAGCAGCTGGGCGAGCGCGCCTCGGTGCTCTACGACCAGCCCGACGCCGGCCCGTGGGAGTTGCGCGGAGCGCGGCATGTTCACACGTTCTCCAGCGTCATGTGCTGGGCGGCTTGCGATCGCCTCGCGAAGATCGCGGCGCGCATCGGCCTGGATGAGCGCGCGCGCCACTGGCGCGCGCGGTCCGATGCAATGCACGCGGCGATTTGCGAGCGCGCCTGGAGCGCGAAGCGCTCGAGCTTCGCCGCCACCTTCGGCGGCGAACATATGGACGCGAGCCTGCTGCTGCTCCACGAGCTCGATTTCCTGCGCGCTGACGATCCGCGCTTCGCGGGCACGGTACGCGCGGTGGAGAAGGACCTGCGCCGCGGCGATTTCGTGTTCCGCTATACGCAGCCCGACGATTTCGGCGTTCCCGACAATGCCTTCGCCGTGTGCACCTTCTGGTACGTCGACGCGCTCGCCTCGCTCGGGCGCACGCAGGAGGCGCGCGCCCTGTTCGAAAGCCTGATCGCTCGCTGCAACCGGCACGGCCTGCTCTCCGAGCACATCGAGCCGGCGACGGGCGAGCTGTGGGGCAATTTTCCGCAGACCTACAGCATGGTGGGCCTAATCAATTCCGCGATGCGCCTGAGCATCTCCTGGGACCAGGCGTTCTAGGCCCGCGTCGCCATGACCCGCATCGGCGTGGACATCGGCGGCTCCAAGATGGAGATCGTCGCGCTCGATGAGTCGGGCGCCGAGATGTTCCGGCGCCGCAGCGACGCGCCGCGCGGCGCTTATCCCGATGCGCTCGGTGCGCTCGCCGGCGCGGTGCTCGACGCGGAACGCAAGGCCGGCGCGCGCTGCACGATTGGGATCGGCACGCCCGGAGCGGTATGGGCCCGGGACGGAAAGCTCAGGAACGCCTACGCGAGCGTGCTGAACGGCATGCCGGTGAAGCCCGACCTCGAACGTCTGCTCGGCCGCGAGGTCCGGTTCGCGAACGACGCCAACTGCTTCGCGCTCTCGGAGGCGGCCGACGGCGCCGCCGCGGGGGCCCAGGTGGTGTTCGGCGTCATCCTCGGAACGGGGGAGGGCGGAGGCGTGGTGGTCGATGGCCGCGCGCTCCACGGCGCCAACGCCATCGCCGGCGAATGGGGTCACAACACCCTGCCCTGGCCCACCGCCGAAGAGCTGCCTGGTCCGCCCTGCGGCTGCGGCCAGGCAGGACACATCGAGGCGTTCCTGTCCGGCCCGGGGCTCGCGCGGGACTACGGGCTCGCCGCCGGCGAGCCACTCGAGCCGGCGCAGATCATCGCGCGGGCCGAATCGGGCGACCCCGGCTGCGAAGCCGCCCTCGCGCGCTACGAGGAGCGCCTGGCGCGCGCGCTGGCGAGCGTCATCAACCTTCTCGATCCCGACGCGATCGTGCTCGGCGGCGGCCTGTCGAACGCCGAACGCCTGTACCGCAACGTGCCGAAGCGCTGGGGGCGCTACGTCTATTCGGATTCGGTCGCGACGCCGCTCTTGAAGGCGAAGCACGGCGACGCGAGCGGGGTGCGCGGCGCGGCGCGCCTGTGGTGAGGCTCTAGGAGCGGACCTCAGTTGCGACCAGAACGATGTGCACGCGGCCGGGTCCGTGCACGCCGAGTACGATGGTCTGGTCGATGTCCGCGGTGCGCGAGGGGCCCGAGACGAAATTGATCGCGCGCGGCAGTTGGCCGAAGGTGTCACGAACAAGGGCGAAGGCGTCTTCCATGTGGGGGACGATCCGGCCGGCGCTCAGGACAGCAATGTGCGTCTCGGGAAGCAGGCTCCCTGTCGCCGGCGTGTCGTGGCCCGAGGCGAGCACCAGCGTTCCGGTTTCGGCGATCGCGGCGAACGCGCCGGTGACGCCGATCGCATCGTCTGCGCTCGCCGCGCGCGGCTCGAGCGCGAGTCCCGCCGCCTTCCAGTCCAGGTGCGCGAGTTGCGGCCAGACGCAGCCGGCGAGCGGCAGCTTGCCGGCCTTCAGGTAGCGCGCCACTGCGTCAGGCACATCCCCTTCCGCGGCAACTTCCTCGGTCGTGCTCTGCATAGCCTCCGCGCGGGCGCGGAAGCGCGCGACGAGATCGCCCTCGACTCTGGGCAGCGTGCCGCGCGGGTGCGCGCGCAAGTAGGTTTCGATCGCTTCCAGCTCGGCCTGCGAAGGCCTGCTCGCGCCGCGACCCTGCGCCTTGCGGATGCGCGCGAGAATCCTCTCCCGCGCACCTGTTTTTGTCTCAGTCAAGCGCCTTCACCATGTCTTCGACGACCTTCTTCGCGTCGCCGAACACCATCATGGTCTTGTCCATGTAGAAGAGCGGATTGTCGAGGCCGGCGTAGCCGGCGGCCATGCTGCGCTTGTTGACGAGCACGGTGCGCGCCTTGTTCGCTTCGATGATCGGCATGCCGTAGATCGGGCTGCCCTTCTCGTGCGCCAGCGGATTCACCACGTCATTCGCCCCGAGGACGAGCACGACGTCGGTGGTGCCGAACTCGCTGTTGATGTCTTCCATCTCGAACACCTGGTCGTAAGGCACCTCGGCCTCGGCGAGCAGCACGTTCATGTGGCCGGGCATGCGGCCGGCGACCGGATGGATCGCGTAGCGCACGCTCACGCCCTTCGCGATGAGCTTCTGCGCCAATTCCTTCACCGCGTGCTGGGCGCGCGCGACCGCCAGGCCGTAGCCCGGCACGATGACCACCGACTCCGCGTTCGACATCAGGAACGCCGCGTCTTCGGCGGAGCCCGATTTCACGGTCTTCTGCGCGGCGTCCGCGGCCGCGGCGCCTTCGGCCGCGCCGAATCCGCCCAGGATCACGCTGAAGAACGAGCGGTTCATCGCCTTGCACATGATGTAGGAGAGGATCGCGCCCGAAGATCCAACGAGCGAGCCCGCGATGATCAGCATGGTGTTGTTGAGAGAGAAACCGATGCCCGCGGCCGCCCAGCCCGAGTAGCTGTTCAGCATCGAGATCACCACCGGCATGTCGGCGCCGCCGATGGGAATGATGATGAGCAAGCCCAACAAGAACGCGATCCCGAGCATGATGATGAAAGGCGTCCAGCCTTTGTCGCCGGCCAGGAAAAACGCCAGGCCGAATCCGATCATGACGATCGCGAGCAGGAGGTTCAGCGGATGCTGGCCCTTGAAGGTGACCGGGGCGCTGGAGAAGAGGCGGAATTTCTTGCCCAGGCCGGCGAGCTTGCCGAAGGCGATCACGCTGCCCGAGAAAGTGATGGCGCCGACGAAGCTGCCGATGAAGAGTTCGAGGCGGTTGCCGCGCGGCAGCGGATCATGCTCGCCGAAGGCGCCCGGATTGTTGACCACCGCGACCGCGATCAGCACCGCCGCCATGCCGACCAGCGAGTGCATCGCCGCCACCAGCTCGGGCATCTGGGTCATCTCGACGCGGCGCGAGACGAAGGCGCCGATCATGCCGCCGATTACCATGGCGACGAGGATCAGGTCGAGCCGGCCCTTGGCGACGATGGCGAGCGTCGTGACCACCGCGATCGTCATTCCCGCGACGCCGAAAACGTTGCCGCGGCGCGCCGATTCGGGTGAAGACAACCCTTTCAGCGCCAGGATGAAGCACACCGAGGCGGCGAGGTACCAGAGCGCGACGAGATTGGCGCTCATTTCTTGTCCGCCTTCGGGGTCTTCTTCCTGAACATCTCGAGCATGCGCTTCGTGACCAGGAATCCGCCGGCGACGTTGACCGAGGCGAGCGCCACCGCGACCGCGCCCATCGCCGATCCGAAATCCACCTCCGAGGGGCCCGCCGCGAGGATCGCGCCGACGATGATTACGCTGGAAATCGCGTTGGTGACGCTCATCAGCGGCGTGTGCAGCGCCGGCGTCACGTTCCAGATCACGTGGTAGCCGACGAACACGGCGAGCACGAACACGACGAGGTTCACGACGGTCGGGTCGATGGTGCCGGTCATGATTTCTTCACCAGTTCTCCGCCGCGCGCCATCAGGCAGGCGGCGACGATCTCGTCTTCCAGGTTGATCGCGAGCCGGCCTTCCTTGTCCGCGATGAGCTTGAGGAAATCGAGCAGGTTGCGAGCGTACAGAGCGGAAGCGTCCGCGGCGACCATCGCCGGGAAATTGGTGTGGCCGACGATCGTGACGCCGTGCTTCACCACCACCTTGTCGGCCTCGGTGAGGGGGCAGTTGCCGCCCTGCTCGGCGGCCATGTCCACGATCACCGAGCCCGGCTTCATGCTCTTCACCATGTCCTCGGTGAGGAGCACCGGCGCGCGCCGTCCGGGAATGAGAGCCGTGGTAATGACGATATCGGCTGACTTGATGCGCTCGGCGACGAGCGCCGCCTGGCGCTTGCGGTAGTCCTCTCCCATGTCGCGTGCGTAGCCGCCCTGGCCCTTGGCGAGCTCCTTCTCCGCGTCGGTGAGCGGCACCTCGATGAACTTCGCCCCCAGCGACTCGACCTGCTCCTTGGTCTCCGTCCGCACGTCGGTCGCCTCGACCACCGCGCCGAGGCGCTTGGCGGTGGCGATCGCCTGCAGGCCCGCGACGCCCACGCCCATCACCACCACGCGCGCGGCCTTGATGGTGCCTGCCGCGGTCATCAGCATCGGGAATATCTTGCCGAAAAGGTTGGCCGCGACCATCACCGCCTTGTAGCCGCCGAGGTTCGCCTGCGAGGAGAGCACGTCGAGCGATTGCGCGCGCGAGATGCGCGGCGCGGCTTCGAGCGCGAACGCGGTCGCGCCGGTGCGCGCGATCGCGGCGAGCCCTTCGGCGTCGAAGCGGTTGAGCATACCGACCAGCACCTGGTCGCGCCTGAGCATGCCGATCTCAGGGGTTTGAGGCGGGCGCACCTTGAGAATCAGCTCGGCGCGCGAATAAACGTCGGCCGCGCTCGCGGCGATCGAGGCCCCCGCCGCCTGGAAATCGGCGTCGGGGATGCTGGCGCCCGCCCCCGCGCCCGACTGGACGAGGACGGAGTGCTTGCCGGCGACGAGCTTCTTAATGGTCTCGGGCGTCGCGGCGACGCGGGTTTCGCCCGCGCGGGTTTCCGCGGGTATGCCGATATTCATGGATTTATTTCTGTCGTCCGAGACGAAGCCCGATGATACACGGCCTCGTATAATCGGCTCAACCCAATTTCAAGGAGCGGTCATGACCGTCAAGGTGCGGCGAGTGGTAACCGGGCACGACGCGAGCGGGCGCGCCGTCGTAAAAATCGACGAAGTCTCGAAGAACGTCATTTCGAACCGGCCCGGCGCGTCGGCCTGCGTCGTCTGGACCACCGATGCGATCCCCGCCGACAACGCCGGCGAGGGCGACGCCGGCCTGAAGAAAGTCGGCACCACGCTTCCGGGCGGAACCGTCTTCCGCGTGGTCGAGTTCTCGCCGGGCGTCTCGCCGCGCGTGCACCGCACCGACTCGATCGACTACGCGGTGGTGATTTCCGGCGAAATCGACATGGAGCTGGAAAAGGGCAACGAAGTCCACCTCCGGGCGGGCGACGTGCTGGTCCAGCGCGGCACCGTCCACAACTGGATCAACCGCGGCACCGTCCCTTGCGTGATCGCCTTCTCGCTGGTCGACGCGAAGCCCGCTGCGGCGGGCGGCAAGGAGCTCAAGGCGTTCGGTTGAGGCTGGGGAAGCTGCGACGGCCGGCTGGAACAGAGGGAGGTCTAACGTTGTGGTGAACGGCGGGCCGGAACGACATTCAACGAAGCACATTCGCCCATGGCCCGTCCGTTCCACCTAAAGTTAGTCGTACCTGTCCCAATTGGAGTCGACATCCTTCGAAACCGCAGTGGCGCCTTTAGATTCGAGCAATTCCACGGATTCCTTTAAATAAATTCTGATTGACGCGTCTTTCTTCTTTATCTTCAGAAGAGTCTTCCTATGGAGTCTTAGTGACTTCATTCCTTCACGAGCGCTCCGCTTGCTCCTCTCGGTCTTCAGAAGCTGCTGCAACTCTCTGATGTTCTCTTCCTGCGCTGCGATCAACTTCTTTAGTTTCCCGCGATCACTTTCGCGCTTCTTTACTTTGTATTTGTCGTACAGATA
>JBGQKQ010000059.1:0-15913 GCA_041499655.1 Gammaproteobacteria bacterium
AGGAATCGGCGACTGGATGAAGCAGATGCCGCCGCCGTGGGGTTCGTATATCCCGGCGGTGGTGTGCCTGGGCATCTTCACCTCGGTGCGCGTCGCCGAGCAGGTCCGCGCCGGCATCAATTCCCTGCCGCGCGGCCAGCGCATGGCCGGCATCGCAATGGGGCTGACCGAGACGCAGACCTACCGCACCGTCATCCTGCCGCAGGCCTTCCGGATCATCCTGCCGCCGCTCACCTCCGAGTTCATGAACGTCATCAAGAACTCGTCGGTGGCGCTGACGATCGGACTGCTCGAGCTGACCGGCCGCGCGCGCTCGATGCAGGAATTCAGCTTTCGCGTGTTCGAGGCTTTCACCGCGGCGACGGTGATCTACCTGCTGACCAACCTGGTGGTGGTGTTCGCGATGCGCGCGCTGGAGAAGAAGGTGCGCGTGCCCGGCCTGATCGCCGCCGGCGGCGCTCCTCAAGCAGGTCACTGATGGGTTTTGACTTCGACGTCATCCAGCGTTCCTGGGTTTATCTCTTCAGGGAGGGGATGACGTTCACGCTCACGCTGACGGGGCTGGCGATGGCCGGCGGCATCGTCTTCGGCACGCTGCTCGCGATGATGCGCCTCTCCAGCATGAAGCCCGTGTCGATGCTTGCGGGCGCCTACGTCAACCTGATGCGCTCGATCCCGCTGGTGCTGGTGATTTTCTGGTTCTTCTTCCTCGTCCCCTACATCGGCGCCTGGATCTTGAGAGAGCCCAACCCGATCAGGGTCGGCGCCTTCTTGTCGGCGGCCATCACCTTCACCCTGTTCGAGGCCGCTTACTACTGCGAGATCATGCGTGCCGGCATCCAGTCGATCCCGCGCGGCCAGGTATGGTCGGGCTATGCGCTCGGCCTGGACTACTGGCAGACCATGGCGAGGGTCGTCCTGCCGCAGGCGTTCCGCAACATGCTGCCGGTGCTGCTCACCCAGACGATCATCCTGTTCCAGGACACCTCGCTCGTGTATGTGATCTCGGCCACGGATTTCCTGGGCGCGGCCGCCAAGGTCGCGAACCGCGACTACCGCCTGGTCGAGATGTACAGCTTCGTGGCCGTGGTGTATTTCGTCGTCTCGTACGGGCTGTCCGCGCTGATCAGGCGGTTTCAGGAACGCATCGCGATCGTCAGGTAGGGACCCATGATCTCAATCAAGAACGTCAGCAAATGGTACGGCAGCCTCCAGGTGCTCACCCACTGCTCTGCCGAAGTGAAAAAAGGCGAAGTGGTGGTCGTTTGCGGACCGTCCGGCAGCGGAAAATCGACCTTCATCAAGTGCGTCAACGGTCTGGAGCCCTTCCAGCAAGGCGAGATCACGGTGGACGGCATTGCAGTCAGCGATCCGAAAACGGACCTGCCCAAGCTGCGCGCGAGAATCGGCATGGTGTTCCAGAACTTCGAGCTGTTCCCGCACATGAGCGTGACCCGCAACCTGACGCTGGCCCAGGTGAAGGTGCTCGGGCGCACGCAGGAGGAAGCGACCCAGAAAGGCCTCAAGCTCCTCGATCGCGTCGGACTCCTCGCCCACAAGGACAAGTATCCCGGCCAGCTCTCGGGCGGCCAGCAGCAGCGCGTGGCGATCGCGCGCGCCCTCGCCATGGACCCGATCGCGATGCTGTTCGACGAGCCGACCTCCGCTCTGGACCCGGAGATGATCAACGAGGTGCTCGACGTCATGGTCGCGCTCGCCAAGGAAGGCATGACCATGATGGTGGTGACGCACGAGATGGGCTTCGCGCGCAAGGTCGCTCATCGCGTCGTCTTCATGGACCGCGGCGAGATCGTCGAGGACGCGGCCAAGGACGATTTTTTCGGAAAGCCGCGCTCCGAGCGCGCGCAGCAGTTCCTCTCCAAGATCCTGCAGCACTGACACCGGCACGCCCGCCCCGGCGTGCGGTGATTTCGCGGTGCGGCGGCACCGCTCAGGTACACTTGCGCCTTCGGTAGATCCCCGGGAAAACCATGAATCGTGACATCAAGCTGTTGTTCGCTCTGTTCACGCTGTCGGGTTTCACCGGCCTGATCTACGAGTCGGTCTGGTCGCATTACCTCAGGCTCTTTCTGGGCGCTGCGGCGTTCTCGCAGTCGTTCGTGCTCGCGGCTTTCATGGGCGGCATGGCGCTCGGCGCATGGCTCGCGAGCCGCTGGAGCGTGCGCTTCGCAAACCTGCTCGCCGCCTACGGCTGGATCGAAGCGGCGATCGGCGTCGCCGCGCTGGTCTTTCACGAGGTGTTCGTGCTCCTGACCCAGGTCTCGCTCGACCACGTCATACCGGCGCTCGGCTCCCCCGACACGGTCGAGGTCTATAAGTATTCCTTGTGCGCCCTGCTGATCGTTCCGCAGACGGTGCTCCTTGGCATGACGTTTCCTCTCCTCTCCGGCGCGGTGATCCGGCGCGGGCCGCGGGAGAGCGGGCACCACCTGGCGATGCTGTATTTCACCAATTCGATCGGCGCCGCGATCGGGGCGCTCGCCTCGGCGTTCCTGCTGATCGGATGGCTCGGCATGCCGGGCACGATGCGCCTGGCGGGCCTGCTGAATCTCGGGCTCGCCGCGGCGGTGCTCGCGATCGCGCACCGCGGCGAGCCCGCCCCCGTCGCGCCGGCCGCCGGCGAAACGACCCCCGCCGGAACCTACGTCGCCCGGCTTTTCCTCGCCGCGGCCTTCGTTACGGGGCTCGCGTCGTTCATCTACGAGATCGTCTGGATCAGGATGCTGTCGCTCGTCCTGGGCTCGTCGTTCCACGCGTTCGAGCTGATGCTGTCCGCCTTCATCACCGGTCTCGCCCTGGGCGGGCTGTGGATCCGCCGCCGCATCGATCGCATCGCCGACCCGGTCCGGTTCGCCGGCGTGGTGCAGGTTCTCATGGGGCTCGCGGCGCTCTCCACGATCTTCGTCTATCACTGGACCTTCGACTGGATGGCGTGGGCGCTCGGCGTGCTGCAGAAGAGCCCCAGCGCCTACGTGCCGTTCAATATCTTCAGCCACGCGCTGGCGTTCGCGGTGATGCTGCCGACGACCTTCCTCGCCGGCATGACCCTGCCTTTGTTCACCCACGTCCTGCTGCGCGGCGGCCGCGGCGAGCGCGCGATCGGCCAGGTGTACGCGGCGAATACCCTGGGCTCGATCGCCGGCGTGCTCATCGCCGTGCATCTGCTCCTGCCCGACGCCGGGCTGAAGCTCGCGCTGGTGCTCGGCGCGGCCACGGACATGCTGCTCGGCGCCTGGATACTGCGCTACACGCTGGAGCGGTTCCGGCGCGCCCATGCCTTCGTCGCGCTCACCGCCGGCCTGCTCGCCGCGGTGGTCACCGCGCGGATCGACATCCTCGAGCCCGAGCGGCTTTCTTCCGGGGTGTTCCGCTACGGGCAGGCGCTGCCTAATTTCGGGCGGGTGTTCTTCTATCGCGACGGCAAGACCGCCTCGGTCGCGGCGCGCAGCCAGGCGGGCGGCATCGTCGCCATCATCACCAACGGCAAGCCCGATGCGGCCATCCGGCTCGATACCGACCTGCCGCCGACGCCGGACGAGTACACCATGAGCCTGGTCGCGGCGCTGCCGCTGCTCATCAAGCCCGACGCGAAGACTTTCGCCAACATCGGCTGGGGATCCGGGCTCACCACGGAAGTCGCGCTGTCCCACAAGGGCCCGGCGGAGATCGACAACATCGAAATCGAGCCCGCGATGGTGATCGGAGCGATGGCCTTCGCTCCGCGGGTGCTGCGGCCCTATCACGACCTGCGCAACCACGTGTTCTACGAGGACGCGAAAAGCTACTTCGCCCGTTACGGCAAGCGCTACGACGTCATCATGGCCGAGCCCTCCAACCCCTGGGTGAACGGCGTCGCGAGCCTTTTCTCCACGGAGTTCTACCGCGACACCAAGCGTTATCTCGCGCCCGGAGGCCTGTTCGTCCAGTGGCTGCAGGTCTACGAGTTCAACGACTGGCTGCTCGCCTCGATTCTCAATGCGCTCGGGGAAAATTTCTCCGACTACGAGATATACGAGTCGAATCCCGGGGACCTCCTGGTCGTCGCGGTCGCCGAGGGCCGGGTGCCCCGTCCCGGGCCCCTGCCCTTGAAAGAGCGCGGGTTCATGGAACAGCTGGACCGGCTCGGTATCGCGCGCATCGAGGAGATTTCCGCGCGCAGCCTGGGCACCAAGCGGCAGATCGAACCGCTGTTCGCCCCGCTTGGCGCTCCGGTCAATTCGGACTTCCATCCCTTCGTGCAGCTCGAGGCTGCCCGCGCCCGTTTCGAGGGAAGCCGGGCGCAGGGCCTGCAGAGTCTCGCGGTCGCGCCGCTGCCGATTCTCGAGATGACCGGCGACGCGTCCCGGCCGCACCTGAAGGCTCCGGTGCCGGACTATGTCCCGGCGCTGCGCATCCGCAGGCAGTCGGTGGCCGTCGAGATCGCGCGCCTGCTCGGCGATCGCGCCGCGGATCCCCTGCAATCCCCCGAGAAGCTCGCGGGGGAAATCGCGCTCGTGCTCAAGCACCCGGGCGCCCTGTGCGCGGACCAGCCCTCGAAGACGGCGATCGAGCAATTGCAGATCGCCGCCGAAGTCACGCTGAGCTCGCTCGATCAGCAGCAGGTGCGGCCGCTGTGGATCGAGCGCAAGTGGCTCGGTTGCACGCCGCGCTCGCCGCACGTCCGGGACCGGCTCGACATCTACGCCGCGGTCGCGGCGCGCGATCCCAAAGCGATGCTCGCCCGCTCGCGCGTCCTGCTCGCGGGACCCGCCACGGGGGGAGACGCCTGGGGACGCTTCCTGCTCAGCACCGCGATGCTCGGCGCGCACGCCGCGGGCGAGCACGCGGAGGCGCAGGAGATCTGGTCGCGCTACAGCCGGGCGTTCTACCCGGGCGGCGACATCCCGCCTTACGTGATCTACCTAGCGGATCTGAAATAGGACTCGCGCTCAGCCCTTGAGCGCGCGGGCGCGGATGGCGTCGAGCGTCGTGCTGGTGGTGATCGCCTGCGGATCGATGCGCAGTTCGATCAGCGCGGGCCTGCGCGAGGATTCCGCCGCCTTCAGCGCGCGCTCGAAGGCGGGCGCGAACTGCGCGGTCTCGTCCACCGCCTCGCCGTGCGCGCCGTAGGCGCGGGCGAGCGCGACGAAGTCCGGATTCTTCAGCGCCGTCGCATACACCCGCGCGGGGTAGTCGCGCTCCTGATGCATGCGAATGGTGCCGTACATGCCGTTGTTGACGATGAGGAAGATCACCGGCAACTCGTACTGGACCGCGGTGGCGAGCTCCTGCCCGTTCATGAGGAAATCGCCGTCGCCGTTCACCGAGACGACCAGGCGATCGGGCTGCGCGACCTTGGCGGCGATGCCGGCGGGAACGCCGTAGCCCATCGAGCCGTTGGTCGGCGCCACCTGGGTGCGCAGTCCCGGATAGCGGTAGAAGCGCGAAATCCAGCCGGCGAAATTCCCCGCGCCGTTGGCGATGATCGCGTCCCTGGGCAGCCGCTCGCGCATCCACGCGACGATCTCGGCGAGTTGGACCTTGCCCGGGATGGCAGCGGGCTTCGTCCACTCGAGATACTCGGCGCGCGCCTGCTCGCGCGAGGTTTTCCACGCGCTGCCGTCCACTTTCAGATTTTTGAGCGCTGCGGCGATCTGCGGCATGCCGGAGTTGATGAGAAGCTCGCCCTGGTAGACGCGCCCCAGTTCCTCGGCACCGGCGTGGACGTGCACGAGCACTTGTTTCGGCCGCGGCGGCTCGATCAGCGTGTACGCCCCCGTCGTCATCTCTCCCAGGCGGGCGCCGATGACGAGCAGCACGTCGGCGTCGCGCACGCGAGCCGCGAGTTTCGGGTTGATGCCGATGCCGACGTCGCCGACGTAGTGATCGTGGCTGTTGTCGATCAGGTCCTGGAAGCGGAACGAGCAGGCGATCGGCAGCCCGCTCGACTCGGCGAAGGCCTGCAGGTCGCGGCAGGCCTCGCGCGTCCACACCGTGCCGCCGAGAATCACGAGCGGGCGCTTCGCCCGCGCGAGCAGTCCGCGGAGCTTTTCCATGTCGCCCGCCGAGGGGCTGGCCTGCACCACCTGGTAGGGCGCGACATCGGCCACGCTTGCCGTCTGGGTGAGCATGTCCTCGGGCAGCGCGAGCACCACCGGACCCGGACGGCCCGACATGGCGAGGTGGAAGGCGTGGCTCACATACTCGTGCATGCGCTCGGGACGGTCGATCTGCGCCACCCACTTAGCCATCGGGCCGAACATGTGGCGGTAGTCGATCTCCTGGAAGGCCTCGCGGTCGGCGAACTCGCCCGGCACCTGGCCGATGAACAGGATCATCGGGGTGGAATCCTGGTGCGCGGTATGCACCCCGATCGAGGCGTTGGTCGCGCCGGGGCCGCGCGTCACGAAGCAGATGCCGGGTCTTCCGGTGACCTTGCCGTAGGCTTCCGCCATGTAGGCGGCGCCGCCGTCCTGGCGCGCGACGATGAGGCGTATCGCATCGCGCGCGTCGTAGAGCGCGTCGAGCACCGCGAGGTAGCTCTCTCCGGGAACGCAGAAGGCGGTATCGACGCCGTGGATCTTGAGCGCGTCGACGAGGATCTGCGCGGCGGTTCTTAAGGTGCCGGTTCCCAATATGAGAAAAGCGACCGATGCGAAAGGCTGGAACTATAACAGTCCAGCGGCAGCGGTCCAATTCGGTGGGCCCGAGGATCGCCCTTGCGATTGGGGGAAATCCCTAAAATCGTGTCAGGTATTCCCTAGCCGGATGCCGTGCACGCGAGTGTCCCTTGCATCCCGCATGTGTTGGGACTATAAGAATTGGTTGCGCTAGCGACCCTCCGCTGGCGATGTGAAGCCGCTTCGATGCGTTTTACGCGAGCGTAGTCACGTGATTCGCCTCAAAGCTGCTCCACCTTGATTGAAATGGGTGAGGCATGTCCGCAATGCGTTTTGCTTCGACGCTTACCGCCGCCTCCAGCGACATGCGGATCATGTCTTCGCACCCAGATTCGCGATGAAACGCGTACCGCTTTCTACAGCCGCGGGAACCCTGCTTGTGCTCCTCGGCGGAACGGTGATGCTCGGC
The DNA here is from genome assembly GCA_041499655.1 of Gammaproteobacteria bacterium. Taxonomy (GTDB): domain Bacteria; phylum Pseudomonadota; class Gammaproteobacteria; order Burkholderiales; family SG8-39; genus VBDM01. Next base: position 7,090 of record JBGQKQ010000059.1, read on the forward strand.
TGGTGGCTGCAGCTTTCGCCTCTGGTGCGCGTGCTGCCGGGGTTCACGCCGATGGTGTTCAACACGGCGCTGTGTTTTGTTCTGGCGGGCGGCGCGCTGCTGATGCCGGCTTCCGATGCGCAACGGCACCAGCGCGTCGCGGCCCTTCTGGGCGGTGCACTCGTGACCGTCGCGACACTGGTGCTCGCGGAGCATCTCCTGCATTTGAACGTCGGCATCGACTGGGCCCCGCTCCACGCCTGGCTGCACGACTCCAATCCGAACCCGGGCCGGATGTCCGCCGGCACCTCGTCGGGCTTCCTGATGAGCGGAGCGGTACTGATCCTCGCGACCCGCGTGCGCCGCCCGTGGATGGGCCGCGCGGTCCGGATGCTGACCCTGGGGGTCGGCAGCGTCGGCGTGCTCGGGCTCGCGGGCTATGTGGTGAGCGCTCCCCTGCTTTTCCCCGGATACCTGTTCGCCGGCGTGGCGGTGCACACCGCCGCGGGACTGCTCGTTCTGGCACTCGGCCTGTGGTCCGCCTGGAGGCAGCTCGAGTGGGGCCGGGTGCCGCTGTTTGCGAGGGACGACGACCGGATCACGTTCGTCGGCGCGACGATTTTGGCCGCGATCGCGCTGGCCGCCGGGATCGCGAGCTTCGCCATCCTTCAGGACCGGGTTCAAACCCTGGTCGGGGACAACGTCCATGCGGCGCTGACGAGCCGGACCGATGTGTTTAGAGACTTGATCGAGCTGCGCGAAATCAATGCCCGGATCGCCGCCACCCGGCCTGCGGTGATCCGCAATTTGCGCGCCATCCACGCCGGCCGCGACGACAGTTCGGATCTTACAAACGTGAAAGCGGTCGTCGACAGCTTCCTGAAGCAGGGTTTCGGCGCAATTGCGTATCACGACGTCGACGGCGAAATCATCGCGAGCGGCGGCGCTTTCGTGCAAACGCCCGCCATGGCGGTGACGCTCGCGACCCCCGACGAGGCGGAGCTGCTCTGGGACGGCGGCTTCGTGCTGCGTCACCGCATCCCCATGCGGGACTCCGCAGGGGAAGCCGGCACCGTGCTCACCGAGCAGCCGCTCCCGGTGCTGACGCGGCTCGCGCAGAACGTACCCGGGATGGGCGTGACCGGGGACATGGGCTTGTGTGTCCTGAACGGAGAACAGATAAATTGCTTTCCCCAGCGCCTCAACCCGCGGGCGTTCTCTGCACCGCTGGTCAACGTCGCCGGCGAACCCCTCCCGATGACGCGCGCTCTGCGCGGCGAGACCGGCGTGGTCGTCACTCGGGACTACCGGGAGCAGAACGTGGTCGCCGCCTACGGCCCAATAGGCGATTGGGGTCTCGGGATGGTGATCAAGATCGACGCGGTCGAGATATTTCAACCGATCCGCGAGCAACTGCAGATCGTCATCGCTTTGCTGTTCCTTCTCGTCGCGGGGGGAACGCTGCTGCTGCGCTCGCAGGTGAGGCCGCTCGCGACCAATCTGCACGAAAGCCGCGAGCAGTTCCGAGCTGTGACAGAGACCGCCAGCGACGCGATCATTTCAGCCGACCGGCAAGGCACCATCGTCTATTTCAATCGGGCAGCCGAGCGCATCTTCGGCTATTCGGCAAGGGACGCGCTCGGCGAGCCGTTGACGCTGCTGATGCCGGAGCGGTTCCAACAGCCACACACGCTGGGCTTGCAACGGTTCCTCGCCACCGGGCAAGCCCGAATCATCGGAAAAACTCTCGAGTTGGTCGCAAGAAAGAAGGACGGGAAAGAGTTCCCCATAGAGATTTCCGTAGCGAGCTGGGGAACGCCGAACGGAACTTTCTTTACGGCCATTCTGCGCGACATCACCACTCGGAAACAAGCCGAGGAGGTCCTGAAAGGGCGGACGGCGGAGCTCGAGGCCAGCAACAAGGAGCTTGAAGCCTTTTCCTATTCCGTATCGCACGATCTGCGCGCTCCGCTGCGGCACATCGACGGCTTTGCCGAGATGATGGCCGAGGAGTGCGCTTCGGTCCTGAACGCTGACGGGCGGCGTTATCTCGGAATCATTTCAGAATCGGTGAAGCAGATGGGCAAGCTGATAGACGACTTGCTCGCGTTTTCCAGGATGGGCCGCGTCGGGATGCATCAGACCCGCGTCAGCATGGCTGAGCTGGTGAAACAAGTACTGCAAGAACTGGCTGGCGAGGCCGACGGCCGGAATATCGAATGGAACATTCATCCTTTGTCGGACGTTCGGGGAGATTTTTCGATGCTGAAACAGGTCTGGGTCAACTTGCTCTCGAATTCGATCAAATATACGCGGCGGTGCGGGTTGGCGAAGATCGACATCGGATGCAGCAGGAAGAACGGCGAGCTGGAATTCAGCGTGCAGGACAATGGGGCGGGCTTCGACATGAAATACGCCGGGAAGCTGTTCGGGGTGTTCCAGCGGCTGCATCGTGCGGAAGAATTCGAGGGCACGGGCGTGGGCCTCGCCAATGTAAGCCGGATCGTCGCCCGCCATGGCGGCCGGATTTGGGCCCAGGCGAAAGTCGACGAAGGAGCGATTTTCTATTTCACCCTCCCCGATTCCGAAAGGGAATAGCTTATGACGAAGCTTAGACCGATTCTCCTTGCCGAGGACAATTTGCAGGACATCGAATTGGTCCTCGCTGCCTTGAAGAAAAACCATCTCGCCAACGAAGTCGTGGTCGCCCGCGACGGCGCGGAGGCGCTGGATTACCTTTACCGGCGGGGAAGCTTCCGGGCGCGGGAGGATGGGCTTCCGATCGCGATATTTCTCGATTTGAAAATGCCCAAAGTGGACGGGCTGGAAGTGCTGCAGCAGATAAAGGGGGACGAGGCGCTCAAAGTCATCCCGATAGTGATGTTGACTTCGTCGCGCGAAGAAGCCGACCTGGTGAAGAGCTATCAATTGGGAGCCAATGCGTATGTAGTCAAACCGGTCGGTTTCCAGCAATTTGTCGACGCCATTAAACAGATGGGCATGTTTTGGGCCGTCATCAACGAACCGCCTCCCGAAACCACGGGTTTAGGCGACCGATTCGAAGCACCATGACAGAGCCGGTCAGAATTCTGCTTGTCGAAGATGTCGAGCGGGATGCCGAGCTGGCGCTGCACGAACTGAAGCGCGCGGGACTCGTCTTTCAAAGCCGCAGAGTGGAGACCGAGTCCGACTTTCGTCGCGAACTCAGGGATTTCAAGCCCGATGTCGTCGTGTCGGATTTCTCTTTGCCGCGCTTCAGCGGAAGGGCGGCGCTCGCGATCGCGCGCGAGGCCGCAGGCGAAATTCCTTTCATTTTCGTATCCGGAACGATCGGCGAGGACGTTGCAGTCGAGGCGATGAAGGCCGGCGCCAACGACTATGTCATGAAAATCAATCTCACGCGGCTGGGGCCTGCGATCCAGCGCGAGTTGCGCGAGGCCGAAGGGCGCCGAGGGCGAAAACTCGCGGAAACGGCTTTGCAGGCGAGCGAGGTCAAATACCGCGATCTCATCGGACAGGCGTCGGATGGAATTTTTGTCACAGACAGGGAAGGCAACTTCCTCCTCGTCAACCCGGGCTATTGCGAAATGCTGGGGTACAGCGAAGCGGAGCTGCTCGGGCTCAACGTCTCAGACACTTACCCCGAGCAGGAGCGGGCCGGACTCCAAAGGCGCCTGGCCGATCTTCCCAAAGTCGAAAGCAGGCTGTTCGAGCGGATGATGCAGCGCAAGGACGGCACCTGCTTTCCCGTCGAGGTCAGCATCAGGTTTCTTGCCAACGGTACGCACCAGGGCATCGTGCGCGACATTACCGAGCGGAAAGAAGCCCAGCAGGCGCTGGCCGCGAGCGAGGCGGGATTGCGCCGCGCTCAGTTGATGGCGAAGCTTGCGCAGGTCATCACCGGGCCGGACGGATCGTTCGAGAGCTGGTCCGAAACGCTGCCGCAGCTTATCGGGGTGGATCCCGCTCAAACGCCCCGAAGCACACGCGAATGGCTCGACCTTCTGCACCCGGCCGACCGTGCGATGTTTCGCGGGAAAGCCATCGAGGCCGGCGTCAAGGGAGTGCGAACGGACCTCGAATACCGGGTGCGGCGCGCCGATGGCGCATGGATCCACCTGCGGCAGGTGATGGAGCCGCTCCAGGGGCAACCCGAGCCGGGTGGCAGGCAGCGCTGGTTCAGTACGATCCAGGACGTCACCGAGCAGAAGCAGGCGGAGGAGAAGATCCGGCGCCTCAACCGGGTCCATGCGGTGCTGAGCGGGATCAATACGCTCATCGTGCGCGTGCGAGATCGCCAGGAGCTCTTCGACGGAGTCTGCCGCATCGCGGTCGAGGACGGAAACTTCGGCATGGCCTGGATCGGCGAGTTCGACCGGACCACCCTCGAGGTCACGCCGGTCGCCTGGAAGGGCATGGACGAAAGCGCCGCGTCCATGAAGGCGAGCGCGCGCGGCGACATTCTGGAAGGGCAGGGAATGGTGGGCCGCGCGATCCGCGGAAAGAAGTCCGTCATCACCAACGACATCAGTGCCGACCCCGGGGCGGGCGGATCGCGGCGCGCGGAGGCGCTGCGAAAAGGCTTCCAGTCCATTCTCGCCATGCCGCTGATGGTGGAGGGCGAGGTGGCGGCCACCCTGACGCTGTACGCCCAGGAGCGAAACTTCTTCAGCGAGGACGAGCTGAAGCTGCTGACCGAGCTAGCGAGCGACATCTCGTTCGCGCTCGATCACATCGAGAAGGCGGCCCGGCTCGACTACCTGGCCTACTACGATGCCACGACCGGCATTGCGAATCGCAAGCTGCTTATCGAGCGCCTCGACCAGCGCATGCGGATCGCGGCAGAGCAGAAAAGCAGGCTGGCGCTGGCGATCCTGGACATCGAGCGCTTCAAGAGCATCAACGATACGCTGGGACGGCACGCCGGCGACCAACTGCTCAAGGTGCTCGCGGAGCGCTTCGTGAAGTTCCTCGACGACCCGGACCGGGTGGGGCGGGTACTCGGGGATCAGTTCGGCATCATCATTCCCTACGTACACAGCGAAGACGAGGTCGCGCGCCGCGTCGATCAAAAGCTCAAGGAGTGCGTTGGTCCTCCGGTCATGCTCGGCGGCAGCGAGCTCCGCCTCTCGGCCCGGGTGGGCATCGCCCTTTACCCCGAGGACGGTGCCGATGCCGACGCTCTGTTCAGGAACGCCGAAGCCGCGCTCAAGCGCGCCAAGGCGAGCGGGGAGCGTTACCTGTTCTATGCGCAGCAGATGACCGAGCGGGTCGCCGAGAACCTGGCGCTGGAGAACAAGATGCGGCAGGCGCTGGAAAACGAGGAATTCGTCCTGCACTACCAGCCCAAGGTGGACACGGCGACGCGGAGAATAGAAGGCATCGAAGCCTTGATCCGCTGGCAGAGCTCCGAGCTCGGGCTGGTTCCGCCGATGCACTTCATCCCCCTGCTCGAGGTGACCGGGCTGATTCTCGAGGTTGGCGCCTGGGCACTGCGCCGCGCGGCCCTGGATCACCGGCGCTGGTCGGAGCAGGGCCTGACGGTCCCGCGCATCGCCGTCAACGTCTCTTCGATCCAGGTGCGCCAGCGGGACTTCGTCGAGACGACGCTCGACTCGATCGGGAAAATGAGCGACCGCTCAGTGATCGACCTCGAGGTCACCGAGAGCGTCATCATGGAAGGCATCGAGGCGAACATCGAAAAGTTCGAGGCGCTGCGGCTGGCCGGCATGGAAATCGCCATCGACGACTTCGGCACCGGCTATTCGTCGCTCGCCTACCTCGCCAAGCTTCCGGTGCAGTCGCTCAAGATCGACCGCTCGTTCACTATCGCGATGCTCAAGGATCCGGCGATCATGACACTGGTCTCGACGATCGTTTCCCTGGCGCACACGCTGAAGCTCAAGGTCGTCGCCGAGGGCGTGGAATCCGAGGAACAGGCGCGTGTGCTCGACCGGCTTGGTTGCGATCAGCTGCAGGGCTATCTGATCAGCAAACCCCGGCCTTTCGATGAGATCGCGAGCCTCCTCGGCTCGAGGACATGAAGCGGAAGCCCTGAATTCGGAAGACCGGTATAGCTTGAACGGCGGTGCGCCGGGCCGGCCGATTGGATAGAATCGCGCTGAATCCTGACGCGACTTCCATGATCGACGACATTCCCGGACTGCGCCGCATCCTCAAGACCAGCAAGGTGATCGCGGTGGTCGGCCTCTCGGGCGACTGGTTCCGCCCCAGCTATTTCGCGGCGAAATACATGATGGAGCACGGCTACACCGTGATGCCGGTGAATCCCAGATACGACTGCATCCTCGGGCAGAAGTGCTACAGGTCCCTGCGCGAAATTCCGGTCAAGGTGGACATCGTCGATTGCTTCAGAAAAACCGAAGACATCATGCCGATCGCCGAGGACGCGATCGCGATCGGCGCGAAGGTGCTGTGGCAGCAGCTCGGCGTCCTGAACGCCGAAGCCGCGAAGAAAGCCGAGGCCGCGGGACTCGAGGCCGTGATGGACCGCTGCGTGAAGATCGAGCACGGGCGCCTGTTCGGCGGCCTGAACTGGTGCGGCGTGAACACGCGCGTGATCTCGGCGAAACGCCCGCAATGGCTGTCGTACTGAGCACGACAAACCGTGGCTGACCGCAAGTTCGGCATCGAAACGCTCGCCCTGCACGCCGGCCAGATTCCCGACCCGGCCACCGGCTCGCGGGCGGTGCCACTGTACCAGACCACCTCCTACGTCTTCGACTCGGCCGATCACGCGGCGAGCCTGTTCAACCTCCAAACCTTCGGCAACGTCTACACGCGCCTCTCCAACCCGACGACGGCGGTGCTCGAAGAGCGCGTCGCCGCGCTCGAGGGCGGCCGCGCGGCGGTCGCCACCGCCTCGGGCCAGGCGGCCGAGATGACCGCCATTCTGACCCTGTGCGAATCGGGCGACCACATCGTGAGCGCCTCCACGCTCTACGGCGGCACCTACACGCTGCTCGAAGTGAATCTGAGAAAGCTCGGCATCGAGACGACTTTCGTCAATCCCGACGATCCCGAGAATTTCCGGCGCGCGCTGAAGAAGAACACCAAGCTCCTCTACGCCGAGACGCTCGGCAATCCGCTCATCAACATCGTCGACATCGAGACGGTGGGGAAAATCGCCCGCGAGGCGGGCGTGCCGCTGGTGGTCGACAACACCGTGCCCTCGCCTTACCTGTGCCGGCCGTTCGAATGGGGCGCCGACATCGTGGTGCACTCGGCGACGAAGTACATCGGCGGCCATGGCACCACGATGGGCGGGATCATCGTCGAGTCGGGCAAGTTCCCTTGGGACAACGGCAAGTTCCCGGGGATGACCGAGCCCTCGCGCGGCTACCACGGCGTGCGCTTCTACGAGACCTTCGGCGACTTCGGCTACACCATGCGCGCGCGCATGGAAACCCTGCGCACTTTCGGCCCGGCAATCTCGCCGTTCAACTCCTGGATGCTGCTGCAGGGACTGGAAACGCTGCCGGTGAGAATGGAACGGCATTGCGCCAACGCGCTCGCGGTGGCGAAATTCCTCGAGCAACACCCGCGGGTGTCGTGGGTCAACTACCCCGGCCTGCCGAACAACAAGTATCACAAGCTAGCGCAGAAGTACCTGCCGAAGGGCGCGAGCGGCCTTTTGAATTTCGGCGTCAAGGGCGGGGCAAAGGCAGGGGAAAAATTCATCGAGGCGGCGACCTTCATGAGCCACCTCGCCAACATCGGCGACGCGAAGACGCTCATCATCCATCCGGCCTCGACCACGCACCGGCAGATGTCGGAGGAGGAGCAGGCGAAGGCGGGCGTGACCCCGGACATGATCCGCATCTCGGTCGGGCTGGAGACGCTGGACGACATCCTCTGGGATGTGGACAATGCGCTTTCTGTCGCCTCGAAAGCCTGATCTCCGACGATCCCGATGCTGCAACGAGCCATAAGACCCGTCGTCTTCGACACCCCCTACCCCACGTTCCGCCGGCCGACCCTGGCGCGGAACGTTGTCTCCACCTCGCAGCCGCTCGCGGCGCAGGCCGGCCTGCGGATGCTTCTGGCCGGCGGCAACGCCGTCGACGCGGCGCTCGCGACCGCGATCACGCTCACCGTGGTCGAGCCGATTTCCAATGGCATCGGCAGCGATCTCTTCGCCATCATCTGGGACGGGAAGCAGCTGCACGGCTTGAACGCCTCGGGGCGCTCCCCCGCAGCCTGGACCCCGGAGTATTTTAAGGGACACAAAGCCATCCCCCCCCGGGGCTGGAACAGCGTCTCGGTTCCGGGTTGCGTTTCCGCGTGGGCCGAGCTGTCGAAGAAGTTCGGCAAGCTCCCGTTCGAGAAGCTGTTCGAGCCGGCGATGCACTACGCGGCCGAGGGCTTTCCGGTGTCGCCCTTCGTCGCCGAGCGCTGGGATCCGCAGGTGCCGGAGCTGCGCGACCAGCCCGGCTTCGCGCAGGCCTTCCTGCCCGGCGGCCGTTCGCCGCGCACGGGCGAGATCTTCCGCTTCCCCGACCAGGCGAAGACCCTGGAGAAGATCGCCGCCACGAAAGGCGAAGCCTTCTATCGTGGCGAGCTCGCCGAAAAGATCGAGGCCTACGCGAAGAAAACGGGCGGCGCGATGACGCGCGCCGATCTCGCCGCGCACACGAACGACTGGGTAGGCACGATCAGCCAGGACTACCGCGGCCTCACCGTTCACGAGATCCCGCCGAACGGCCAGGGCATCGTGTGTCTGATGGCGCTCGGGATTCTTTCCAACTTCGACGTCGCCGACTATCCGGTCGATTCGGCCGACAGCGTGCACCCGCAGATCGAAGCGGTGAAGCTCGCGTTTGCC
>JBGQKQ010000060.1:0-15875 GCA_041499655.1 Gammaproteobacteria bacterium
GAGCTGTCCGCGCAGGTGCTCAACGCTCTGAGCCTTCGCACGCGTGCGCAGGTGGAGTTTCTTCGCGGCGCCCCTGCGGCCCAGAGACGGCGATCGCTGTTCCGGCGACTGATCGAGGCCCTTCGCTCGCTCCTGAAGCGGGCGCCGCGGCACAGCGCGCTGCGCGCGGCCATCGGCCGCTCCGGATTCGGCCGCTGCGAATTCGAGCCGGGCTCCGTCCTGTTCGAGGAGGACACGCCGAGCGACGGCGTGTTCTGGATCGAGTCGGGCCGGATCCACGTGCACACCCGGGACGCAAGCGGCGGCGAGCGGCGCGCCGGGCGCGCCAGCGCGGGCGAATTTCTCGGCGAGATGGGCGTGCTCGAGTCTCTGCCGCGCTCGGCCACCGCGGTCGCCGCGACCCGGGTAGTGGCCTGCAAGATGTCCCCCGAGAACTTCACGGCCCTCCTGCGGCGCTCGCCGTCGGCGGTGCTGATGGTGATCGACGCCCTGTGCGAGCGCGCGCGACGCACCCGGGCGCTCGCCGCCGCTTGGGACGGCTCGGGCAACCTGCTCGATGCCCTGCGCTCCGTGGACAGCGTGGCGCAACTGGCCCAGTACCGCCTCGCGGACGAAGCGTGGCGCGTCCGCGCCTATGTCACGGCGCAGTGGGACCGGGGGAAAATCATGAGCGCGACCTACCAGCGCTACCTCCGAGGTACCGCGACTGCAGAAGAAATGGAGCACGCGAACACCGTGCTGCGCGACTACCTCAAGATCGCGGGCCTCGGCACCCTGCTCGTCCTCCCCGGCGCGCCGATCACCATTCCCCTCGCCGTGAAACTCGGCAAGGCGCTGGGCGTGAACATCCTTCCGTCGGAGGTCGAGGCGGAGATGACGTAGCTACACCCACACCTGCAGCACGTAGTCGTACGCCGCCTGCGCGTTGGTCATGTCGACTCGCTGGAGCTTGATGCGGTAGCCGTCCTTCGTCTTCTTCAGGTGGTGCACGTAGGAGCCCGCGAAGTGGCGCACGTCGTCGCGGCGCAGCTCCATCATGTGGAAGCGCGAGCGCGCCACCACGTCGCCGTTCGGCGATTCGCGCTCGATGACGACATTGCCGACGACGTGGTTGGTGCCCCACAGCGGGCGCTGCGACCAGGCGTCGGGGTGCAGCACCCGCTTCATGCGCACGGTCATCAGGTTCTTGTCTTCTGCGAAGATCGCGGGCATGCCCTCCCAGGTGGTGTGCGAAGGTTCGGGCGGCATCCAGTACAAGCCGTCGTCGGCGAAGAGGTCGATGTACTCCTGCCAGCACTTGCCGTCCAGGATCTCGGCCTGCCGGTAGAGGAACTGCTCGACCGCGTGCTGCGTGGCGTGGCCGTTCGCCGCCTTCTTCACGGGCTTCTTCGCTCGTTTCTTCGCCATCTCACCGTCCCGCCGTCATGTACTGCGACCAGGCTTTCATCTGGTTGCGCATGGGCGCTTCCGACGTGCCGCAGTCCGGCGCCGTTTCGACCATGCCGTCTTTTTCCAGGTCGCGGCCATGGTGACGATGGAAGCTCACCCAATCGCCGCCCTCCGAGGACAGTCCCTGCTGCGCCTTCCAGAAATTCTCGAGATCGTCGGCGTTGATCAGCGTCGCCGGCGAGTTCACCAGGTTGTAGTAGGCGAGCGCGCGCCGGTAGATCGGCTCGGGCGCGCCCTTCAGGCGGAAGTGCCAGATCTCGGTAAGCGTCTTGTCCACGCCGAGCGGCCGCACCGCGCGCAGCTGCTGCAGCGGCGACTGCACCGAGAGCCCGGGGTAGATCAGCACGTGGTGGATGTTGGTGGTGAGGATTTCCTCCTTCCTCTTCTCGCCGTAGGCCTTCGTCAGCACGCGCTCGTACGCCAGCGTGTCCGGGTCCTGCGGCCGCAGCCCCATGTAGCCGGTGAGGATGCAGTGGCCGTGCGGGTAGTTGAGCGTCTGGAAGTTGTCCCATTTCTCGATCGTCACGGTCGCGAACGCCGAGAGCATGTGGTACGAAAGCGGGATCTTGCCCGTGCGCTTCTCGATCTGGAGCTCGACGTCGCGCGCGGCGCGCCCCGTCGACTGGTGCGTGACCGAAGGGTGCAGCGCGTCGAGCTGGTTCTCGAGGAAGATCTTCCAGTTCGAGCGCTGGATCACCCGGAAGCAGTTCGGCACGACTTCCACCTTGCCCTCGGGCGAGCGGTCGCAGATATCGTCGAAAGCGACCTTGGAGCGCCCCAGGAACTCGAGCAGCCCGGGGCCGTCCTCCGCCAGGCTCGCGAACACGAAGCCGCGGTAGTTCTCCACCCGCGCCGCGCGCTTCATGTTGCAGTCCGGGTTGTCGCGCCCCCAGCGCGTGCCCGCATAGCCGGATTCCATCATCGGGATGTTCTTCAGCCTGCCGTCGTGGTGGAAGGTCCAGGAGTGATACGAGCAGCGGAAGAACTCCCCGGAGTTGCCGCTGCGGTCGCCGCACATCATCGAGCCGCGGTGCGGGCAGCGGTTGTAGAGCACGTTCACCTTGCCGTCCTTGGCGCGCACCATGAGCATCGGCTGGCGGCCGATCTGTGTCGTGTAGTAGTCGCCCGCCTTCGGCACCTGCGTCTCATGGCCGCAGTAGACCCAGACGCGCTCGTGGATGCGCTCCATCTCCATCTCGAAGATCGCGGGATCGGTATACACCTCGCGCCGCACACGGTCGGGCTCGACGAAGGCGGCGAGATTGGGAATGCGTTCGTGCAGCATTGGCGGACTCCTTGGAGCGGAACTCTCCGGGGAAGAAAAGCCTATCACACGCCGAGATGGCGGTGCCATAGCCCGCGGTCGGCGGCGAGCTCGGCGGACGAGCCGCGCCAGGCGACGCGCCCGCGCGAGAGCACGGTGTGGTGGTCGGCGATGTCGATCAGCCGCTCGACGTACTTGTCGATCACCAGGATGGTCTGGCCTGCCGCCTTCAGCGCGGCCAGGCACGTCCAGATCTCCTCGCGCACCAGAGGCGCGAGGCCCTCGGTCGCCTCGTCGAGGATCAGCAGGTAGGGATTGGTCATGAGCGCGCGTCCGATCGCGAGCATTTGCTGCTCGCCGCCGGAGATCTGGTTGCCGAGGTTGTCCATGCGCTCAGCGAGCCCCGGGAAGAACGCGAGCACCTTGTCGAGCGTCCACGGGTCGGGGGTTGCGCTGCGGTTTCCGGCGAAGGCGACCAGGTTCTCCCGCACGCTGAGATTGGGGAAGATCTGGCGTCCCTCGGGAACGAGCGCGATGCCGCCGCGGGCGATGCGGTCGGGCCGCAGCCGCTCGATGCGCTCGCCGCGGAAGCGGATCGCGCCGTCCTTCGCCGGGGTGAGCCCCATGATCGAGCGCACGGTCGTGGTTTTGCCCATGCCGTTTCGGCCGAGGAGCGTGGCCACTTCGCCGGGGCGGATCGCGAGGTCGATGCCGAACAGCACCTGGCTCGCGCCGTAAGCGGTCTCCAGCTTCTCGATTTGCAGCATCTCGCTCATGCGGCCGCGCTTTCCCCCAGGTAGGCCTTCCTGACCTCGGCATGCGCGCGGATCGCCTCGGGCGTGCCCGTGGCGATGACGCGCCCGGAAACGAGGACCGAGACGCGGTCGGCGAGCCGGAACACGGCGTCCATGTCGTGCTCGACCAGGAGCACGGCGACCTGCGCGCGAATGCGCTCGACCAGCGAAATCATGCTCCGTGACTCCTCCGAACCCATTCCGGCCGTGGGCTCGTCGAGGAGCACCAGCCTGGGCCGCGTGGCGAGGGCAAGGCCGACCTCGAGCGCGCGCTGCTCCCCGTGGGCGAGCGTGGCCGCGACGGCGGTCTCGCGCCCCGACAGCCCGATTTCCGCGGCGATCGCCCGGGCCTCCTCGACCAGCGCGGCCTCGGCTGCGACCGGCCGCCAGAAGGAAAAGCTGGATCCGCTCCGCGCCTGCACCGCCAGCGCGAGGTTGTCGAGCACGGTGAGGCGCCTGAAGATGCTCGTGATCTGGTAGCTGCGCGCGAGTCCCGCGCGCACGCGCTCGTGCTGGGCAGCGCGCGTGATGTCCGCGCCTTCGAAAAAAATTGCACCGCGGTCGCTGCCCAGATCGCCCGCGACCTGCGCGATGAGCGTGGTCTTCCCCGCGCCATTCGGACCGATCAGCGCATGCACCTCGCCCCGCTTCACGTCGAGCGTCACGTCGTCCGTGGCGACGACTCCGCCAAAGCGCTTCGATAGGTTCTTCAGCTCAAGCACGCCGCCTCCCCGCGAACGCGCCCGCTATCCCCTGGGGTGCGAACAGCACGATCGCGAGCAGCACGATGCCCACGCCCAGGCTCGCGTGCTGCTGGTAGTCCGGCAGCATGGACGCGAGCCACTCGACGCGGTGGTTCGCGATCAGATCCTCCAGCCCGAGCAGCGTCGCCGCGCCGATCACCCCGCCCCAGAGCCGCCCGACGCCGCCCAGGATGACCATCACCATGAGCGTGCCGGACTGCGTCCAGTGGAGCACGTTCGGATTCACGTACTTTCCGTGGCTCGCGAGCAGCACGCCGGCAAGGCCGCCCGCGGCGCCGGCGATGACGAAGCAGGCGAGCTTGTGCCGGTACACCGGGAAGCCGATCGCCTCCGCGCGCGCCTCGTTCTCGCGTATCGCCTGGATCGCGCGGCCGAAGCGCGAATGCGCGAGCCGGTGCAGGGCGTAGACACCTGCCGCGAGCAATGCGAGCGCCGTGTAATAGAAGGCGACGTCCCCGCCGAGATCGATGCCCGGGCCCAGCGACGCGCGCCCGCCCAGGCTGAGCCCCTCGTCCCCGCCGTAGGCCTTCATCGAGTTCACCAGAAAGAACATCATCTGCGCGAACCCGAGCGTGATCATGATGAAGTACACGCCCCGCGTGCGCAGCGAAACGGCGCCGATCGCGAGCGCCACGATGGCGGAGGCCGCGACCGCCGCCGGCCAGCCGACCCACGCGCTCGTGACACCCTCCGCGATGAAGATGCTCGAGACGTAGGCGCCGGTACCGACGAAGGCGGCATGGCCGAACGAGATCATGCCACCGTAGCCCAGCGCGAGATTCAGGCTGGTTGCGGCCAGAGCGTAAATGAAGATCCGGCTGGCGAAGGAGAGATAGTACGTCTGGTGCTCTGCCTGCATCGCGAGCGGGAAAGCGAGCGCCAGCACAACGATGGCCCAGGTCGCGGCGCGGCGCATCCGCTATCCGCGCGCCGGGAACAGGCCCTGCGGCCTGAAGACGAGCACCGCGACCATCAGCAGGTACGCGAGCACGGAGGCGATCGCCGGGCCGGCGGCGCTCGCGACCCGCGGCTGGAAGAACAGGCCGAACAGCAGGGGCAGGAATGCGCGCCCGATGGTGTCCACCAGTCCGACCAGCACGGCGCCCACGAGCGCCCCGCGGATCGAACCGATGCCGCCGATGACGATGACGACGAAAGCGAGGATGAGGATGTTCTCGCCCATGCCGACCTGAACCGCGAGCAACGGCCCGAGCAGGGCGCCGGCCACGGCGCACAGCCCCGCGCCGACGCCGAAGAGCAGAGTGAAAAGCCGGCGGACGTCGACGCCCATCGCCAGCGCCATCTCGCGGTTGGACGCGCCCGCGCGCACCAGCATGCCGACGCGAGTGCACGCAACCAGCAGGTACAGGAGCGCGGCGACCGCGGCGCCGACGCCGATGATGAGCAGCCGGTACGCCGGGTAGAACATCCCGGGCAGCAGCTCAACCGGGCCGGAAAGCGCCGCGGGCATCGGCAGCGGCATGTCGGAGCCCCAGACGATGCGAACCGCCTCGTTGAAGATCAGGATGAGCGCGAAGGTCGCGAGCACCTGCGACAGGTGATCGCGGGCGTAGAGCGTGCGAAGCACCGACACCTCGAGCAGCATGCCGATCGCCGCGGTCGCGGGGACCGCCAGCAGCACGCCCAGAACGAACGAGCCCGTCGCCTGCACCAGCGCCGCGGCGAGAAACGCGCCCAGCATGTACAGCGATCCGTGCGCGAGGTTGATCATGTCCATGATGCCGAACACCAGCGTGAGCCCGGCGGCGAGCAGGAACAGCATCAGGCCGAACTGAAGTCCGTTCAGTAGCTGCTCGAGTATGAGAACCCAGGACATGGAAACTAGCCGCGCGATGACCGGCGCACTGCGCCGCGTCGATCGCGCGGAGTCAAGACGGCGCGGCTGCTCGCGTCCGTACTTGACCCCTACTTCATCGGGCAGTCCTGCACGTAGGCGTCGCCCCGGTCCTTGAAGATCGTGCCCATGGTCTTGTTGACGAGGCGGCCCTGCGAATCCTTTCCGACGACCCGCAGGTAGTAGTTCTGGATCGGATACTGGTTGCGGTTGAACTTGAACGCGCCGCGCACCGACTGGAATTTCGCCGCCTTGAGCGCCTTGCGCACGGCTTCGGTGTCTTCGATCTTTCCCTTGACTGCGCGCACCGCCGAGTCGATGAGCATCGCCGTGTCGTAGCCCTGCGAAGCGTACACCGTGGGCAGGCGCTTGTACTCGCTCTCGAACGCCGCGACGAATTTCCTGTTCGCCGCGTTGTCGAGGTCGAGCGCCCAGTGAGCGGCGTCGAAGGTTCCGAGCATGGGATCGCCCACGGCGCGGATGATGTCCTGGTCCGAGGAAAATCCGGGCGTGATGAGCTGGATGTCCTTCGACAGGCCGGCGGCGACGAACTGCTTGATGAAATTGATTCCCATGCCGCCGGGAAGGAAGATGTATACGGCCTCCGGCTTCGCCGCGCGGACCTGCGCGAGCTCGGCCGAATAGTCGAGCTGGCCGAGCTGCGTATACACCTCGCCGGCGATGCTGCCCTTGTAGAACCGCTTGAACCCCTCGAGCGAGTCCTTCCCCGCCTGGTAATTCGGCGCGAGCATGTATACCGACTTGTAGCCCTTGTCGGTCGCGTGCTGGCCGGCCGCCTCGTGATAGGCGTCGTTCGGCCAGGACGCGGCGAAGAAATACGGATTGCACTGCTTGCCCGCGAGCGGCGAGGGCGCGGCGTTCGGGCTGATGTAGATGATCTTGTTCTCGAACGCGACCGGCACGGATGCGAGCATGATGTTGGAAAACACGAACCCGGTGAGGAAATCGACCTTGTCGAGCTTGACGTCCTTCTCGGCGAGCTGCCGCCCCACGTCGGGCTTGAACTGGTCGTCCCCGATCAGGACCTCCGCGGGAAGCCCGCCCAGCTTGCCGCCGTTCAGCTTTACCGCGAGCATGAAGGCGTCGCGGATATCGATGCCGAGCGCGGCGCTCGGTCCGGACAAAGTGCTGATGAAGCCGATCTTGACCTTGTCGGCGCCTTGAGCGGGCAAGGATGCGGCGGCGATCGATACGACTACTGCGGCGAGCAACGGATTCTTCATGGTGACTTTCCCCCCACGGCGGAAACGCAGACCATATGTGCGCACGAGAGAGAAGTCAAGCGAGCGCGGGCAGTGGACAAGGCCGGACCGTAAGCCTACGCTCCTCGGAGGAAAGGGGACGCGATGAAGGAAGCCGAACTGGCCGGCTACCGGCCTTTGCATTTCCGCTGGCACGTGGAGGAGCGCGTCGGCGTGATCACGCTCTCCCGCCCGGAAAAGAAGAACCCGCTCACCTTCGAGTCGTACGCGGAGCTCGGAGATCTGTTCCGGCAGCTTCTGCGCGCGCGCGACGTCAAGGCCGTGGTCATCACCGGCGCCGGCGGCAATTTCTGCTCCGGGGGTGACGTGCACGAGATCATCGGGCCGCTCACGAAGATGAAACCGCCGCAGCTGCTCCGCTTCACGCGCATGACCGGCGACCTGGTCAAGGCGATGCGCGCCTGCCCGCAGCCGATCGTCGCCGCGGTCGACGGCGTTTGCGCCGGCGCCGGCGCGATCCTCGCCCTGCTTTCCGACCTGCGCTACGGCACTCACGCGGCGAAGGTCGCGTTCCTGTTCACGCGCGTCGGCTTGGCCGGCTGCGACATGGGTGCCTGCGCCATGCTGCCGCGGGTGATCGGCCAGGGGCGCGCCGCCGAACTGCTGTATACCGGTCGGTCGATGTCGGGCGAGGAGGGCCTCGCCTGGGGCTTCTTCAATGCCCTCGCCGAACCCGACCAGGTTGTCGCGCGGGCGCTCGACGCGGCCAGGCAGCTCGCGTCCGGGCCTACCCTCGCCCACGCAATGACCAAGAAGATGCTGCACGAGGAATGGGACGTGAGCCTCGACAAGGCGATCGACATGGAGGCGGTGGCGCAGGCGCAGTGCATGCAGACGAAAGACTTCCAGCGCGCCTACGAGGCGTTCGCGGCGAAGCGAAAGCCGGTTTTCGAAGGGGACTGAGACCGGTGGACCGGTTCGCGCATCTCGAGTGGCCGTTCTTCGAGCCCCGGCACGCCGCGCTCGCGCGCAAGGCGGAGGAATGGGCTACGGCGAATCTCGCCTACGCGCACGACGGGAATGAAGACGCCGTCTGCCGCCGCCTGGTGAAGGAGATGGGGGCGGCGGGATTCCTCGCGCACTGCGCGCCCGAGGACTCGCGCTTCGACGTGCGCTCGCTCGCGCTGCTCCGGGAGGTCTTCGCCTTCCACGCGGGCCTCGCCGACTTCGCCCTCACCATGCAGGGCCTGGGCAGCGGTCCCGTGGCGCTCGCCGGCACCGAGGCGCAGAAGCGCCGCTACGTCGGGCGGGCCGCCCGGGGCGAGGCGATCGCCGCGTTCGCGCTTTCCGAGCCGGATGCGGGCTCGGACGTCGCGGCGCTCGCCACCCGGGCGCGGCGCGACGGCGCGCACTACGTGCTCGACGGCACGAAGACGTGGATCTCGAACGGCGGCATCGCCGATTTCTACATCGTGTTCGCCCGCACCGGGGACGAGCCCGGGACGAAGGGCATCTCGGCCTTCGTCGTCGACGCGGACGCGCCGGGGCTTTCCATCGAGGAGCGCATCGAGATCGTCGCGCCGCATCCCATGGCGACGCTGCGATTTTCCGCTTGCCGGGTGCCCGCTGCGAACCTGCTGGGACCCGAGGGCGAAGGGTTCAAGCTCGCGATGCGCACCCTGGACATCTTCCGCACCGGCGTCGCGGCCGCCGCGCTCGGCTTCGCGCGGCGCGCGCTCGCCGAGGCGCTCCTGCGGGCGCGCGAGAGGAAAATGTTCGGCCGGGCGCTCGCCGATTTCCAGTTGACGCAGGCGAAGCTCGCCGACATGGCGACCGGTATCGAAGCCGCGGCGCTGCTCGCGTACCGCGCCGCCTGGATGCGCGACGTGAAGCAGAAGCGCGTGACCCGCGAGGCCGCCATGGCCAAGATGCGGGCGACCGAAACCGCCCAGGAGGTCGTGGACGCCGCGGTGCAGATCTGCGGCGGCCTCGGCGTGAAGCGCGGCCACCCGGTGGAACGGCTCTACCGCGAGGTGCGCGCGCTGCGCATCTACGAAGGCGCGACCGAAGTGCAGAAATTGATCATCGCCCGCGAGCTGCTCAAGGAGTAGCGTGGGAGCGGCGGACCGGACCATGGCTTCCACGGCGCACGTCGACACCTTTACTCGCGACAACCTGCCGCCTCGCGGCGAATGGCCGGAACTGATCTTCGAGCGGCCGGAGCTCGGCTATCCGGAACGCCTGAACTGCGCCACCGAGCTGCTCGACCGCGCGCTCGAGCGCGGCTGGGGCGGGCGCATCGCGCTGCGCTCTGCCGAAACCGAGGTCACCTACGCGCAACTCCTTGCGCGGGCGAACCGGATCGCTCGGGTGCTGACCGAGGACATGGGCCTCGTGCCCGGCAACCGCGTGCTGCTGCGCGGCGCGAACGGCCCGGAAATGGCGGCGTGCTGGTTCGCGGTGATGAAAGCGGGCGGCATCGCGGTTGCGACCATGCCGCTGCTGCGCGCGAAGGAGCTGACCGAGATCGCCGCCAAGGCGGAAACCACCCACGCGCTGTGCGACAGGCGGCTGGATGCCGAGCTCAAGGCCGCGCTGCCCGCGTGCCCGGCGCTTCGGGCGCTGGCGTACTGGAATGACGACGCGCCCGATGCGCTCGACGCGCTCGCGGCGAAGAAACCGGGCACGTTCGCGAACGCGGGCACGCTCGCCGAGGACCCCGCCCTGATCGCGTTCACTTCGGGAACGACGGGCAGACCCAAAGGCACGGTGCACTTCCACCGCGACGTGATCGCCATGTGCGACTGCTTCCCGCGCTCCTGCCTCCTGCCCACGGCCGACGACGTGTTCTGCGGCACGCCGCCCCTCGCGTTCACCTTCGGCCTGGGCGGCCTGCTGTGCTTTCCCATGCGCTTCGGCGCCTCGGTCGTGCTGGTGGAAAAACTTACCCCTGAGCTGCTGCTGGAAGCCATCGCGAAGTTCCGCGCCACGATCTGCTTTACCGCGCCGACGTTCTATCGCCAGATGGCGCGGCTCGCCATGGGACGCAAGCTGCACAGTCTGAAGAAATGCGTCTCCGCGGGCGAAGCGCTGCCCGACGCGACCCGGCAGCTTTTCAGGCAAGCGACCGGCATCGAGATCATCGACGGCATCGGCTCTACCGAGATGATCCACATCTTCATTTCCCACACGCCGGAAACGGTTCGCCGCGGCGCGACCGGCTACGCGATCCCCGGCTACCGCGCGGCGGTGCTCGACGAGGAGGGCCGCGCCTGCGCGCCGGGCGCGATCGGGCGTCTCGCCGTCAAGGGCCCCACCGGGTGCCGCTATCTCGCCGACGCGCGCCAGCGCAACTACGTGCACGACGGGTGGAACATCACCGGCGACGCGTACGCGCGGGACGGGGACGGCTATTTCTTCTACCAGGCGCGCACCGACGACATGATCATCTCGGCGGGCTACAACATCGCCGGCCCCGAGGTCGAAGGGGCGCTGCTCGGGCACGAGGCCGTGGCCGAATGCGGCGTGGTCGGCGTGCCCGACGAAGACCGCGGGCAGGTGGTGAAGGCCTACGTGGTGCTCAAACCCGGCCACGACCGGTCGGATGCTTCTGTCAAAATGCTCCAGCAGCACGTGAAGAGCGCGATCGCGCCGTACAAGTATCCGCGCCGGATAGAGTTCGTCGACGCGCTGCCGCGCACCGAGACTGGAAAACTGCAGCGATTCAAATTGAGGGAGAGAGCATGATGCAGATTCTCCAGCCCCCGGGCTGGGCGAAGCCGCGCGGTTTTTCCAACGGCATCGCCGTGAAGGGCGGGACTACCGTCTATGTTGCCGGCCAGGTCGGATGGAGCAACGGGACCTGGGACGCCAAGGATTTCACCGGCCAGTTCCGCCAGGCCGTGAAGAACATCATCGAGGTTCTGGCGCAGGCGGGCGGCAGGCCGGAGCATATCGTGCGCATGACCTGGTACGTCATCGACCGCGACGAGTACCTCGCCTCGCTCATGTCGGTCGGCCACGTCTATCGCGAGCTGATGGGCAAGCACTATCCCGCCATGGCCGTGGTGCAGGTGAGCGCTCTGGTGGAAAGCCTTGCGCGCCTGGAGATCGAGGCGACGGCGGTGATTCCGGACTGACGCCAAGTCGATGAAGATCGACATCATCGGCGGCGGACCGGGCGGATTGTACTTCGCGCTGCTCGCGAAGAAGCGCTGGCCGCGCTGGGACGTTGCAGTCCACGAGCGCAACCGCGCGGACGACACTTTCGGCTTCGGCGTGGTGTTCTCCGACGCCACGCTGGGCACGTTCCGCGACTACGACGTGCCTTCGTACGAGTCGATCCGCCGCAGCTTCGCCTACTGGGACGACGTCGAGGTCGTCTACAAGGGCCGCGCCCTGCGCTGCGGAGGCAACGGCTTCTGCGGCTGCTCGCGCGTGACGCTCCTCAGGCTCCTGCAGGAGCGCTGCCGCCAGCTGGGCGTGGAAATGCACTTCCAGACCGAGGCGAGCGTCGAGGATTTCCGGGACAGCGACCTCATCGTCGCCGCGGACGGGATCAATTCGCGCACCCGCGAGACCTACCGCGACCACTTCAAGCCTTCGGTCGATCTGCGGCCGAACAAGTTCGTGTGGCTGGGCTCGACCCGGCCGCTCGACGCCTTCAAGTATTTCTTCAAGGAGACCGAGCACGGCATCCTGCTCGCCCACTGTTATCAGTACGAGCAGGGCGCGAGCACCTGGATCATCGAGACCAACGCCGACACCTGGGAGCGCTCGGGCTTCGACA
Source organism: Gammaproteobacteria bacterium (assembly GCA_041499655.1). Classification (GTDB taxonomy): domain Bacteria; phylum Pseudomonadota; class Gammaproteobacteria; order Burkholderiales; family SG8-39; genus VBDM01. The sequence goes on from JBGQKQ010000060.1 coordinate 12,139, forward strand.
AGATGGACGAGCCGCACATGCTGCGCGTCCTGGAGCAGATCTTCGCCGAGGAGCTCGGCGGCCACGGGCTCATCGCCAACCGCTCGGTGTGGCGCAATTTTCCCAACATCCGCAACGCCACCTGGGTCATGGACAAGGTGGTGCTGGTGGGCGACGCCAAGGCCACGGCGCATTTCTCCATCGGCTCGGGCACCAAGCTCGCGATGGAGGACGCGATCGCGCTGTTCGAGTCGCTGAAGATCGAAGGCGGCGTCAAGGCCGCTCTGGCGCGCTACGACGCGCAGCGGCGCGAGGGCGTCGAGAAGACGCAGCACGCGGCGGACGTGTCGCTCGCCTGGTTCGAGAACATGCGGCGCTATTGGGGCATGGACCCGCCGCAGTTCGCCTTCGGCGTCCTGTCGCGCTCCAAGCAGATCACCTACGAGAACGTGCGATTGCGCGACCCGGAATTTCTCGAAAGCGTGTCGCGCTGGTTCGCGGACAAGGTGATCCCGCCGGGATTCGAGGTCCAGGTGCGCAATCCGCCGCCGCCGATGTTCATTCCGTTCTCTCTTCGCGGCATGCGCCTGGAGAACCGTGTCGTCGTTTCGCCCATGGACCAGTACATGGCGGTGGAGGGCATGCCGAACGACTGGCATCTGGTGCATCTCGGCAGCCGCGCCGTCGGCGGCGCGGGCCTGGTGTTCGTCGAGATGACCTGCCCCTCGCCCGAGGCGCGCATCTCGCCGGGATGCACCGGCCTGTGGAACGAAGCGCAGCGCGACGCGTTCAAGCGCATCGTCGATTTCTGCCACGCGCAATCCGGCGCGAAGCTGTGCATGCAGCTCGGCCACTCGGGGCGCAAGGGCTCGACCCAGCTCGGCTGGGAGCGCATGGACTATCCGCTCGAGTCGGGCAACTGGGATCTCGTCGCGCCCTCGCCCTTGCCCTATCAGCCGCACTCGCAAACGCCGCGCGAAATGACCCGCGCCGACATGGACAGGATCCGCGACGAATTCCTGCGCTCCGCGGGCTACGCGAACCAGGCCGGATTCGACATGCTCGAGCTGCACATGGCGCACGGCTACCTGCTTTCGAGTTTCATCTCGCCGCTCACGAACCTGCGCACCGACGAATACGGCGGGCCGATCGAAAACCGGCTTCGTTACCCGCTGGAGCTGTTCCGCGCGGTGCGCGCGGCCTGGCCCGAGGAGAAGCCCATGTCGATCCGGATCTCGGCGACCGACTGGGCTCCGGGCGGCCTGTCGGAGGAGGATCTGCTCGCGCTCGCACGGGCCTTCAAGGAGGCGGGCGTCGACCTGATCGACGTGTCGACCGGACAGGTGGTGCCGAACCAGAAGCCGATCTACGGGCGCATGTACCAGACACCCTTTGCCGACAAGATCCGGAACGAACTCGGGCTCGCGACCATGGCGGTGGGCAACATCACCACCGCCGACCAGGTGAACACCATCGTCGTCTCGGGACGCGCCGACCTGGTCGCGCTGGCGCGCCCGCACCTGGCCGATCCGTATTTCACGCTGCACGCCGCGGCCTGGTACCAGCACACGGGCCAGTTCTGGCCCAGGCCGTACTGGCCGGGCCGCGATCAGGCGTACCGGCTCGCGGTGAGCGACCGGGCGGAATGGACGGCGGGGCGGACCGCGACTCGGCCGCCGAGCCACCAGACCAAGGACGAGCCTGCGAGCTCCGACGGGCCCGGGAAGAAGGCGGCCTAGGTCAGCATCCCGAGCACCGTGCGGACCAGCGCGGAGTTTCGGTCCGCCAGCGCTTCGGCGATCTCGAAGTGGTTCATGCCCTCGCCGATGAGAAGAGGCGTCGACAACTTCTCGGCGAACTCCTTCGACTGACGGAAGAACTCGGGCCCGTCCTTTCCGGCGCAGGCCACGGCGATGGGGCAGGCGATGCTCGCGGCGTGCCGGATCGGCGAATGCTCATGCTCGAGCCGCTCGTCGAGCTTCATGTACGCGTTGCGCGCGGAGAGACGCACCGGCAACAGGTCATAGACGCCGGAGACCAGCACGGCGCCATCGACGAATGGGACTCTGGTCAAGGCGCAGGCGGACAAGTGCGCGCCGGAGGAATGCCCGACCAGCACGAGCCTCCTCGGCGTGAACTTCTCGTGCAGGAATTCGAGCGCGCGGCAGACTTGCGCCACCATCTCCGGAAGGGTGATCGAGGGCAGCAACCCGAAGCCGAGCGCGACGAAGGTCGCACCGGCGCCCATGAAAGTCTCGGCGGCGAAGGCGCTGGGGCGCCTGCCCATCCGCGTCCAGGCGCCGCCGTGCACGAAGGCGAGCATCCGGTCCCGGCCCCCTCCGTAGACGTCGAGAGCCTCGACTCCGGTCGGCCCGTAGGCGAGGGTCTCGGGCTCGCCCAACTTGGCTCTCACCGAGTCGCTGGCCGCGGCGTAGCGCCGGATGACCTCGTCGGCGTCAGGGGCGAAGGTGCGCTGCTCGTACTGCCGGTCGAGCTCGTCTTGAGTGTAGTCGCGGAAGACCTTCAAAAGAGTATCGCGACGCCGTCGATCTCGCCCTCGGAGTTGACCAGCTCGATGCGCTTGTGCGCGATCCGGAAACTCTCGCCCGCGCGGCGCAGGCGGTGCTCGACGAGCGCGCCCCAGACCCGCTGCCGCTCGCTACGGAACTCGACCAGCGTGAGCGTCGATGCGACTCGGATCTCCCCGTTTTCCTCGGAGAGCACCAGGACGTTGCCGATCTGGTGCACGGTGCGCGCGAGCGGCAGCCGGGCGTGCGCGCGTGGATGGCGTGCCTGCTTCACCCGCAGTTCGAGCAGCGTGCGGTCGTCGTGGATGATGGAGCTGGTTTCGAAGGCGTCCTGCTGTCCGCGCTCGAGCGGCAGCCAGTAGGTGGCGTCCTCGGTGAAAAGATCGAGCCAGGCCTCGAGCTGGTGCGTATCGAGCAGCCTCGCCTCGTGGTACAGGAACTCCTCGATCTTCATGCCGTCATGTAGTCCAGCCAGGCGCGCATCTGCGCCCGGATGTAGACCTCGCTCGTGCCGGTCGCGCCGCGCAGGGCTCCGTCCGGCTCGGCGGCGTCGCGGCCGTATCCGCGGCCGATCTGCGCCCATTCCACCGCGCCGCTCGCGAAGCCGCGCTGGATGCGCTCGTAGACCTCGAGGTCGTCGGTCAGCACCCACGAGGCGGTGCCGTTGACCACGTTGGAGAAGGCGATGGTGTCGCGGAACAGCCGCTCCGGCGCCTGCTTCATGCGGAACGAGTAGGTGTGGACCACCGAGCGGTCGACGGCGACCGGATGGATGATGCGCAGCTGCCGGAACTGGCTCATGAACGAGCAGTTGGGGTAGACGATCGTGTTCCACAGCGTCACGCGCAGGATCCGGTCCGCTTCTTTCTGGCTTGTCGCTTGAACCAGTTTATTTCTGTATTCCTCGAACGCGGGATTCCCCATGCCCGCGACCAGGCGGCTGTCGTCGTGGTAGTCGCCCATGTAGCCGTGGCCGCGCTGCGTGGCCCAGATGCCGGTGTTCTCCCAGACCGACTCGGGCGCGCCGTTCTGGCGCATCTGGCGCACCGCGATGTCGAAGTAGTGCTCCGCGCCGGGCTTGCCCGGCTCGGGCGCACCCCGTGCCACCGCCACCGAGGAGGCGTGCACCCAGGCCGGATGCGCGCCGTCGAGATGATTCTCGAGCATCAGCTTCCAGTTGCCGTGGTAGGTGTGCTTGAAGACGCCGCCGGCCACCTCGAGCTCGCCGCC
>JBGQKQ010000061.1:0-15562 GCA_041499655.1 Gammaproteobacteria bacterium
CGCTGCAGGCGATTTTTGGCATCGGCCACTCGCGCGCACAGGCGATCTGTGGCGCGGCGAAGGTGAATAAGAACGCCAAAATCAAGGACTTGTCCGAATCGGACATGGAGCACCTGCGCGAGCAAGTCGCCCGATTCACCGTCGAGGGCGATCTGCGCCGCGAGGTATCGATGAATATCAAGCGGCTGATGGACCTCGGCTGTTACCGCGGTACCCGCCACCGCAAGGGACTCCCGGTCCGCGGTCAGCGGACCCGCACCAACGCACGCACCCGCAAGGGCCCGCGCAAGGCCGCGGTCAAGATCACTGCCGCCGCGCCGAAAGCCGGCTGAGAGCCCACAGGACCAAGCGCACAATGGCAAAACCCCCTGCCGCACCCACCGCCGCCGCCCGCGTTCGCAAGAAGGTCAAGAAGAACGTGGCCGAGGGCATCGCTCACATCCACGCTTCGTTCAACAATACCATCGTGACGATCACCGACCGCCAGGGCAACGCCTTGGCGTGGGCGACTTCCGGTGCTGCGGGGTTCAAGGGTTCGCGGAAATCAACGCCCTTCGCCGCACAGGTGGCCGCCGAACAGGCAGGTCGCGCGGCGCAGGAATGCGGCGTGAAGAATCTGGAGGTGCGCATCAAGGGTCCCGGACCTGGCCGCGAATCCGCGGTCCGCGCCCTCAATGCCTTGGGCCTGAAGATCGGTAGCATCGCCGACGTCACGCCCGTCCCCCACAACGGTTGCCGGCCGCCCAAAAGACGGCGCATATAAAGGATACGAATGGCAAGAGACCTAGGTCCCAAGTGCCGGCAATGCCGCCGGGAAGGCGAGAAGCTCTTCCTCAAGGGTGAGAAATGCTTCACCGACAAGTGCGCGATCGAGCGCCGCAGCTATGCGCCGGGACAGCACGGGCAAAAGAGCGGCGGCCGCATGTCGGATTTCGGCAAGCAGTTGCGCGAGAAGCAGAAGCTGCGCCGCATCTACGGACTGCTCGAGCGCCAGTTTCGCAAGACCTATGCCGAGGCGTCGCGCAGCAAGGGTGTGACGGGCGAGCGTCTCCTGCAGCTGCTGGAATCACGTCTCGATTCGATCTCGTATCGGATGGGATTTGGCGCGAGCCGCACGGAAGCGCGGCAGATCGTGCGCCACAACGGCGTGCTGGTAAACGGCAAGCGGGTCAACGTGCCGTCCTACCAGGTGCGGCCCGGGGACACCGTCGAAGTCACGGCCACGGCCAAGGAGCAGCTCAGGGTAAAGGGATCTCTGACCGCTGCAGAAACGCGCGGTTTCCCGGAATGGATAGAGGTCGACGTGAAGGAAATGAGGGGCAAGCTCAAGGCGTTTCCGGTGCGCTCCGAGCTGCCGTCCACGATCAACGAAAGCCTGGTCGTCGAGCTGTATTCGAAGTAGCGTTCGCGCAGTAGCGTTTGGCAACGCGCCGCATGCCTAGCGCCGGCGCAGCAAAATTGTATTGAGGGTCCTACATGCAAACCAGTGGATTTCTGAAACCGCGCATCATCGACGTTCAGGGGATCGCCCCCAACCACGCGAAAGTCGTGATGGAGCCGTTCGAACGCGGGTACGGTCATACGCTCGGCAATGCCTTGCGTCGAGTCCTGCTTTCGTCCATGCCGGGACATGCGGCGACCGAAGTGCAGATCGCGGGCGTGCTTCACGAGTACTCGACGATCGAGGGCGTCCAGGAGGATGTCGTCGATATCCTGCTGAACCTCAAAGGCGTGGTGCTGAAGCTCCACAACCGCGAGGACGCGCTGCTGAGCCTGAAGAAGAAGGGCGAGGGTCCCGTTACCGCCGGCGACATCGAAGTCACGCACGACGTCGAGATCATCAACCCCGAGCACGTGATCGCGCACCTATCTCCCGGGGGCAAGCTCGAGATGCAGATCAAGGTCGAAACCGGCCGCGGCTATCTCCCCGGCAACCTGCGCGTGGTGCCCGAGGAATCCAAGGGTATCGGCAAAATAATCCTCGATGCATCGTTTTCCCCGGTGAGACGCGTCTCCTATTCCGTCGAGTCGGCGCGCGTCGAGCAGCGCACTGACCTCGACAAACTCATCATTGACATCGAAACGAATGGCGTGATCGAGCCCGAGGAGGCGATCCGCTACGCGGCGCGGATTCTCGTGGACCAGCTTTCCGTCTTCGCCGCGCTCGAGGGCACGACTCCGGCCATCGAAGAGAAAAAGGCCCCGCAGGTCGACCCGATCCTGCTGCGCCCCGTCGATGATCTCGAGCTCACCGTGCGTTCGGCCAACTGCCTCAAGGCGGAAAACATCTACTACATCGGCGATCTGATCCAGCGCACCGAGACCGAGCTTCTGAAGACACCCAACCTCGGGCGCAAGTCGCTCAACGAGATCAAGGAAGTGCTCGCCTCGCGGGGTCTGACCCTTGGTATGAAGCTCGAGAACTGGCCGCCTGCCGGCCTCGAAACAGCACGGAGCAACTGAAGCTCCGCTCAGGGACACGAAGGACCGAATACCGATGCGTCACCGCCACGGACTGAGGAAACTTAATCGTACGAGCAGCCATCGCCTCGCGATGCTGCGCAACATGACCGTCTCGCTCCTGCGGCACGAAGTCATTCACACCACGCTTCCCAAGGCAAAGGAGCTGCGCCGCGTCGTCGAGCCCATCCTGACGCTCGGAAAGCAGCCGACGCTCGCCAACCGCCGACTCGCCTTCAATCGCTTGCGCGACCGCGGCATCGTGACGAAGCTGTTCGCGGAGCTCGGCCCGCGCTACGCTAAGCGCAATGGGGGCTATCTGCGTATCCTGAAGCACGGCTTCAGGAAGGGGGACAACGCGCCGATGGCGATGGTCGAGCTGCTCGATCGTCCCGAGCCTGTAGAGCAGCCCAAGCAAAAGGAAGCAGAGGCTTAGCCCCCGGCCACCCCAGTGAACGAGGCCGGATTGTTCCGGTCTTTTTTACGCTCAGGTGACCAGGATCGCCCGGTAGTCGTTGACGTTGGTGCGCGTCGGTCCGGTCACCACGAGGTCGCCGGTCGCGGAGAAGAATCCGTAGGCGTCGTTGTCGGCCAGGAGCTTTCCTGCGTCGACCCCGCGTTTCGCGGCACGGGAGAGCGAATCGGGGAGGAGCACGGCGCCCGCGTTGTCTTCCGAGCCATCGATGCCGTCGGTGTCGCAGGCGATAGCGTGGACGTTCGGCAAGCCGTCGAGCCCGATTCCGAGCGAAAGCAGAAACTCCGTGCACCGCCCTCCGCGGCCGTGCCCACGGACGGTGACCGTGCATTCGCCTGCGGAGACGATCGCCACGGGCCGCGGCCCGGTCTGCCCGGCGAGCTGGCGCGCGAGTGCCTCCTGCGCGCCCGCCACTTCCCTGGCTTCGCCCGTGATCCGATCTCCGAGATTCCTAGTCTGAATCCCGCGCGAGTGAAAGAAATCCTCCGCGGCACTCAGGGCAAGCCGCGCCGTTGCGATCACCCGATTTTCCACGCGCGAGAACAAGGGGTCTCCCGGCTTGGGCGTCTCCGGGATTGCGCCCTGCATGCCTTGCCTCAAGTGCTGAAGCACTGCCGGGGCTGCCCTGACGCCATAGCGCTCGAGGACAGCGATCGCGTCGGCATAGGTCGTGGGGTCGGGCGCGCAGGGACCCGAGGCAATGTGCGTGGGATCGTCCCCCGTGACGTCCGAGATGATGAGCGCGAGGATCGGTGCGCGGCACGCGCCCGCGAGGCGGCCACCCTGGATCGCAGAGAGGTGCTTGCGCACGGTATTGATCTCCTCGATACGGGCGCCGCTCCTCAGCAGTGCTTTCGTGGTCGCTTTCAGCGCGTCCATGTCCACGCCCTCGGCGGGAAGGCTGAGCAGCGCCGATCCGCCGCCGGAGATGAGCGCGAGCAAGAGATCGCCCGGCCCCAGGCTCCTGACTCTCCGCAGGATCTCCCGCGCTCCGGCCTCGCCCGCCTCGTCGGGGACCGGGTGGCCAGCCTCGATGATTTCGATGCGCTCCGTCGGCAGCGCGTGTCCGTGGCGGGTGATCACCACACCCTCGAGGGAGGCGCTTGCAGGCCAGTGCCGCTCCGCCGCGAGCGCCATGGATGCCCCCGCCTTGCCCGCCCCGATGACCAGGGTCCTGCCGGCGGGAGGCGCCGGCAGATGCCGCGGCAATATCTTGAGCGGATCGGCGGCGGCAACCGCCGCGTGGAAGCTTTGAATGAGCAACTCCTTGGAGTCCACGTTCCAGCCTCCGGCCGCAGGGGCGCTCTACTGCGAGATAAGCTCCAGCACCGATCTGAACAGGCGGCTCCGCGGTTCGCAGAGATCATCCAGCACGGTGAAATGATTTTTCCCAGGGCAGGGGATGTCCCTGCGATGCACCTTGGCCCAGCGTTCGGCGATCAACCGGTTCTGGATGTGGAATCCTTCGTTCTCGTCCGAGCCTACCGCCGTGTACAGAGGCGCGTCGGTCGCAGGCGGCAGAAACGCCGGGCTCACCTTCAGCGCCGTTTTCTCCGTCAGGCGCGCGTCGCCGTTGACCGAAGGCACCTTGACGATCTCGGTGAGATCGTACAGGCCGCTGATCGATAGCGCGCCGGACACGGCTTTTTTCGGCAGATCGCGTGAATACTTCGGCCAGTCGCAGGCGAGCATCGTCGCGGCGAGGTGCCCGCCTGCCGAATGCCCGCACACGGCGAGCCGGGCCGCCGGGGCGCCGAAATTCCCGCCGTTTCGATACAACCATGCAGAGGCCTGGACCATCTGCATCACGATGTCCGCGACCTGCACCGCGGGGCAAAGAGCGTAGTTGACCACCGCGACCGTGATACCCGACTCCACGAGCGCGGGGGCGACGAAGGAAAAGCGCCTCTTGTCGAGCGAGCGCCAATATCCGCCGTGGATGACCATCAGCAGTCCGCGGCTCTCGCCCTTCGCGCGGAAAAGATCCAGGGTTTCGGTGGTTGCGGCCCCGTAGGGCACGTCCAGGTAGCACTCCAGTTGCGCGCGCGCCCGTTCCGAGTCGCGGTCCCAGCGTTCGAATATTTCCTCGTAGCCGCTCACCGTCAGCCGGGGGTTGTAGAGTAAGTCGTAGTCGGTCTTTTCCGCGTTCATCGGTCGCTTGACAGCAGGTCGGACAACAAAAAAGACCGCCCACGGGCGGCCTTCTGCTCCGGCGTGATTCCTAGAACGCTTCTCGCCAGAGATCGAGAGCTTGCTGGACGGGCCGGTCGGAGAAACTGAACAGGATCGCCTCCTCGTCGGCTTCGAGCCGGTACGGCAGCCACGCGGGGCAGACAAAAACATCCCGGGGCCCGAAACTCAGGGTCTCGCTACCGACGCGGCAGCGGCCGCCGCCCTCGACGGCGGCATACACGGTGGAGTCGGTCGACCGATATTCCTGGCCTCTGAAACCCGCCGGAAGGAGCTGCATGAACGTCCCGATCGTCGGCATCGCCCAGTCGCCCGTCACCGGGTTCGTGTATTGGAGCTTGTGGCCCCAGCAGGGGTGCGGGTCCCGGCCTCGTGCCATCGTTCCAAGGGCTTCGCGGGTGCGGTCGTACGGATACCAGAACAGCGGGGAGGTCCGGCTTTTCGCGTGGTACTCGACCGGCTTCATGGTGTTGCCGAACTGCGCCGAGTTGTCGCCCTGGGTAAAGTACGTGCGCTGGGTTTCCTGTGTCCCCTTTTCCATGAATTGGGCGTCGAGCAGCTCGACCAGGGGCACATCCAGCCCGTCCAGCCAGACCATCGGTTCATCGGATGGATTTCCGTGGTCGTGGAAGGTCCAGGACGGCGTGATGACGAAGTCGCCCATGCTCATGGTGACCTTCTCTCCGTCCACCGCCGTATAAGCGCCCCTCCCGAGCAGGATGAAGCGCAGAGCCGACTGCGAGTGACGGTGCGACGGCGCAACTTCACCCGGCAGGATGAGCTGCAGCCCGGCATACAGGCTGTGGGTGATGCTCGAGCGGCCCCTTAGCCCCGGGTTTTCCAGCACAAGCACACGCCGCTCGGCCTCCTTCGCACTAATCAGTCTCCCGGCCTCCTGGATCCAGGGCCACATCTGCTCCCATTTCCACAAGCAGGGTCTGCACGGCGTGTTGGGAGTGGGGGTAATCAGGCCATGCAGGACCTCCCACAGGGGGGTGACATTGGCCTTGCCGATTCTGTCGTAAAACGCTTTCCGGTCGGCGGCGACGCTGGGCTGCAGTACGGCAGACATCGGAAATGTTCTCCGGGAAAAGTCTAGGCGGATAGGGGCGATTGTCCGCTAAAGGAGCGAACCGCGGCAACTTTGAGCGTGCCGGAAATGGGTGGGCAATGGCCCATTTTCTGGAGATAAATTCCGGACCGGGCCTGACTGTGGGGAAGATGGACAGGAAGTCGGGTAAATCGCCAGGGGCTGCTCCGAAGGGTACAGTGACATATATATATGATATAGAATATATATTGTACATTTCTTTGAAGGTGAGCGTTCGCTCACACACGTAGTGGGCATAATCCCACTATATGTCCCACTTTCGGAGTGGGCGGAATTGTGGTTGACCCAGAGCCTCGGGACGCCTTGTAATAATCCGGCTGCAATCGCTTATGGAGGAGGGGCAAAGTGACGGCAGAGCAGCTACTCAACGAGATCGCCGACTACTGCCGACGCGTCGGCATGGCCGAGTCCACCTTCGGGCGGCGTGCGGTAAACGACGGAAAGCTCGTCAGCCGGCTGCGGATCGGCGGCCGCGTCACGATGGAAACGGTCGAGCGCGTGCGCACCTTCATGACCGATCACGCAACGCTGGAGACCCGTGGCCTGGTGCGCCTGCGTTCTCCGGCTGGCAGCCTGAACGGCAGCGCTGCGCCCGCACCCGGTCCGTTCGCCCGATTGGTGAGCGGCGTGCCGCTTGCGCAGACGGGCGAGTCGACGAAGAACAACTTCCGCTTCTACGACAACCGGCAGAAGTATCTTCTCTTCGTCAACACCTGCAGCGAGAAATGGGTCGTCGCACAGCGCGTCGGCATGGAGCTCGCGAATATCCATCCCCGGCCGCCTGCGCTGAGGGTGTTCGACGCCGGGGTGGGGGACGGCACCGTGCTCGCGCGGGTGATGCGCGCCATGCACCAGCGCTACCCGACCATGCCTTTCCACATCGTCGGCAAGGAAATCAGTCTCGAGGACGTGCGCCTTGCGCTCGACCGCATGCCCGACCGCTTTTTCGAGCACCCGTCGACGGTGCTGGTGATGACCAACCTCTACTACTCCGAGGCGCCGTGGCTCGCGCCGAAATCGGTAACGGCCGCCACCAGCCTGGTGTGGAAGGAGGTCGCGCTGAGAGGGGCGACTTCGAGCGAGTTCGAGCAGCAAATCACCGAGCTGCAGCCGTTCCTGAACGAACATTGGCGGGCTTCGGTGAGCAAGACGAGCGGCAACCCGGCTTACGCTAAACCGGTGGTGCTAGTGCTGTATCGGGAAGATCACGAGTTCCTGCTCGACCGGGTCCTGCCGCGCCGTGGCGTTGCCCGGGCCGACTACGATCTGGTCATCGCTTCGCAGCCCTACCGCGCCCGCGCCTCGGCCGAATTCAAGGCGTCGAAGGTTCTCGCGCCGCTCGCGCGCAGTCTCGCGCCGGGGGGGCGCATGATTGCGATCCATTCGCACGGCCGCGATCCGGGCCTGGAGATCGTGCAGCGGGTCTGGCCCGGTGAGGACCCCTTCCAGACCGACCGTCATCAACTCCTCAAGGAGACCCGTACGCAGCTCGGCGCAGACGGAAGGGACCTCAATTTCAACGCCTACGCGGACAACCGTTCGATCTTCCGCTACGAGATGCACACGCTGCCCGAGGAGATCAGCGAGGCGATAGGCACGTCGACGCTGCTTGCTGCCTGGAACGCCGCCGTGTACGTGGCGCAGATCGAGGATCAGCGGCTCGCCGGCGTAATGGGCGACCGCGGCTATCTCGAGGCGACGCGGGACGTGTTGCAGCGTCACTCCGGTCTGTGGTTCTTCGACGAGTCGTTCGTGATTTCCCGCAAGCGTGACTGAAATGCTGACGGGCGTGACAGTGGAGCGCACTGCGATGGCGGCGGGTCGGGCCCTTCAGGAAGAGCGCGGCGGTATTTCGGCATTCCTCGCCGGGGCGTCGCTCGAGCTGTCCTCGCGCGATCCCGCCGAGATAGACGCCTGCGTGGGTCTTCTCGAGCCGGGAACGCCTGTCTACATCAGCTTCCCGCCGGGGCAGACCTACCACGGTACGGTAGCGCTCGCCGTGCGCCTCGCGCGGGCCGGATTTCGGCCGGTACCGCACGTCGCGGCGAGACGCATCGCGGGACGCGAAGCGCTGGACGACTACCTCGCCAGGGCCGCCGGCGAAGCCGGGGTCGATAGCGCCCTGGTCATTGCCGGAGACAGCGATCACCCGAGCGGCGCCTTCGACTCCAGCCTAGCCTTGCTCGAAACGGGATTGTTCCAGCGGCACGGCATCGTGCGCATCGGTGTCGCGGGCTACCCCGAGGGGCACCCGAGGATCGCGCTTTCCGCTCTCGAGGCCGCTCTGGCGGCGAAGAAAACCTTCGCACGCCGGACCGGGATCGAGCTTGGCATCGTGACGCAGTTCTGCTTCGATGCCGAATCGATACTTTCATGGGCGGCGAAGATGAAAGGGCACGGCTTGCCCGTGCGCGTCGGGCTCGCCGGGCCGGCCAGCCTGCCTCGCCTGCTGCGCTTCGCCGCCATGTGCGGCGTCGGGAATTCGGTGCGCGCGCTGAAGGCGCGTCCGGGGGCGATCACGCGGCTGATGGTCGAAGCGGGACCGGAAACCACCCTGAGAAACCTCGCGCGCAGCGCCGAGCCGCCGCTCGCCGGCGCCCATATCTTCTGTTTCGGCGGCCTGGTTCGGACCGCCCGCTGGCTTCGCGCCATCCGCGAGGGGCGCTTCGAGCTGACCGAGGACGTCGGTTTCCGGGTCGGAGCCGCCTAGTCAGAGAATAAAGCTCACCAGCCCCATCGACCCGAGCTCCATCGCGTCGAGCACCGCCTGGCGCCGCGCGATCTTCAGCCTGCCGCGCTCCACGCGCAGGAGGTACCGGTAGCGGCCCACGTATTCCCGCACGCTCTCGTCGCGCCGGAACCGGTACACCACGAAGTTCGCCTCGACGCTCACCTCGGAGTTGTTCCTGCCTGCGATCCGCACGTTGCCGATCATGCGCCGCGTGCGCGAGCGCGGGAATTCGGCGTGCGCGTTCCTGTCTTTCAGCCGCGTCACCCGCCCCCGGATCCGGTCGATATCGTCGGCGATGGTGAAGAGCGTGTTCTCCGGGTCGGCGTCAGGCCGGTCGTTCGACGGTACTTCGTAGCGCGCATCCGCGGTCAACAGTCCGAGCCAGTCGTCGAGGCGCCAGTCGTCGAGCAGCGCGGCCTCGTGAAAGAGCAGCTCCTCCACGTCGGCGCGGGTGACCTTCGCCGCTGCGGCCCGGGCCGGGGGCCTCTTCTTCATCGCGCGGCGCGCGGCTCGCCGCGAATCAGCTTGTCCCACTGCAGCCAGAAGGCCCGCAGATGCAGCTCGTCCGAGTTGAGCTGCTCGCCCGTTTTCGCCATGCCGCGCGACATCACCGACCAGGGTACCTCGCGATGGGTGGCGGTGATGCCCGCCTGGACCATCTCGAGCGCCTCGACGTCGTCCGGGGTGGCGAGGCCTCCCGGTCCATAGAATGTGAGGAACGCGTCCAGGCGGATCGCCCGGGCCGCGCTGGTCTCCTCCTTGGGTCCCAGCGCCCACGCGTGCACGCGCATGCGGTCGGGCGCCGTGGGATAGAAAGTCCTTATCGTCACCGAGGATCCGTCGGCGAGGAGCAGGTTCGGGAAGACGATCAGGTTCCGGTTGGTGTCGGCAACGCGCGCGGCCCGGGCTTCGCCCAGGCGCGCGACCAGCTCGGCGCGGGTGCGCTCGATCTCGGGCTTTGCCGCTTCGCCGTACACCGGTATCCATTTCGCGACCGGCCTGCCGCGGAAATTCACGTTGTCGGTGGTCGCGTGGCCGTTGCCCAGCGCCTTGCCCACTCCGTGCGAGGGCAGCAGATGATCCCGGTCCGGCCGCTGCATTTTCACGCCCGCGTTCTTCAGGTAGTCGAGCCAGGTCGAATGCGTCGTCAGCAGGTGATAGTCGTCGAAGCTGTTCTCGACCAGGAGCTTCCAGTTGGCTCGGATGTCGTAGTCCTGCGTACCCTGGATCACCTCCATCTGCCCCGAGGGCGACTGATCGATCACCAGGTCGATGTACTCCTTTGCGCCCGCGAGGTATTCGGCCAGCGATACCGCCTGAGGGTCGAAGTTGAGGAATACGAAGCCGCGGTAGCTCTCGACCCGCGGGGGTTCCATGAGCCCGTAGTCGGATTTCCTGAAGCTCTGCGGGTAATCCCTCTCGCCGGGGACGCCGTCCAGCCTGCCGTCGCGGTCGTAGCTCCAGCCATGGTAGAAGCAGGTGTGGGTCTTCGCGTTGCCTTCGGCCTCACGGCATACCATCGCGCCGCGATGGCGGCAGGTGTTGAGGAAGACTCGCACCGCGTTGCCGCTGTCGCGGCAGAAGATCACGGGCCGCCCGCACACCGTGCGCGTCCTGAAGTCGCCTGGCGAGCGCAGCTCGGATTCGTGGCCGACGTAGATCCAGCACACGTCGAATACCCGCCGCCGCTCGAGATCCAGGATCTCCGGGTCGACCAGCGTCGCTCGGTTGACGCGAAAGCTCGACGCTTCGTTCAGCACCAGCGGGCGGTCGTTCATGACGAATGCGATTTTAGCACTCGCGTGGGGCGCTCCCCGCAACGTAGGACGGCGCGCGCGCGAATGACTGCATGCGCTGGCGCAGGTCGTCCGGGATCGGCGTGGACTTGAAGGTCGCGAAATCGATGACGCACATCGTCCACGTGGCGCGCAGGCGGGGCTCGCCGGCGACGCTTCCCGCCAGCGCGAGCTCGAACGAGCTGCGTCCCAGCCGCGACACCCACACGTGGATATCGAGGAACTCGCCCATCCTGCAGGGACGGATGAATTCCGCGGTGATCGAAAGGCTGGGGACGCGCAGGTTCCGCTCCACCATGAAATCCCCGCCGAAGGGGCTCTCGATGCCGTCTTGGAACCAGTCCTCGAGCGCGCTGCTGAACAGGTCGAAGAAGCGCGGATAGAAGACGATTCCCGCCGGATCGCAGTGCGAGAAGCGCACCAGGTACCGCGAGCGGAAGGCGTTGGCCGGTGCCTGTCCGTCGTGCGTCGAAGGCTCGCGCGAGGGTGCCACCTCCGGCAGGAGGAAGCGCGCCATGCGCTCGCGCAGTTCCTCGGGGATCGCTATCGCACGCCGGCTCTGCAGCGACACGATCGCCACCTTGTGACGCAGGCGCAGCCGGTCCTCGCCATCGATGTGCCCGCGGATGGCGAGCACCGCGGAGCTACGGCCGAGCGCTTCGACTGCGAGTTCCAGGGCGAGCGTTTCCCCCAAACGGCAGGCCTTGAGGAAATCCACCTTGGTGTTGACCAGCGGCACACCCCAGCCCCGGCTGAAGTGGAATTCTCCGAAGGGCATGGCGAGACCGGTCTCGAACCAGTCCTCGACGAGATCGTTCGTCATCTCGAGGAACCGCGGGAAATAGACGATCCCCGCCGGGTCGCAGTCGGCGAACCGGATGCGGCGCGGCAGGACAAAACGCTCGGGCAGGGTCGGTGCCTCGACTTACGCCGGCTGGAGCCAGCCGATGATGGCGCCGCGCAGGCGCTCGATGAGCCGGTCCCAGGGGTTGGGATTCTGCACGATCTCGGCGCGGAAGAACGAGGGGCACAGGACCGCCGCGTGCGCGACCTCGCCGCACAGGCCGCAGCCCACGCAGCCGTTGTTGACGTGCGCCACCGGATCGAGCTTGAGCGGATCGCTGGAGGTCTTGACGGTGAGCGAAGGGCAGCCCGAGAGGCGGATGCAGGAGTGATCCCCCGAGCACACGTCCTCGTCCACGCCGAAGCGCGTGCGCACCACGCGCTTGCCCGCCTTGAGCTTCGCGGCGACCTGCGGGCGCAGGCGCCGCTGGCGTTCGAGCTGGCATTCGCCCTCCGCGACGATCACCTTCAGCCCGGGTTCGGGTGTCGTATACGCCGCCCGCAGCGCCTTCATCATGTCGGCGACGCGGTAGTTGTGCACCGTGCGCAGCCATTTCACGCCCAGGCCCTTGAGCGTGTTCTCGATCGTCTTGCCGGCGTAGGTCGCGCTCCTGCCCACGGCTGCCGCGCGCGCGTACTCGGGAGGGGAGGACAGGAGCTCCTGCGTGCCGGTCGCCGAGGCATAGCCGTTCTTCATGATAATCAGCACCGCGTCGCCGTGGTTCAGGAGGTTGGAGGCCACGCCCGAGAGCAGGCCGTTGTGCCAGAAGCCGCCGTCGCCCATGATCGCGACCGGTCGCCGCGCGGACAGCGGCCCCACGCCGGCCGAGCTCGCGAGGCTCATGCCGTAGCCGAGCAGGGTGTTGCCCTGCGAGAAAGGTTCGAAGGTGGCGAACGCGTGGCAGCCGACGTCGACCGAGACGTGCGGGCGCCCGACGTCCTCGCCGACCAGCTTCATCGCCGAGAAGACAGGCCTCTCGGGACAGCCGATACAGAAGGTCGGCGGTCGCGCGGGGAGCGCGCCCAGCAGTTGCGCCGCGCGGGCGCGCGAGGCCTCCACGCCCTCGAGCCAGCGCGCCCCAGGGGAGGTGTCGAGATGCGGTGCATGCAGCGCGAGAAAGCGCACCATGGCGCCCACCAGCACTTCGGCCGGGTAGTCGCCCGCCATCGGCAGCAGGTCCTTGCCGTGGAGCCTGGTCTGGATGTCGGCGCGCCGCAGCGTGGTCGCGATATCCTGCTCGATGAATTCCGGCTGGCCTTCCTCGACCACGAGCACGGCAGATTTGCCCGTGCAGAAGGCGGAGATTTCTTCCGGGACGAGCGGGTAGACGACGTTGAGCGCGAGAATCGGGATGCGGCAGCCGCCGCGATCGTCCGAAAAAGGGTTCGCGAGCCCGAGGATCTGCAGCGCGCGCACGAGGTTATTGTAGAGTCCTCCTTGCGCGATGATGCCGACCGAGGAGTCGTCTCCGCTGAAGACCTCGTTCAGCTTGCGCTCGGCGATGAACTTGCGCGCGGCAGGCAGGCGCACAGCGGATTTCTTCTTCTCCTGCGGGAAGATCGCGGGCGGGTGGGCGAGGCGCTCGTAGAGAAAGTCCGCCGGATTCTCCATGCGATTGCGCGTCGAGATGGAGGGCGCGCGATTGTTCTTGGTGGTGAAGCTGCCCTGCACGTGACAGGCGCGGATGCGAAGCTCCATCATCACCGGCGTGTTCGAAACCTCCGAAAGTTCAAAACCGCGCTCGACCATCTCAGCGATGGTCGTGAGGTTGGGACGCGGGTCGAGCAGCCACATCATGGATTTCAGCGCGTAGGCGTGGCTGCGCTCCTGTGCGACCACGCCGCCCTCGCCGTAGTCCTCGCCGAGCACGATCAGCGCGCCGCCGATCACCCCCGCGCTCGCGAGATAAGAGAGGGCGTCGGAGGCGACATTGGTGCCGACGATCGATTTCCAGGTCACCGCGCCGCGCACCGGGTAGCTGACCGAGGCCCCGAGCATCGCGGCGGCGGAGGCTTCGCTGGTGCAGGCCTCGACGTGGACGCCGAGCTCGTTCATGTAGTCCTTCGCCTGCACCATGACGTCGAGCAGGTGCGAGACCGGCGCGCCCTGGTAGCCGCCGACGTAGGACACACCCGATTGCAGCAGCGCCTTGGTGACGGCGAGGATGCCTTCGCCATGGAAAGTCGCGCCATCGCCCAGCTTCAGGGACTCTATCTCCGCGGTGAATTGCCGTTCCATGTGTTCAGGCCGCCTTGTGATTTTCCGGCTTCGGCCGGCGCATGAATTTCACCGGTTTCGGCCTGGGAGGCAGTGCCGGGATTCCTTGCGCTTCGAGCGTCTGCTCGAGCTTACGCCCTTCCGGATCGGCCAGCGCTCCCTCGCGGGCGGCACGGATCGCCTTCGCGCGTGCCTCCGGGTCGCCGATCAGTTCGCCGTCGACCAGCGTATCCAGGATCCGCAGGAAGTTGGACTTGCCGCGCGCGTGCGTTTCTCCGTAGCCCTTGATTAGGCGTCCGCACGAGGCGATCTCGAGCGCGAGTGCCGGGTGGTGCTTGGCGGCGGCGATGACCGCGGCAAGCCAGCGGTCGATCAGCTCCTGCTCTTCCCGCCAGCGGGAGGTGAGAGGCCGCAACGGCCGCAGCGAAGCGAGGCAGCGCAGGAGCAGAAATCCGCTCACGCTCGTCGTTTTCACGTGCATCCCGACGTTGAGCTTGTGCTCGAGCCCCGTGATCCGGGCAAGGCCCTTGAGCGGACGCGCGAGCCAGCGCGGCAGCACGGCGGCGAGTTCGTCCAGGCCGGGCTTGAGGAACTCGGTGACGTGCACCGGCTCGTTCGGCTTCGCCTGCACCTCCTCGCGCACGCGCTCGAAGCGGCTCCTGCGGGTCTTCAGGTCCGCCACGCGGATCACGTCCTCGTAGCACATCCACAGGGCGAGGAAGCGGCCCGTCTCGATGGTGAGCTTGTAGCCGTCGGCGGCGTGGTCGAGGTTGGCGATCGGATCCAGCCGGTCGAGATAGAGAATGGCGTAGCCGCGGTCCTGGAAGTCGATGCAACGCGACGCCCCTTCGCGCAGGATGGCGTGAGTTTCCGCCGGGAAGATGGGCCGCATCTTGACCTCCGGCGAGGCCCGGGAGCGTTTCTCCTCGGACGCCGCGCGCACTCCGCCTTCGGCGGCGGCGTCGAAGCCGGCGGCGAAGCCCTTCATGCTCGCCTCGGCGCCCCTGCCGCCCTCCCGGATCGCAGCCTCGCATTCGCCCCGCGAGAGCGGCAGCACGCCCGAGCCCGCGAGGGCTCCGAACATCACCGCGCTGATGACCGTGCCTGCGGCCTGGGCCTGCGCCTGCATGTCGAACAGGACGGCGCGCTTGGCGAGCGCGCGCGCCGCCTTGAGGACGACATCGTCGTCGAACCGGCCGTCGCCCATCTGCATTTTCTCCGCTACGGTGTAGATGCGATGCGTCGAGGCGATAAGCGTGGTGCGGTCGGGGGTGACGAAGCCGTTCTGCATGGCGCGCGCCGCCTCGAGAAGTTCAGAGGCGACCATGACGTCGACGCAGGAGGGCGCGGGTGTGAGCGTCATCACCGGGCGCTTGCCGTCGAGGTCGGAAAGCTTCGCGGGGTAGACCTCGACGTAGTAGGTGGTCGCTCCGGTACGCTGGGCGACGCCCGGGATGGAGGTGCTTTGCACCGGGTAGTCGCGCAGGTTCGCGGCCGCGATGATCCAGTCGGCCAGCACGCCGCCGCCCTCGCCGCCGAGCGCGGCGATCAGGATGGTGACGGGACGTTCGGGAAGAGCCATGGTCGTGTTCCTTACGCCGGTTGCAGCCAGCCGATGATGGCGCCGCGCAGGCGCTCGATGAGCCGGTCCCAGGGGTTGGGATTCTGCACGATCTCGGCGCGGAAGAACGAGGGGCACAGGACCGCCGCGTGCGCGACCTCGCCGCA
Organism: Gammaproteobacteria bacterium; assembly: GCA_041499655.1. Classification (GTDB taxonomy): domain Bacteria; phylum Pseudomonadota; class Gammaproteobacteria; order Burkholderiales; family SG8-39; genus VBDM01. Next base: position 15,553 of record JBGQKQ010000061.1, read on the forward strand.
CAGGCCGCAG
>JBGQKQ010000062.1:0-15461 GCA_041499655.1 Gammaproteobacteria bacterium
CGATCATCGTGATCGCCGCGTTGACCAGGGTGTTGCCCGCGAGCAGCACCGACAGCAGCTTGTCGGTCTCGCGCAGCAGATCGGACGCGAGCCTGGCGCCGCGGTGACCGGTGCGCTCGAGCGCGCGCAGGCGATAGCGGTTGATCGCCATCATCCCGGTCTCGGCCATCGCAAAAAAAGCCGAGAGGACGAGAAGGAGGGCGAGCGCGGCGAGCAGCGCGATTAAGGGGACGTCGTCCAAGTCGTACGCTCCAGCGGGCCTCGACGGCTCTAGACCACACCCCGGCGCAGCACCACCTCGAGCACGAAGCGGCTGCCGACGTAAGCGAGCAGAAGCGCGAGGAATCCGGCGAGGGTCCAGCGCAATGCCGTACGCCCGCGCCAGCCGTAGAAATAGCGGCCGGCGAGGAGCGCGGCGAAAATAAACCAGGAGGAAATAGCGAACACGGTCTTGTGATCGAACTTCATCGCACGGCCGAAGAGCGTTTCCGAGAAAGCGATACCGGTGACGAGCGTGAGCGTGAGGAACGCGAATCCCGCGAGAATCACCCGGAACAGGAGCCGCTCCATGGTGAGCAGGGGCGGAAGCGCGGCGAGCGGCCCGGCGAGCGCTCCCCCGTGCAGACGCTTCTCCATCAGCGTCATGAGCAGCGCGTGCAGCGCCGCGATCGTGAACATGCCGTAGGCGACCATCGCGAGCACGAGGTGCAGGCGCAGCTCGGTGGAATGTGCGGACGAGGGCGAGGCGAGTCCGGGGAACAGCGCGGGCAGCGGCACGCACACCGCAGCGAGCGCAAGAACCGGCGCCTGCATGCCTTCGAGCTCGAGAAAGCGGCTCTCGACCCAGTAGATGATCACCGCGAGCCACAGCATCATCGACAGCGCGTGCCCGAAGCCGAAGCGCAGTTCCTGGGGCGACAGCAGCATGTCGTAGACCAGCCAGGTGTGCAGCGCGAGCGGCACGAGGACCACGGTGCGCTCCCAGCGCGCGATGCGCGGCGCGCCCGATCCGCGCCAGCGCGTGCGCCAGAAATGAAATGCCAGCGCGGCATAGAGCAGGAACGCCGCGCCGTAGAGTAGAATCGCCGGCATCCGCGAAGTGTACACCGGCGCAGCGCCTCCGTTCCCTACAGCCCGTGCTCGACAACCTGACCCAGCGTCTCGCGCGAGTCGTGAAAACGATCCGCGGCGAGGCGCGCCTCACCGAGGGGAACATCCAGGACGCGCTGCGCGAGATCCGCGTGGCGCTCCTCGAAGCGGACGTTGCGGTTCCGGTCGTGCGCGATTTCATCGCGCGGGTTCGCTATGCTGCGCTGGGGCAGGATGTCGCGGGCAGCCTGACCCCGGGGCAGGCGCTGGTCGGCGTGGTGCACCGCGAGCTCGCCGCGCTGATGGGCGGCGAGAACACCGCGCTCGATCTCGCGGTCGCGCCGCCCGCGGTCGTGCTGCTCGCGGGCCTGCAGGGCTCCGGAAAGACCACCACCGCGGCGAAGCTCGCGAAGCTGCTGAAGGAGGGTCGCGGGAAAAAGCCCTTGCTCGTTTCCTGCGACGTGTACCGCCCGGCGGCGATCGAGCAGCTCGAGGCGCTGGCGCGCGAGGTCGGCGTCGATATTTTTCCGTCGCATGCCGGGGAGAAACCGCTCGCTATCGCGCTCGCCGCGCTCGATCACGCGAAAAAGCACTACCACGACGTGCTCATCGTCGACACTGCCGGGCGCCTCGCGATCGACGAGCCGATGATGCAGGAGATCGCGGAGCTGCATGCCGCGCTCTCGCCGGCGGAGACCCTGTTCGTCGTCGATTCGATGCAGGGCCAGGACGCGGTGAACGTCGCGCGGGCATTCAACGCGGCGCTCGCGCTCACCGGTGTCGTGCTCACCAAGCTCGACGGCGACGCGCGAGGCGGCGCGGCGCTGTCGGTACGCCAGGTGACCGGCAAGCCGATCAAGTTCGCCGGCGTGAGCGAGAAGCCCGACGGCCTCGAGCCTTTCTACCCCGAGCGCATGGCTTCGCGCATCCTCGGCATGGGCGACGTGCTCTCGCTGGTCGAGGAAGCGCAGAGAAACGTCGATCTCGAGGGGGCAAAGAAGCTCGCCGAGAAGGTGAAGAAGGGCAAGGGCTTCGACCTCGAGGACTTCAGGCAGCAGATCGGCCAGATGCGCAAGATGGGCGGGATGGCATCGCTCCTCGACAAGCTGCCGGCGCAGTTCGCGCAGGCGGCGCAGTCGCCGCAGATGGACGAGAAGCACCTGCGCCGCGTCGAGGGCATCATCAACTCGATGACGCCTAGCGAGCGCGTCCATCCCGAGGTCATAAAGGCTTCGCGCAAGCGTCGCATCGCCGCGGGCGCAGGTGTTCCGGTGCAGGAAGTCAACCGCGTGCTCGCTCAGTTCGAGCAGATGCAGAAAATGATGAAGATGATGAAGGGCGGCAACCTCGCGCGCATGATGCGCGGCATGAAGGGCTTCATGCCGGGGATGAGGTGACTCCGGTCTTGGCCCGCAGCGATAGCGCCCGGTTGAAGGCGCTGCTCGGCTTGAGCGCGGTGCGCTCGGCGGCGAGGGCGCGCGCGAGGCGGACTTGGTGGCCGCGCAGCGCGGCCTCGACCAGGGTGAGGTGGATGGCATCTTGCTGCGCGTGGCTGCCGCCCAGCTGTCCCATGACGCGTATTTTGCCCAGACCCTCGATCGCGGCGCCGTAGTCTCCCTTTCCGAACGCGGCGAACGCCTTGGCGATCGGCAGTGAGATGTCGCGAATCCTTCGCGCGCTCGGACCGTCGCTCGTGGCGCGATCGTGCAGCGTCCGCAGGGCCTCCTCGACGTGTGCCGCATCGCCCGCGCCGACAAAGGCGGCCATCGCGTGCAGATCGTAGAAGGGGCAATAGGCGTTCAGGCGCCTGGCTGCCCACTGATCGGCCAGCTCGCGCCAGCGTCCGCCGAGGGACAGCCCCCGGAGGTGGAGCCGCCACAACAGAGCCGAGGCGTCCGCGAGCGACGACAAAGACATCCCCGGACGGGCGCCGATGTGCGTGTCGTAGATGCCGAGCGCGCTCGACGTTTCGTCGAGATCGAGATGAAAGAGCGCGAGATGCCACCAGAGGTGGGTCGCCGTTCCGTGCCCCCGGGCCCACTGCTCAGCGGTTTCCTTGAGCCAGGCGATCCCTTCGCACTGCCGCCCCTGCATCTCCATGACATGCGCGATCGCGTGGATGGCGCCCGGGTTGGGGCGGGCTAGCTCGAGCGCGCGCCGCGCCGTGTCCTCCGCCTGTGCGTAGAGCGCCGTCTCTTCCAGCCCGAATGCGTACATGCCGAGGACGTAGCCGTAGTCGGGCACGCTCTCGCCCCAATAGGGCAGGACCTGCGCGACGCGGTCGCGCAGCATGCTCTCCTGCCCAAGAAAGAAGTCGCCGAAATGCGCGACGCGCAGCGCGAGCCGGTCGCGCGGGTAATCGATCAGCACCTCGCCGTACAGCCGGATCGACCGCGGGAAGTCGCGTTCCAGCCAGGCGCGCGCCGCGGCGATGTGGCGGCGCTCGCGATCGTTGGCGCGAGCAGCGAGTCCCTCGGCGGACGCGACGCATTCGCGCAGCGCCGGTTCCATCGCTTCGTCGGCGGACAGGATCAGCAGGGCGGCGCGAAGGCAGTGGCCCATGACGAAGCGCGGATCCTCCGCGAGCGCCGCGGCGACTTCCGCTTGCGGATCGCCGGGCCGGCCGAGCAGCATCCCGATCGCCGTCTCGTGGCGGTCGATCGAGGCGCGGTTTCCGTTCGAGAGGGGTACGCCGCAGGCGTCGAAGAGGCTCATGCGGCGAATCATGCTGCCTGCTGCACCGCCTGATTTGACCGAGGCACCGCGTTTCTTGTGCCGCCGTCCGGAGACGGGGCCCAGACCGCTCACAAGCTCCGTCGGAGTATCCTATTCACTAGGTGATCTGCTATCTGGGCGGGCGTCTTCTTACTCGGGCGATACCAGATTCGGGTCCAGTTGAGCGCGCCGAGAAGATTGAGCCGCAAGAGAGTGCGGTCCACATCCGATGGCAGCCGGAGTCCATCGATCATCTGGCGAAACCGCTCTTCGTAGGCAGCGCGCTCGCGGTTGAGCTTCCGCTGCAAAGCTGGTCCTGCGGCGTGGAACAAGCTCGTCCCCGTGACCCCGAGCACCTTGTTGTTTCCAACGAGCGCGGCAATATGAACAGCGATCGCTGCCTCCAGCCTGCGCCAAGGGTCGCCGTTGCCCTTCACGGCTTTGTCAACCGCCTCGTTCAGTTGACGGAAACCCTCGGCATGCACGGTGACGAACAGGTCTTCCTTCGAGCGAAAATGGTAGTACATCGAGCCCGGCAGAATTCCTGCCGCCGCGCAAATTTCGCGCAGAGACGCGCGGTCGTACCCTTTCGCGCTGAAAACACCTGCCGCGACTTCGATCAGCTCATTGCGCCTGGGATGACCGGAGAAACCGCCATTCGCCCCGGCGCGCGCGGTTACGCGCCGGCTGATCGTCGCCCGGCGAAGCAATCCCCGCTGCGAGTCCGAGAGCGCCGCTTTGCTGGCCTCGCCACGGCCGGCTCTGAGTCTGAGCCGCTCATAGCTGGTTGCGAGACCGTTCAGCTTCCAGATGGCATGCACAGCGGAAGGCGACAATCGGATTCCACGACTGCGCAATTCGCGCGCGGCGCGCACCTTGCCGATCTCCGGACGCTCTTTCGCGAGAGCGAGCGCAGCATTCTTTGCGGATCGAGCGATACCCGTCATGGCGAGGCACGATAACATCGTTCATCGCCCGGCGGCTAGTTCCCGAATGATACGGTCGGACCCGATTTGATTGACCGGGTCCGACCGTCGACCATCGCCTGCTACATATGGGGGCGTGGATCCATCGAGGTCTTGATCTATGCCTGCGCTTCAATCCTTATCGTCATCGCGGTCACGATCGTGTTCATCGTGATCATGGTGATGCGGAAACGCGCAATGGAAACTGGCCGCGTCGTCGATGCCACCCGCACCGTTGTAGCGCGCGTACGCTGGATACGGACACAAGGGACGGCTCCGTGCGGTCGGGACGGGCGTGTTCAGTATGGCGAGTTGGTTATTGGCGGGGTTGACGCTGGCGACGACGCTGTCGGGCGCAACGCCGTGCTCCACCCAATTGACCAGAGGTGTCAGCATGTCGAACTGGTCGGTCGCGATACCGCCGCCACAGTGGTTCATGCCCGGCACGACGAACAACCGCGCAAACTTCTTCGTCGCCGCCAAGCCGCCGTTTTCTTCCGTCAATTCGTTGTACCAGCGAATATGATACTTGCTGGAAAACACCGGGTCGGCTTGCCCCGAGTAAACGATCAACTTGCTGCCGCGGTTTCTGAACTTCTTGTAGTCGGTGCTGCTCGTGCCCATGAAATCCATCGCCGACTCTTTGTAGACACGAGTCTCCTTGAAGATCTTGGGCGCGTCGGTATCCATGTTGAAACTGAGCACCCACGGCACGAAGGCATCGGCGAAGTTTGTCGCGCCCGGAACACCCAAGGGATTCGCCGTGGTAATGACGGTTCCCGGTGCAACATCGGTCCCGTCGGTCTCGGAATTGGGAAGGGTCGTAAAAATGAATGGCAATGCCCCGCCGCCTAGCGTTACGTTGAGCGCGCTGTTGCCCGGGACTGGGAAACCGGGGAAGAGAGGGCCTATCTTCCATTGGCGCCAGCCAAACGCAGCGATGCCAGGATCCCAAAACCAGCCGGCATAGAGGTCCTTTCCCTTCGAGTTTTTCGCGCCGTCAAAGACCTTCTTGAGTGCGGTCACCTGCGCCGCGGACAGCACGCCCGTACCCGTCGGCCCCAGCGTGGCTGGATCGAAACCACAGGCGGAAGGGTTGTTTACCATGCCGTCCACCAACCCGTCCTGTGCATCGCACGCCGCGAGGATGGCGTTGCCGACCGCCGCCAATTCAGTGTCGGTGAAGGAACTGGCGAGATCCGGATTGCCAAACGGCGTGGGGGTCCTGGCCGCGCGGGCGAACGCCTGCGAATCCCACGCTTCCGCGACCGCAGCTTTGGGCAGATCCATGCCCGGGTTGCCAGCGACGATGCCGTCGAAATAGGTCGGGAAGCGCTGTGAGAACATCAGGCCTTCGCGCCCACCTTCCGAGCAGCCGACGAAATACGAGCGCGTCGGTGCGGCACCGTAAAATTTATCGATCAGCGCCTTCGCTTTCTGAGCGGCTTGCGCCGGCCCATTGAAGCCGTAGTCGAGCCGTGCCTGCGGATGGAAGCCGAACTGGAAGCTGCCCGCTACGTCGGACGTGTTAGCCGCGTTGTCGTGTCCACTGTCGGTGGAGACGACCGCATAGCCCTGTTGAAGTTGGGGGCCGGTCGCGTTGCCCAGATTGCCGTCGGTGCCGCCGCCGCCCGAGTAGAAGAATTTCTTGTTCCAGGCCGTCGGCATGCGCAGATGGAACTTGATCGCATAGGACTGCCCGTCCACCGGGCTCACGCGCGAGTTGATCGCGCCGATGATTTCGCAGTGCTCGGGCGCGTTCGCCGTTGCGGCGTTCAATTGCGCCAGGGTGATGGCGGTATCGGGAAGCGCTGCTCCGACGAGCTGGGCGCAAGATAAGGTGGGACCGCTGGGCTGGTCATCCTCGTGAGCAACTGCATTCGCGCTGGCGACGGCCAGCCCCAACAGCAAGCCTCGAATCGGATGTTTCACGGCTTCCTCCTCCCCGGTTACGGATGCCTGGTGGAACAGCTAAGGTGGGATGCGGACGATTGCGGGATAACCAATCTAATCTGTGTTTGTTTGGTCACGCTACGCCTGCCTCGCGCGCCTGTCAATACGGACTCACCAAACCCGGAATTTCCAAGGGCGGGCGGCGCTGTTGCAGCGCCGCAGATCAAAGCCCCAGGTACGCCTGCCGCACGCGGTCGTCGTGCAGCAGCTCCTCGCCCGTGCCGCCCATGACAATGCGGCCGTTCTCCAAAACGTAGGCTCGGCGCGAGATCCTGAGCGACACCGCGACGTTCTGCTCGACCAGCAGTATGGTCATCCCGCGCCGGTTCAGCTCGACGATCGTGCTGAAGATTTCCTGAACGGCGAGCGGCGCAAGACCAAGGGAAGGTTCGTCGAACAGGATCAGCTCCGGCTGTCCCATCAGGCAACGGCCGATGGCGAGCATTTGCTGCTCGCCGCCCGAGAGCGTGCCGGCGAGCTGCGCGCGCCGCTCTTCGAGTCTCGGGAACATCGCGTACATCTCCGCGAGCTTTTCGCGGGCCTTTGCCCGCGCGTGCGGCAGCAACCCGCCCATCGCAAGGTTCTCCGCCACGGTAAGCGTCGGGAAGATCTGTCTGCCCTCGGCCACCTGCCCGATGCCGAGGTCGCAGGTGGCGAAGCTCTCCCAGCCGGTGATGTCGCGGTCGCGATAGAGGATCTTCCCCGCGCGCGGCTTCTCGATCCCGGCGATCGAGCGGATTAGGCTCGATTTTCCCGCACCGTTTGCTCCAACGATGCTCACGATCTCGCCCTCCCCGACTTCGAGCGAGACGCCTTCGAGCGCCTGCGCGTCGCCGTAGAAGAGATCGAGCCGCTGCACTTCGAGAATCACGCCGTCTCCGAGCCGAGGTAGCAGGCCAGAACCGAGGGATTGCGCGAGATCTTCTCGGGCGAGCCGCTGGCGATCAGCTCGCCGTGGTGCAGCACGTGGATGTCGCCAGAAAGCGCCATGACCGCGCGCATCACGTGCTCGATGAGGAGAATGGTGAGACCCGCCTCGTTGAGCTTTCTGAACACCGCGACCAGACGGTCCATCTCCGAAGGCCGCAGGCCTGCCATCACCTCGTCCAGCAGCAGCAGCTTAGGCTGGGTTGCGAGCGCGCGCGCCACCTCCAGGAGCTTGCGGTCGGGCAGCGTGAGCGAGGCAGCGAGCTGAGCGCGCTTCGCCGCGAGCCCGAGCTGCTCGAGAATGGCGAGTGCTCTCCCGCGCGCCTCGGCGACGCTTCTCGAGCGGATCAGCGCGCCGACCGTGACGTTGTCGAGCACGGAAAGCCCGGCGAAGGGCTTCACGAGCTGGAAGGTGCGTCCGATCCCCGCCGCGCAGATCTCGTCGGGCCGCAGCCCGTCGATGCGCCGGCCGTCGAAGCGGACCTCGCCCGAGTCCGGGATGAGCGCGCCCGCGATCATGTTGAAGAGGGTGGTCTTGCCCGCGCCGTTCGGGCCGACGAGCGCGATGATGCGACCGGACTCGACTGCGAGCGATACGCTCGCGACCGCTTTCAGGCCGCGGAACGATTTGAAAACTGCGCTGACTTCAAGCAGCGCCATCGGAATCCCGTATGCCTAGCTTTCGCGCGAGCGTCGGCCAGATGCCGTTTGGCAGGAACATGATTACCAGGAGCAGCACCAGGCCGTAGAACACCTGCTTGACCCCGGAGATCTCCCAGCCCATCGCTGCGACGAGCTCGGTGATGCCGTCCGCGACGACCACCAGCACCCCCGCGCCGACGATGGGACCGAAGAGCGTGCCGAGGCCCCCGATGACGGGTCCGAGAATGATCTCGATCGAGCGGCTGATGTGGAAGATCTGCTCAGGGAAGAGGTTGTTGTAGTAAAAGGCATAGAACACCCCGGCGACCGCGGTCATCGACGAGGACACGAGCACGGCGAGCATCTTCCAGCGGAAGGTATTGATGCCGAGCGCCTGCGCGGCCTCCTCGTTCTCGCGGATCGCCTGCCAGTAGAGCCCGGCTCGGCTGCGCGCGAGCCAAGCGCAGAGCGCGAACGCGCCCGCCGCCAGCCCGAGCATCACGTAGTAGAACATCGCGGGCGAGCCGCGCAGGTTCAGCAGATCCGCGTGCTCGCGCTGCGCCACCTTGATGAAAAGGCCGCCCGATCCGCCGACCCAGTCGAAGTGATCGAAGCCGATACGGGTGAACTCGGCGAACGCGATGGTGAGGAGCGCGAAGTACACGCCCGAGATGCCGAAGCGGAAGGCGAGGAATCCGATCGCGGCCCCGAGCGCCGTGCACAGGAAGATCGCGAGCCACAGTCCCGCCCAAGGGCCGACGCCGTAGTGGAAAAAGAGCGCTGCCGCGGCGTAGGCTCCGACGCCGACGTAGAGGGAATGCCCGAGCGAAAGCTGCCCGCAATAGCCCATCATCACGTTCCACGCCTGGCCCGTGTACGCGAAAAATAGAATCAGCGTCGCGACCGAGAGCACGTAGCTGTTCGCAGTCGCGGGCAGCGCGATGAGCGCCGCGGCGAGGGTCGCGAGCAGGACCGCGGCGCGCCGGTTCATGTTTTTCTCCCGAGCAGCCCCTGCGGGCGGAACAGCAGCACGACGATCAGCAGCGCGAAGCTGAACATGCTCTTCGCCGAAGGAGCGACGAAGAGGCCGCCGAGCGCCTCCGACAAGCCGATCAGCACGCCTCCCAGCAGCGCGCCACTCATCGAGCCGAGGCCGCCGACTATGACGATGACGAAGGCGAGCAGCGTGTAGGAGGGCCCGAGCACCGGGGTCACATCCACGAGCGGCACGAGCAGGCATCCCGCCACCGCGACACAGGCCGTGCCGAGGCCGAACGTCAGCGCGTACAGGCGCTTCACGTTTAGGCCCACCACCTGCGCACCGAGATGGTTGTCGGCGCAGGCGCGAATCGCCTGGCCAGTGAGGGTGAAGCGGAAAAAGGCGAAAAGCGCGGCGGAGACGGCACAGGCCACGAGCGCGGCGTAGAGCTTGCCGCGGTCCACGAGCAGCGGTCCGGCCTCGAGCGATTCCAGCAGGTAGTCGAGCTGCACGCTCCTCGCGTCCGGCCCGAAGCCCATGAGCAGCGCATTCACGATGATGAGCGCGAGCGCGACGAGCAGCATGAACTGCGAGTGCTCGGGTCGTGTGATGAAAGCGTTGATGAGACCCGCTTGGAGCAGGTAGCCGAGGACGAAGAACGCGGCGGCGACCGGGAAGATGGCGAGGAAGGGGTCGAGCTTGAGCGCTCCAAAGAGCATCACGGCGGCGTACATGGCGACGGTCATCATCTCGCCGTGCGCGAAATTGACGATGCGCACCACCCCGAAAATCACCGAAAGGCCGAGCGCCATCAGCCCGTAAACGAGACCGGTGAGTACCCCGGCGATGACGACGTTGGCGACCAGATCAATTGACATAAAAAAGGCCGGCGGGGCCGGCCTTTCCCGCGCGTAGTCCGGAGTCTATGCCTTGTACCCGGGCATCGGGAACACCGGTTTGGCGGTCGCCGCCGAAGCCGGCAGCACCACGGTCGGCGTCATGTTCAGGTTCTGCACGCACGCCGAGCCGATGCCCTCCACCTGGCCCTTCTCGTTGAACTTGATCGGGGCGCCGAGCATCATCTTGCTGGTGATGTTGGTCTGGCGGATGGCGTCGGCAAGCACCTTCGGATCGGTCGAGCGCGCGCGCTTGTAGGCGTCCGCAGCGATGAGGATCGCCTCGAAAGTGAAGCCCGCATTCAGGCCGTGGAACACGAGCTTGTCCTTGGGGTTGCGCTTGAGGAAGGCTTTTTCGACGACCTGGGTGAGCTCGGCCCGCGGGTTGTACCAGGGCACGTTGGAGATGCAGTGCTCGGAGAGCTTGCCGAGGGCCTTGTAGAACTGCTCCTCGTACATGCCGGGCGAGCCCGGGCTGATGACGCCCATGGGGTTCCAGCGCTGCTTCACCATCTCGCGGCGCAGGAGGATAGCGTCGTTCAGGCGGCACACGAGCAGCAGGAAGGCCGCATTCGAGGCCTTCGCCTTCGACACCTCGACCGTGAGGTCTTTCGCCGCCGGGTCGTAGGGAATCGTGTCCACGATCTTGAAGGGCAGTTGCGTGAGGCGCGGCATGAAAGCGCCGATGCCCCTCGCCATCGCCTGGCCGAAAGTGTCGTTCACGTGCATGAACACCGCGGTGCGCGGTGCAACCTTGGTCGCCTGGAACAGGTCGCCGATCAGGGCCAGGCCTTCGCGCACAATGTCGCCCGCGGTCTGGAAATTGCGGAACACGAACTTGTAGCCCTGCTCGGTGATCTGCGGCGCGGCGGCGATATTGACAATGTATGGAACCCCGCGCTGCTCGGCCACCTGCGCAATCGCCACCGACTGACCGGAATCGAACGCACCCACCAGCACGTTCGCGCCCTCCTGGATGAGGCGCTCGGCGCGTGTGCGCGCGACGTCCACGTTGGTTTCAGTGTCGGCGTTCATCAGCTCGACATCCACGCCCAGCATCGCCTTGATCACCTCGGGGGCCAGGTCGGCGCCCTTCTGGCAGGACTGCCCGATGAAACCCTGGAAGCCGGAGCGCGGCAGCAGCACGCCCACGCGCAGCTTCGCGCCCTGCGCGCGCAGGATGCCGAAGGGCGCGAGCGCGGCCGTGGTGCCGACAGCAACGAGAGTCTTGTTGAATTGACGACGATGTAGGCCAGTTTGATCGCTCATTTCTCCTCCTTGACGGGATCTCGAAATTGCTGCGGCGCGTCGACGACGCGCGGATCGTTGTTGTCGCCTTTTTCTGATTGTTATATATCATTACAATATGCCAGGTCAATGAGAGCGAGAGCCAACACCCTGTCCCGCGGACCACGCCCGAGCAGCTTCGCTCGCGTGCCCGGAATCGATTACGGCGACCTCGAGGGCTACTACGGCTACGCGCTGCGCCGCGCACAGATCGCGTCCTTCGACGCGTTCTTCCGGGCCACCGCGGGCGCCGGCATCACCCCGCCACGTTTCACCGCGCTGGTTATCCTAGAAGCAAACGCCGGAATCACTCAGAGCCTCCTCGGGGCCGCGTTGGGGACTGCCCGGTCCGGCGCAATGATGCTCACCGACTGGCTTGTCGAGCACGGGCTTGCCGAGCGCAGGCACAGGAAAGACGACGGCCGCGTGTGGGGCCTGTATCTGACCGCACGGGGAACGGCGCTGCTCGCGCGCATGCGGCGTCGCGTACGCGAGCGCGAGAAGGTGTTCAGCGGGCGACTCACGCCGCGCGAGCGAGCGGAGTTGAAGCGCCTGCTCGCCAAGCTCACGGACTGGTAAGAGCGCAGGCCATGGCGACAGATTCGGCATCGCCCCCGCCGCAAAGGCTCCCGACGCCGACGTAATACGCGTGGCCCGGTCCGCCATCCGCAAGGGCCGACTTGTTCGCGCGACCGCGGCGCCGTGCTTCTTGCGTCGCCGTCCAGGCTCTAGCCGGAGGACGCCACGCCGTCCGGATTCTGCTTGCGCTCGCGGCGCCAGGCCGCGGGGGGCATGCCGAATTCGCGCTTGAACGCGCGGTTGAAGGCGGCTTCAGACTCGTAACCGCTGCTCTCGGCCACGCGCGCAACGGCGTCCCCGCCAGAGCGCAGCGCTTGCGCCGCCAGCGCCAGGCGCCAGCGCATCAGGTACTGCATGGGCGGCTCGCCGACCAGCGCGGAAAAGCGCTCGGCCAGCGCGGAACGGGAGAGCGCCACCTCGCGCGCAAGATCGTCCACTGTCCATGCCTTACGTGGTTCGGCGTGCAGGAGTGCCAAAGCGCGTCCGATTTGTGCGTCGCGCACACCTGCGAGCCAACCCTTGCCCTGCGGCGGCAGGCTCTCGGCGTAGCGGCGCATCGCTTCCACGAACATGAGCTCGGACAGCTTCGCGAGCATCGATTCTGCGCCGGGCCGCGAAGCCGAGGATTCGCGCACTCCCACGCGCAGCAGCTCGCGGAGCATCGCCGCCGCGGGCCCGTCGCCGATCGGGATGCGCAGCACGCGCGGCAGGGCTTCGAGCAGCGGGCGGCACACGCTGCGGCTGCAGGCGATATAGCCGCACACGAAGCGCGTGGCCGCGCCGCCGCCGCCGTGGCGCATCTGGATGAAATCGCCGTCGGTCGCGGCGTGCGGATCCATCAGACTGGCCGACTCCACCGGCGCGAGCTGCAGATCGCTGCCCATCATATGCGAGTCGCCCTGCGCGAACACGACCAGGTCTCCGGCGGCCACCTCGAGCACTTCCTTGCTGCCCGCGACCCGCACTTTGCAGTCGCCTTCGGTGAGGAAGTGGAAGAACACCACGTGGTCCGCTTCGGCAAGGCGCGCCCGCACGCTCGCCAGGCCGAATTTCGACTGGATGCACCAGGGCGCGGTGAACTCCGCGTTGATGTAGACGGCGCCTTCGAGGCGCACCGACTTGAGAACGTCCGACAAGGCATCCATGGCGTTTCGGGCAATAACCGCGGGGTTTCGGCCAATACGCGATACGGGGCTGTGAAGATACTAGCACTCCTTACTTCATCACCATCACAAGGAGCACAGACATGTCCGCAGTCATTTCCCCAACACCGCCCGCGGTCGATCTCGACGCGGTCAAGAGGGCCACACGATCCGCTTCCAGCAGGCCGACGCCGAGAACCTGCCTTTCACCGACGCGTCGTTCGATGCGGTGATGTCCACCTTCGGGGTGATGTTCACCCCCGACCAGGAGAAGGCGGCCAGCGAGCTCGCGCGGGTTTGCAAGCCCGGCGGCCGGATCGGCATGGCGAACTGGACGCCCGGGAGCTTCATCGGGCAGCTGTTCGCGACCATTGGCAAGTACATCCCGCCGGCGAAGGGCGTCAAGTCGCCGGCGCTGTGGGGCACGCAGGCAAGGCTCGACGCGCTCTTCGGCAGGACCGCGAAGGAAATCCGTGCAGTCAGCCGCCAGTTCACCTTCCGTTACCGCTCGCCGGAGCACTGGATCGAAGTGTTCCGCACGTACTACGGTCCGATGAACAAGACTTACGGAGCCCTCGATGCCGGCAAGCAGGCGGCCTTCACCCGGGACGTGATGGCCCTGATGGAGCGCGACAACCGCTCGGGCGACGCCACGCTGGTGCTGCCGAGCGAGTACCTCGAGGTCGTGATCGAGCGGAAGTGATTGCGAAGGGCGGCTAGGAGGATCGACCCGTTTCAGCATGAAACAAACGCAACAAAAATGGCCTCCGGTTGAAACTCTCCCGACGCGCCCGCCCCCTAGACTTGCGTAACGATTTCCGCTTCACGGAGGGTCAGTCTCGATGCAGTCGTCAGGCGCGGTTGTGGTTCTCCAGGTCCGCGAGATGATCCGGCTGGAAGAGGCGGCCGGCACCAAGCTGCGGGTCCAGCGAGGCTCGGTCTGGATCACGCAGCATGGCGACCACAAGGACTACTATCTTCCCGCGAACGGGACGATCACGCTCGACCGCCCCGGCCTCGCGCTGGTCCACGCCCTCAAGCCCGCGGAGCTGATCGTGTCGCAACCCGCGCCGAAAGCTTCGCTTGCCGCACGGGTCGCACGCGCCTTTGCCGGGTGGGTCGCGCGCCGTTTCGGGCCCGAGGGCATCGAGAACCAGCGCTTGCACGCCTGGCACCGGGTCTTGTAAGAATTCCAAATCCACGGAAGAGAACGTCATGTCCAAGCTATCGAAAGTCTCGGTCCTCTTGTTCGTGCTCCTCGTCGCCGGGTGCGCGGGCACGCAGCCACCGAGGCCCGCAGTCGACGTTCCGGGAGACAAGGATCCCGTCGTATACGACTACTAGCCCAGGGGCCAGTTGGACTGGTCTCGAGTGCGTGACTCTCAAGGCGCGGTTGGCGACGCCGCGCTTTCCCTTGCCATCCCCACCTAAGCTCGCGTAAAATCACGCCCTTTTCGGCTTTTGGTCATTTCATCATGGTTGTGATTCGACTGGCGCGCGGCGGGGCCAAAAAACGGCCGTTTTTCAATGTCGTAGTCGCCGATTCGCACAAGGCCGCGAACAAGCGCTTTATCGAGCGCGTGGGCTTCTACGACCCGAAGGCGCCCGAGGGCCGCGAGTCGCTGCGTTTCGCGACCGACCGGCTGGCGTTCTGGCGCGGCAAGGGCGCGAAGCTGTCTCCGACGGTGGCGCGCCTGTTCAAGGGCTATAAGGCGCCGGCCGGGGCTGCAGGCAAGTAAGCGGCGGGCTGGTTGGCGGAGCCAACCAAACTGGTGGTGATGGGGCGCGTGCTCGCGCCTTGGGGCGTGAAGGGCGCCGTAAGGATCCAGCGCTTCGGCTCCAACCTCTGGAAGTTTTCCGAGTGGTGGGTCGGCGAGCCGGGGAAGCACAGCAAGATCGCGGTGGCGGAGTGCCGCGAGCACGGCGGCTACCTGGTCGCGCGTTTCGAGGGTTGCACGAGCCCGGAAGCGGCGGCGGTGTATCGCGGGGCCGAGGTGGCGCTGGAGCGCAAGGATCTGCCCCAGACCGCCGAGCACGAGTTCTACCAGGCCGACGTGATCGGCTTCGAGGTGGTGAACGCCCGGGGCGAGCGCCTCGGCCGGGTGAAGGAATTCTTCAGTGCCGGCGGTTCGCACGATGTGATGCGCGTCGAGCACGAGGGCGGTGAGCGGCTCCTGCCGGCGGCGGGGGGCGTGATCCGGAAGATCGATTTGAGGGCCGGCAGGATCGAGGTGGAGTGGGGAGCGGACTGGTGATCCGCTTCGATTGCGTGACGCTCTTCCCGGAG
>JBGQKQ010000063.1:0-15305 GCA_041499655.1 Gammaproteobacteria bacterium
CTCTACCGCAAGGCCTCGTTCCTGCTCGACCAGCTCGGCAAGGAGGTCTTCTCCCCCCTTGTCACGCTGATCGAGCGGCCGCACCTGCCGCGCGCGCAGGCGAGCTCCTGGTACGACGACGAAGGCGTGGCGACGCGCGATCGCGACGTGGTGAAGAGGGGGGAGTTGCGCAGCTATTTCCTCGGCAGCTATTCGGCGCGCAAGCTCGGTATGAAGACCACCGGCAGCGCCGGTGGTAACCACAACCTGATTCTGCAGGGCGGCGAGCTCGATCTTCCCGGGCTGATCAGGAAGATGGGCCGCGGGCTGCTGGTCACCGAGCTGATCGGCTTTGGCGTGAATCTGGTCACGGGCGACTATTCGCGTGGCGCCGCGGGCTACTGGGTGGAGGGAGGCGAGATCCGCTACCCGGTCGAGGAGATCACCATCGCTGGCAATCTGCGCGACATGTTTCGCTCGATCTCGGGCGTGGGGTCGGACGCGCTCACGCGCGGTTCCCGCACTACCGGGTCGATTCTGGTCGAGGGCATGACCATTGCGGGGAACTAGAAGGCTTTTCGACCGGGGGTATAATCGGCCGGGATTTCCAAATACGAGGAGGGCAGCAAATGAAAAGACGCGATTTCATCAAGACGGCCGGGCTAGGTGCGGCCGCGGGGGCCGGATTGGTCACGGCGACGCAGGCGGGCGCGCAAACGGGCGGTCTTCCAACCGTCAACTGGCGCCTGGCGGCGAGCTGGCCGAAGAGCCTTGACACGCTTTACGGCGGTGCAGATCTGATTGGCAAGCGCGTTGCGGCGGCGACCGGCGGCAAATTCAATATCAAGGTTTTCGCCGCCGGCGAGATCGTAGGCGGGTTGCAGGTTCTCGACGCCGTTCAGAACGGCACCGTGGAGTGCGGCCATACCGCTACCTATTACTATTTCGGCAAGGATCCGACATTCGCGTTTTCCTGCGCCATTCCGTTCGGCATGAACGCCCGCCAGCAGAATGCCTGGATGTACCACGGCGGCGGTCTCGAGCTGATGCGCGAGTTCTTCAAGGAGTACAACATCATTCAGTTCCCGGCTGGCAACACCGGCTGCCAGATGGGTGGCTGGTTCCGCAAACCGATCAACAAGGTCGCGGACCTGAAGGGTCTGAAGATGCGCATCGGCGGAACCGGCGGTCTTCCACTCACCAAGCTCGGCGTCGTGCCGCAGCAGATCGCCGGCGGCGACATCTACCCGGCGCTCGAGAAAGGCACGGTCGACGCGGCCGAATGGGTCGGCCCTTACGACGACGAGAAATTGGGCTTTGCCAAGGTGGCGAAGTACTACTACTACCCGGGTTGGTGGGAAGGCGGTCCCGAGCTCGATCTGCTGGTCAACATCAAGGCTTGGGAATCGCTGCCGGCCGAGTACAAGGCGATCCTCGAGGCCGCGTGCGCGGAGGCCAATGTGTGGATGGTGTCGAAATACGACGCGCTCAACCCGGATGCCCTGAAGCGGCTGCTCGCGGGCGGCGTGAAGCTGCAGCCGTTCTCCAACGAGATCATGGCCGCCTGCTACAAGGCCTCCGCCGAGGTGTACGACGAAATTGCTACGAAGAACCCGAAGTTCAAGAAGGTCTACGATTCCTGGAAGAAATTCCGCAACGAACAGAACCAGTGGTTTGCCGTCGCAGAGAGCCGCTTCGACAACTTCATGATCGCTGCTGAACGTACGACCCAGCGGGGGACCGGGAAGAAAAGTTAGGTAGCGCCAAGTCTTCGCAAGGGTAAATTGAAAGCCCCGCCTTAGGCGGGGCTTTCTTATTCCGGCGGGTCTTCCGCCGTCGCTGCTATTTTTTCGCCGGTTTCTCGGGGCTGCCGCCCAGTTCGCGCTCGAGCGCTTTTTCCGCCTGTTCCTGTTCGGTGCCCTGGTCGGCAGCGCCGGGTTGGTCCCCGGCGCCCGGTTCTCCAGGCGCCTGCGGTTCCTCCTCGGGCACCTCAATCTGGATATTCCTGATGTCCACCGCCTGTTTCTTCGCGATCCCGCCCGTCACGATACCCGGGAACGAGATGATGAGCGCGACCATGATGATCTGGATCAGCACGAACGGTACCGCGCCCCAGTAGATCTGCCCGGTCGTGACCCGCGCCGTCAGCCTGCCGGTGAGCTTGTCCGTGAAATCCTTGGCGGGCGCCACGCTACGCAGGTAGAAGAGCGCGAAGCCGAAAGGCGGGTGCATGAACGAGGTCTGCATGTTGACCCCGTAGAGCACGCCGAGCCAGATGAGATCGATGCCGAGCTTTTCCGCGACCGGCCCCAGCAGGGGAATGACGATGAACGACAGCTCGAAGAAATCCAGAAAGAACGCCAACACGAAGATGAGGATGTTGGTGACGATCAGGAACCCCAGCTGGCCGCCGGGAAGGCCGGTGAGCAGATTTTCCACCCAGAGGTGACCGTCCACGCCATAGAAGGTGAGGCTGAACACCCGGGCGCCAACCAGGATGAACACGACGAAGGCCGTCAGTTTCGCAGTCGTGTCCATCGCCTGCTTCAGCAGCCTGATCGAAAGGCGGCGGCGCGCAAGCGCCATCGCGAGCGCGCCGGACGCGCCCATCGCGCCGCCCTCGGTTGGCGTTGCCACCCCGAGGAAGATCGTTCCGAGCACGAGGAAAATGAGCGCAAGCGGCGGGATCAGCACGAAAGTGACGCGCTCTGCTATGCGGGACAGCAGGCCGAGCTTCGCGAAATGATTGATCACCGACGCTGCGAATGCCACGCCGACCCCGACGGCAGTGGATACGACCAGCATCTCGTCGGTGGGCCCGTCCGGCCCGTACTTGTATTTTGCAAATCCGATCGCGGCGGCCGCTGCGACGAGGACCAGCACGAACAGCGAGCGCGTGCCGTTCGAGCCGTCGGGCTCGCGCAGCGTGCGCGCCTCGGCCGGCAGCGCCGGCGCCCACGCTGGCTTGACCAGCGCGATCCCGAGCGCGTAGAGGGCATACAGGCCGGCGAGCGTCAGCCCGGGAATGAAGGCGCCTTCGTACATGTCACCGACCGAGCGGCCGAGCTGGTCGGCCATGATGATGAGTACGAGCGAGGGCGGGATGATCTGCGCGAGCGTGCCCGAGGCGGCGATCACGCCGGTGGCGAAACGCCGGTCGTAGCCGTAGCGCAGCATGATCGGCAGCGAAATCAGTCCCATCGAAATCACCGAAGCCGCCACTACACCGGTCGTCGCCGCAAGCAGCGCGCCGACGAATATCACGGCGAACGCGAGGCCGCCGCGCAGCGACCCGAACACCTGGCCGATGGTGTCGAGCAGGTCCTCGGCCATGCCACTGCGCTCGAGGATCAGCCCCATGAAAGTGAAGAACGGCACCGCGAGCAGCGTGTCATTCGACATCACCGCCCAGATGCGCTGCGGCAGCGCCTGGAACAGCGTCGGCTGCAGCAGGCCGAGCTCGATTCCACCCAGCCCGAAGAAGATGCCGATCGCGGCAAGGGAGAAAGCGACCGGGTAGCCGATGAGCAGGAAGATCACCAGCGCCCCGAACATCAGGGGCGCCATGTTGTGGGTCAGGAATTCGATCACGCCGAAGCTTCCCTTTGCTTGCGGAGCTCTTCGGCGAGCTGCTCTTCCGGGGTCGGGCCCTCGTCTTTGTCCGTCGGATCGGGAATCATGCCGCGCAAGAACGCGATTCGCTTGATCAGCTCGGAGAGGCCCTGCAGGACGAGCAACAAGAAGCCGACCGGAACCATCAGGCGCGCGGGCCAGACTGTCAGTCCGCCCGCGTTGGTCGAGATTTCATTGCTCCTGTAGGCGTCGATAAACACCGGCCAGGACAGCCACATGATCGTGACGGCCATGGGCATGAGGAACAACAGCGTTCCGACCACGTCGATCCACGCCTGGGCTCGCTTCGACAGATGCCCGGTAATGACGTCGATGCGCACGTGCTGGTTGTGCAGGAGCGTGTAGCCCGCGCAGAACAGGAATACCGCGGAGAACAAGTACCACTGGATCTCCAGCCAGGCGTTCGAGCTGCGGTTGAACGCATAGCGGACCACGGCGTTTCCCGCGCTCACCAGCACCGCGACCAGAATCAACCAGTAGACAGTCCGGCCGACGCGCTCGTTCAGCGCATCGATGAGGCGGGACAGCGACAGCAGGATTTTCACCGAATGGCCCTCCACTCGTTTCCGGTGGTGGCGGTCGAGCCAGCCTCTTATTCTTAGTTCGATCTGCGCTGCGGACAACGCAGGGCCTCCCGGACCGGCTGCCGCATTCTGCCCCATAAGGTGGCGCTTGGCAAAGCGAAGCTCCTTCACGGTGGACCGAACGGATAGACTTTCACACGTCGCCGCACTAAGATGCGACCCAATAAGAATTACGCGCCTCGCATCTCAATAAGGAGGTTTTCGATGGTTTCTTTCCTTCTCAATGGCAAGCCCCGCAAGGTCGACGTCGCGCCCGACACGCCCCTTTTGTGGGTGCTGCGCGACTCGCTTCACCTCACCGGCACCAAGTTCGGCTGCGGCATCGCGCAGTGCGGCGCCTGCACGGTGCACCTTGACGGACAGCCCGTGCGCTCGTGCTCGACGCCGGTATCCGCCGCGGCGGGCAAGAAGGTAACGACCATCGAGGGAGTCGGCGCGACCTCGGCCGGAAAGGCGGTGCAGGCGGCCTGGATCCAGCACGACGTGCCGCAGTGCGGCTACTGCCAGTCGGGCCAGATCATGAGCGCGAGCGCACTGGTCGCGAAGAACCGCGCGCCGAGCGACGCCGACATCGACGCAGCCATGAGCGGCAACGTCTGCCGCTGCGGGACCTACAACCAGATTCGCGAGGCCATCAAGGATGCCGCCGCGAACGTGAAGGGGGCGTGACCATGGGCGTCAAACCAGTTAATACCTCGCGCCGCGAGTTTCTCAAGACCTCCGCGATGGCCGGCGGGGGCTTGATCATCGGCTTCACACTCCCGGGCACGAGCCGGCTCGCGCAGGCAGCCGGCAAGGAGGCGCAAATGAACGCCTATTTGCGCATCGCACCGAACAACGCCATCACGGTCGTGTGCGGTCTTTCCGAGATGGGCCAGGGCGTGCACACCGCGATCCCCATGCTGATCGCAGAAGAGCTGGACGCTGACTGGTCACGCGTGCGGGTCGAGCAGGGGGGCGTCGACAAGGCGTTCGTCAACCCGATCTTCGGCATTCAGGCGACCGGTGGATCGACTGCGGTGCGCGGGCACTGGGAGCCAATGCGCAAGGCGGGCGCCGCGGCACGAGCGATGCTGATTGCCGCGGCGGCTGAGTCCTGGAAGGCCGATGCTGCCGACTGCCGGACCGAACGCGGCATGGTGATCCACAAGAGCGGCAAGAAGCTCTCCTACGGCCAGCTTGCCGAGAAAGCGGCGAAGCTCGTGCCGCCCAAGGACGTGAAGCTGAAAGACCCGGCGCAATTCAGTCTGCTTGGCAAGAGCGGGACCAAGCGCCTGGATACGGCCGCCAAATCGACCGGCAAGGCGAAGTATGGGCTTGACGTCTATCTCCCGGGAATGCTCACCGCGGTGATCGCGTATCCACCGGTGCCCGGCGGAAAGGCTGTTTCCGTCAACGACGCCAAGGCGAAGGCGGTTCCCGGCGTGCGCCAGGTCGTGCAGATTCCGGCCGGTGTCGCCGTGCTCGCCGACGGCTACTGGGCGGCGAAGCTCGGCCGCGACGCGCTCGAGATCCAGTGGGACCATGGCGCGAACGCCTCGCTCTCATCGGAGGGCATATCGAAGATGCTGTCCGCCGGGGCCGCGGCGGGAGGTGCGGTCGGCCGCAACGAAGGCGATTTCAAAGCCGCGAAGCCCGCGAAGAAGATCGAGGCCGAGTACGAGGCGCCGTATCTCTCGCACTCGTGCATGGAGCCGCTCAATTGCACCGCCTGGGTGAAGAAGGACGGGGTCGAGATCTGGGCGGGCACACAATCCCAGGGGCCGGCGCAGGGCATTCTCTCCCAAGTCGCCGGAGTCCAGCCGGGCCAGGTGAAGATCAACACCATGTACCTCGGCGGTGGATTCGGGCGCCGCTTCGCCCCCGATCCGGTGATCGGCGCGACGGTGCTCTCCAAGATTACTGGCAAACCGGTGAAGCTCGTCTACAGCCGCGAGGACGACACGCGCGGCTACTTCTACCGCCCGGCTTCGGTAACCCGGATGACGGGCGGCCTGGACACGAGCGGAAGCGCGATGCTCTTCACCGCCAACGTCGCCTCGCCGTCGATCATGGAGGCTTCGCACTTCATGAAGCTACCCCCCGACGGGGTGGACGAGTTCGGCGTCGAAGGCATCCGCGACTGCCCGTACGACATCCCGAACCTGCACATCGAGTACTCGCGCCAGGAGCCCGGAAATCTCCAGGTCTGGTTCTGGCGCTCGGTCGGGCACTCGCAGAACAGCTTCTTCCTCGAGAGCTTCATCGACGAGCTCGCGCACGCGGCGGGCAAGGATCCGTTCGAGTTCCGGCGCTCTCTCCTCGGCAAGCAGCCACGCTACAAGGGAGTGCTCGAGCTCGCCGCTGAAAAGGCCGACTGGGGCAAGCCGCTGCCAGCGGGCGTACACCGCGGCATCGCGGTGGTGTTTTCCTTCGGTAGCTGGTGCGCCGAGGTCGCGGAGGTCTCGGTTGGCCCGGACGGAGCACCGAAAGTCCATCGTGTCGTCGCCGCGGTCGACTGCGGCATGACGGTGAACCCCGACATCGTCAAGCGCCAGGTCGAGAGCGCGGTCGTGTACGGGCTCACCGCGGCCCTGTACGGGAAAATCACGTTCAAGGACGGCCGCGTGGAGCAGTCGAATTTCCACGACTACCGGATGCTGCGCATGAACGAAATGCCCAAAGTCGAGGTGTACATCGTGCCGAGCCGTGAGGCTCCTGGGGGAATGGGCGAGCCCGGGACGCCGCCGATCGCGCCCGCGGTGGCGAACGCGATCTTCGCGGCGACGGGCAAGCGCATCCGCAAGCTGCCGCTGCTGGGTTGAGCGCATCGAACAAGCAGGGCGTGCGCCGGCGCGCACTCACCACGCTGATCGTCCTGCTTGCGCTCCCCCGGCGCGTGCTCGCGCAGCCGAACGTGAATCCCGCGCCGGGGATCGATGCGCGGATGCTCAACACGCCGCAGGGTACGCTGCAATCGATCCTCCAGGGGGCCGCGATGCGCAGGGGGCGCGTGCGGCTCGAGCTCCCGCCGGTCGCCGACAACGGACATTCGGTTCCGATGGTCGTGCGCGTCGATAGCCCCATGAGTGATATGGATTACGTTCGCCGGATCGATCTCGTTTCGGAGAAAAACCCGGTTCCGCTCGTGGCGACCTTCCTTCTAAGCCCGCAAACGGGTCGCGCAGAGATCGAGTCGCGCGTGCGCCTGAATGGCACGCAGCGGGTGACGGCGATCGCGCAACTGTCAGACGGCAGTTTCTGGTTCGACGCAGCGGACATCGTGGTCAATGAATCCGCCTGCCTAGACGGGGGCTAGCACGATGACGGCACGAATTCAGGTTCAGCGGGACGCCCGGCCCGGCGAAGTCATCGAGGTGTGGATCCTGATCCAGCACCCGATGGAAACCGGCTTTCGCTACGACGCGCTCGGCCGCCAGACGCCGCGCAACGTGATCTACAGCTTCGAGTGCCGCTATGGCGGGGTCGAAGTCTTCCGCGCCGAGATGGGTGCGGGCATCGCCGCCAACCCCTACTTGAGGTTCTTCATGCGCGCCGAGAAGTCGAGCGACATCGAGTGCCGCTGGATCGACCAGGAAAATGTGTCGGGATCCGTCAGCGCCCGGGTGACCGTGACTGCATGACGGCCGGGTTCATCCGGGCGCGCGCTAGCGGCCGCGCTTCGCCTTGCTGATGATTTCCTCGCGCACGTCGGTGATTTCACGGGCGCGCGACGCCCTGGCGCCGTCGCAGTGCACGGTCCGCGGACAATGCGTGCTGCGCGGACAGATGATGCGCGCGGAAACCGATAACGCGTCCTCGACCCAGGCAATGTTCAGTACCCTGGCCGCGCCCTGGATTGCCTCGGCGGCGGCTTTGGGAATTCTCGCTTCGCCGTGGTGATGCAGGCATTCGCCGGCGATGCTCGCGACGAGCTCGTCGGCATCGACGCCGTGCGAGCGCAGCGCCGGCACCAGGTCGATCCCGACCGACAACACGTGGGGATTGCCCGCCATGTCGTTGGCTCGCCGCGAATGGCAGCAATACAGCAGGGATTGATCGCCGTCGCGCAATACTGAAATCTGCGAGCCGTGATCGGCGCCGCGGTTCTCCTTGAGCATGCGGAAAACGGCCCACTGCGGACAGGGGTCGGTGACCTGAGCCATGTTGCCCCAGGGCAGCGGGATGCCGTTGCCGCGATACACCGCGCGCAGGTATCCGGGCGGATAGGCATCGAAGAAATGCCAGTAGGGATAGGGGGATACCTTGGTCATTCGACGCATCACCACCGCCGGGGTGAGATCGATTTTTTCCCCGGCTTCGACCCGGTAGGACTCGCGCGCGAGGAACCTCCGGAACGGGACCTTGGGGGCGAGCAGCGCCCCGGCAAAGAAACTGCATTCGAAATCGCGCCAGGCGTGCAACACGTCCTGCGCGCTCATGCCGGCGGTGAATTCCGCGCCGCCCTCAGGGCTCCCGCCCATTTCCCCGCCGGTGGCATGCGCCGACTTGAGTCCGTCGCCATCGTGGAGGATCTTGTGGCCCAGGTGCGAGGCGAGGTCGAACTTGAGACGGGCGGGGTCCGCCTGCAGCTCGCGATTCAGGTAGACGGTGCGCGGCGATTCGAAAAACGAGCGCACCATGCTGCGCAGCTCGCGGTCGTTGTCGCGTGCGAGCACCGGCTTGCGATCGAACCAGCGCAGGGTGAGCCCGTGGTCCCTGCATAGCTGCATCAGGTCGTCCGCGTCCAGCGGGAACTTCCGCTCGCCGACGTTTTCCGCCGATCGCTCGAGATCGGGAAAGTCATTGCGGGACATCTCCTGGTGCGAGCGGATCAGAAGATGCGCGAACTGCCTCCCGGTGGTGCCGGTCTGTGCCAGCAGCTCGGGGATCGCCGCCTGCAGCAGTTCCTTCGAAAACAGGAACGCGGGTTCGAGCGGCACGCCCGCCGCGCCGCCGGCGCGCTGCTTGAATTCGGGGGTCTCCATTTCCGGATTGCCGTCGAGAAACCAGCCCGGTTCGCGCTGAAACAGCGAGGACAGCAGGCCGAGCACATCCTGCGACGGAACCCGCTTGCCGCTCTCGATCATGCTCAGGTAGGAGACCGACGGCGCGCTCTGCGAATCGAGCTGGATGCAGCGCGCCGACAGCTCTTCCAGGGTCAGGCCATTGCGTTTGCGCAAGGCGCGCAGCTTGGTGCCGAGGAAGTGGCTCTTGCGGGTGTGCTGGGTCATGGCCGGGTCACAGAGGCGTGTGAAATTTACATTGTGAAATTTCCGGAGTCAAATTTTCCACTCCCGATCACTATACTGCCCCGGATGGACGCAAATGACCAGTGTGGAGGGACCCCCGCCGTGAAATCCAGAATACTCATCCTGGGAGCCTCGTACGGCTCCCTGTTCGGAACCAAGCTTCTGATGGCGGGGCATGCCGTGTCGCTGGTCTGTACCCGGGCAACCGCCGACCTGATCAATCGCGAGGGAACCCGTGTTCGCTTCCCGATCCGCGGCCGGGAGTCGCTGCTCGAGATCGCGTCGCGGCAGCTTCCGGGCGCCCTTTCCGCGGGCACACCGGAGGAGGCTGACCCCGGTGAGTTCGACCTGGTGGTGCTCGGCATGCAGGAGGCGCAGTACGGCTCGCGAGGCGTCCGGGAACTGATGCGCCGCATCGCCCGGGCGCGCAAGCCCTGCCTCGCCATCATGAACATGCCGCCCTTGCCCTACCTCATGCGCATTCCGGGAATCTCGACGAGGTCCCTCGAGGCCTGCTACGCGGACCCCGCCGTGTGGGAAGGCTTCGACCCCGCCCTCGTGACGCTCGCCAGTCCCGATCCGCAGGCGTTTCGCCCCGCGGATTGCCCGAAAAACGTCCTGCAGGTCGGCCTGCCCACCAATTTCAAGGCGGCGCGCTTCGAAGCCGAGGCTCCGACCGCCCTGCTGCGCCACCTCGAGGCCGGTATCGAGGCGGCGCGCCTGCTCTCGGGGGAAGAAGCGATCGAGATCCCGGTGAAGCTCAAGGTGCACGA
The DNA here is from genome assembly GCA_041499655.1 of Gammaproteobacteria bacterium. Lineage (GTDB taxonomy): Bacteria > Pseudomonadota > Gammaproteobacteria > Burkholderiales > SG8-39 > VBDM01. The sequence continues at coordinate 10,201 of JBGQKQ010000063.1, forward strand.
TTCCGTCTTCGTACCGCTCGCCAAGTGGCCGATGCTGATCGCCGGCAACTACCGCTGCATCCGCCAGGACGACATGATCCCCATCCGGGAGGCGGTGCACGGGAACGTCGAGGAGTCCCGGGAGATCTACGATTGGGTCGCGAGGCTTTGCACCGGCCTCGGCGCCGAATCCGCTGACCTGGTTCCCTTCGAAAAGTACGCCAAGGCCGCCGAGACCCTCGGCAAGCCTTCCTCCGCGGCGCGCGCTCTCTTCGGCGGCGCCGAGCACATCGAGCGGGTCGACAGTCTGGTTCGGCGCATCGCCCGTCAGCGGGGGTTGCAGTGCGACGCGTTGCACGAGATCGTCGAGCGTGTCGACGAGCGCCTGAAAAGAAACCGCTCGAAAGCCGAGCCGCGGTTCTTTACCCCGGCCGCGGTGCTTGCTACCTAGTGTGCGGGCTGAAGGGCGAGATAGACGAGGAGCGCGACCAGCACGGCGCCGGCGACCCACCAGGCGGGATGGATTTTCTTCTTCCTGCCGACCGGCACGGTGACCTCTTCGGGTTTCCCGGACACTCCCGCCAGCTTTTCGTTGAACGCCACGAAAAAATCGTCGGCCATCTTCCGCGCGACCCCGTCGATCAGCCGCGATCCCACCTGGGCGAGCTTGCCGCCGACGCTCGCCTTCGCTGAATAGCTCAGGCGCGTGCCCGCGCCTTCGGATTTGAGCGAAACCTGCGCGCCGCCCTTGCCGAATCCCGCCGCGCCGCCCGATCCCTCGAAAGAGAGCGAATACGAATTCGGCGGATTGAGATCGGAGAGGAGGAGCTTCCCGCTGAACTTCGCCTTGACCGGCCCGACCGCGGCGACGATGATGACCTTGTACTCGTTGTCGGACACTTTCTCGATCGACTCGCAGCCCGCGATGCAGGCCTTGAGCACCTCCGGGTCGTTCAGCCCGCGCCAGACTTCCGCCTGGGGCACGGGGATGAGTTGTTCGCCGGTCATTTCCATGGGAGCTCCGTTCTGCTATGCGGTAAGCGCAAGCCAAGCATAGTCTATCCGGCCGCGTCCGGTAAAATAGCCGCCATGCGTTTCATCATCAGAGCGGTGGTGCTTGCGGCGGCGGCGTTGTCGTGCGGAGCCGCGTGGCCCCAGGCCTGGCCCTCGAAGCCGGTGCGCATCGTCGTGCCGTTCGCTCCGGGGGGCACGGCCGATGCGCTGGGGCGGCTGGTGGCGCAGAAACTCACCGAGAGCCTCAAGGAGAACTTCATCATCGAGAACCGGGGCGGGGCCGGAGGCGTGATCGGCTCGGAACTCGTCGCCAAGGCGGCGCCCGACGGCTACACGCTGGTGGTGTCGGGCGTCGCTTCGCACTGCATCGCGCCCGCGATGTCGAAGAGCTTTCCCTTCGATCCCCTGCGCGACTTTACCCACATCGCGCTCTTTGGCGGTCCGCCGGGCGTGCTGGTCATCAATCCTTCCCTGCCGGTGCAGGACCTGAAGCAGTTCATCGCCTACGCAAAGGACCAGGCCGGCAAGCTTGCCTACGGCTCTCCGGGCAACGGAACACAGGGGCACCTGATCGCGGAACAGCTGAAGCAGGTCACCGGCATCCGGATGACCCACGTGCCCTACAAAGGCGCGAGCCTCGCGGTCGCCGACCTGATAGCGGGCCACGTGCCGGTTACGTCCACCACGCTCACCACCGCCGCGACCCAGATCAAAGCCGGCAGGGCGCGTGCCCTTGCTGTGAGCTCGGCGAAACGCGTTCCTGAATTTCCCGATGTCCCGACCTTCGCCGAGCTCGGCTATCCGGAGCTGACGGCCTCGATCTGGTTTTCTCTCTCCGGACCGGCGGGAATGCCCGCCGACATCGTGAACCGGCTGAACGCCGAAGTGCGCCGCACGCTGCAGCTTCCCGATGTCCGCGACCGGCTCAAGCCCGAAGGCATCGAGCCCGGCGACCTCGACCCGCAGCAGTTCACCGCGTTCGTGGCTGCGGAGCTCAAGCGCTGGGCACCGGTCGTGCGCGCGTCCGGGGCGAAAGTCGACTGAGGACGAATCATGCTGACCCAGGAGCAGAACGAGCAACTCACCCGCACCGACCGCGGCACCTTGATGGGCGACCTCTTTCGCCGCTACTGGATCCCCGCGTTGCACGGCTGGGAGATCGCCGAGCGCGACGGGCCGCCGGTGCGGGTGGAGATCATGGGCGAGAAGCTCGTCGCCTTCCGCGACAGCAAAGGGCAGATCGGCGTGATCGACGAGTTCTGCGCGCACCGCAACGTATCGCTGTGGTTCGGCCGGAACGAGGAATGCGGCCTGCGCTGCCCGTATCACGGCTGGAAGTACGACGTGACGGGCCAGTGCGTCGATCTTCCCTCGGAGCCCGACGAATCGGGCATGAAGCAGGGAATCAAGCTGAGGTCGTATCCGGCGATCGAGCACGGCGACGTGATCTGGATCTACATGGGGCGGCCGGAGCTCAAGCCCGCGCCGCCGGCGCTGGAGTGGACCCTGGTGTCCGCCGACCGCCGCTTCATCTCCAAGCGGCTGCAGGAATCGAACTACCTCCAGGCGATCGAGGGCGGAATCGATTCCAGCCACGTGTCGTTCCTGCACTCGGGCGAGCTCGAGACCGATCCCCTGTTCAAGGGGAGCAAGGCCAACCGCTACAATCTAGAGGACCGCATGCCGGTTTTCGAGGTCGTGGATTTCGAGGGCGGCCTCCTCATCGGCGCGCGGCGCAAAGCCGAGCACGGGAAGTACTACTGGCGAATCACGCCCTGGATCATGCCTTGGCACACCATCATTCCGCCGCGCGCGGGCCACCCGCTCGGCGCGCACATGTGGGTGCCGATCGACGACCGGCGCTGCTGGGCCTGGAGCATCAACTATCACCCCGGCCGCGCGCTGTCTGCGGCCGAGCGCAAGGCGATGGAGGAGGGCGCCGGCATCCACGTGAAATACGTGCCGGGGACTTTCGTTCCGCTTGCGAACCGCGGCAACGACTACCTGATCGACCGCGCGCGGCAGAAGGGCGGCCGTTCCTACAGCGGGGTCGAGGGCATCGCCATGCAGGACGCCTCGCTCCAGGAATCGATGGGTTCGATCCAGGACCGCACCCGCGAGCACCTCTGCCTCACCGACAAGGGCATCGTCGCCACGCGAGCACGCCTTCTGCGCGCGGCCAAGGCAGCGCGTGAGGGTAAGCCCGTGCCGGGCCTGGATCCCAGTTCCCAGCGCGTGCGCAGTTGCGCGATCGAGCTGCCCGTCGGCCAGCACTACAAGGACGGCGCGAAGCACGGCCTCTTCCCGGCGCCCGATACCGACCCGGTGTCGGTGTAGCAAGCCGCTCTCCGGCCGGGAGACTTGATGTCCAGGCTCCAGCTCTCGCTCGCTTGTTGGGACTACGACCGCACCCGCGCGCTCGCGGACGGAAGCGTGCGCGCCGAAGGCATCGATCTCATCTACAACAGCCTGTTCGTGGAGGAGACCTTCTTCCGGATGCTGCGCAACCGCGAGTTCGATATCGCGGAGATGTCGATGTCCTCGTATTGCGTTTCGCTCATGCGCGATGATCCGCCGTTCATCGCCATACCCGTGTTTCCGTCGCGCTTCTTCCGGCACTCCTGCATTTTTGTCTCGGCAAAGAGCGGCATCCGCGAGCCGAAGGATCTCGCCGGGAGGACGATCGGTGTCCCGGAATATCAGATGACCGCACCGGTGTGGATCCGCGGAATCCTGCAGGACGAGTACGGCGTCGATCCGGCGGCCTGCGAGTACCGCACAGGCGGCGAAGAGGAGCCCGGGCGCGACGAGAAGCTCGCGCTCGACCTGCCTCCGAAATTCAGGGTGAAACCCATCGGGCCGCAGCAGACCCTCGCGCGCATGATCGCCGACGGCGATCTCGACGCGATGCACACGGCGCGCGCGCCTTCGACCTTTGCGACCCGGCCCCAAGCGGTGAAGCGTCTGTTCGAGAATTTCGTCGAGGTCGAGAAGGCCTACTACCGCAAGACCCGTATCTTTCCGATCATGCACACGGTGGTGATCCGGCGCGAGCTGTACCGCGCCAATCGCTGGATCGCGCAGTCGCTGCACAAGGCATTCGCGCAGGCGCAGCGCAAGACCTACGAGCATCTCGGCACGAGCATGGCGCTCGCCACGATGCTGCCGTGGCAGTCCGCGCACGTCGAGGAAGCACGGGCGCTGCTCGGCGAGGACTGGTGGCCCTACGGCGTCGAGCCCAACCGTCACGTGCTCGAAACCTTTCTGCGCTATCACCACGAGCAGGGGCTGTCGAAGCGCAGGCTGAAGGTCGAGGAGCTGTTCGCGCCGGAAACGCTCGTGTCGTTCCGCGTCTGACGAAACCCTTACGCCGCCGGGGCGGGAACTATTCTTCCTCCCCGGCGTCAACCGCCGGTGGTGCCGCGACGTTCTGTCCCTCGAAGTTCGCCGAGAAGAAAAACCGTTTCCAATTGTTTCGGCGGGATGAATTCACTTTTCTCTACGGAGACACGACGATGAATTCGAAAACGGGTTTCGCAGGTCGGGGATTTCTTCAGATTCTCAAAGCGTTTTTCCTCATACTCACCCTGGCCCTCGGCCTCGCGTCCTGCGGCGGCGGCGGGATGTCGTCGAACGGCGACATGGGCACCGTGAATATCGGCATGACCGACGCTGCGGGCGATTTTCTCAGCTACACCGTCGACGTCACCTCGCTCACCCTGACCAAGGCCAACGGCACGGTGGTGCAGACGCTGCCCCAGAAAACGCGCATCGATTTCGCCCAGCTCGTCGACCTGACCGAGTTCGTGACCGGCGCCACCATTCCTGCCGGCAACTACGTCAGCGCAACGATACAGCTCGACTACACCAATGCCGACATCGAAGTCGACGACGGCAGCGGTAACCCGCTGAAAGTGTCGGCCGGGAACATCCAGGACGGCCAGGGCAATCCGGTGACAACGATGTCGATGACGGTGCAGCTCGACAACGCGAAGCCGCTTCCCATCGCGCCGGGCATTCCGGCGCTGTTCGATCTCGACTTCAACCTCGCCGCCTCGAACACCGTCACCAACGTCCCGGCCGCTCCGGTCGTGACCGTCAGCCCGCTGCTC
>JBGQKQ010000064.1:0-15171 GCA_041499655.1 Gammaproteobacteria bacterium
AGGCCGTGATCAGCCAGGTCCAGACGAAGAGCGGCATCTTCATCAACGTCATCCCGGGCGCGCGCATGTTGAGGATGGTGGTGATGATGTTGATCGAGCCCATGATCGAGGACGCGCCCATGATGTGCAGGGCGAAAATCCCCAGGTCCATCCCGGGTCCCATCTGCGTCGAGAGCGGCGCGTAGATCGTCCAGCCCGCGGCGACCGCGCCCCCCGGCACGAAGAACGAGCCGACCAGCAGGGTCGCCGCCACCGGCAGCAGCCAGAAGCTCCAGTTGTTCATGCGGGCGAACGCCATGTCGGGCGCGCCGATCATCATCGGCACCTGCCAGTTCGCGAAGCCGACGAACGCCGGCATGATCGCGCCGAACACCATGATGAGGCCGTGCATGGAGGTCAGCTGGTTGAAGAATTCAGGGTGCCAGAACTGCAGGCCCGGCTGAAACAGCTCTGCGCGAATGCCGAGCGCGAGCATGCCGCCGACCAGGAACATGGTGAAGCTGAACCACAGATAAAGGGTGCCGATATCCTTGTGGTTGGTAGTCGTGATCCAGCGCATGATCCCCGAGGGATGGTGCTCGTGATCGTGTGCGTGGCCGTGATCGATGACTGCGCTCATAAGGTCTCCTGGGTCCGTTCGCCGGTTCGCGGGTACTTCATTTCCGCGCGGCTTTGATATCGCTCGGCTGGATCACTTCGCCCGTCTTGTTGCTCCAGCTGTTGCGCTCGTAAGTGATCACCGCGGCGACGTCCGTGTCGGAGAGCTGCTTGCCGAAAGCGACCATCGCCGTCTTGGGCCTGCCGTTCAGCACGATCTCGATGTGGCGGCCCTTGGGCTCCTTGATGAGCGGTGAGCCGTCGAGCGCGGGGAACGCCCCCTTCACGCCCTGGCCGCTGGCCTGGTGGCAGGCGACGCAGTTCGCCGCGTAGACCTTCTCACCGCGCGCTTTCAGCTCGGGGAGATTCCATTTCTTGTTCGGGTCGTCCGCCGCCGCCGCCGACTTCTTCTTCTGCTCCGCCACCCAGGCCGCGTATTTTTCCGCCGACACGACCTCGACCACGATCGGCATGAAGCCGTGGTCCTTTCCGCAAAGCTCCGCGCACTGCCCCCGGTACGTGCCCTCTTTCTCCGCCCTGAACCATGTGTCGCGGACAAACCCGGGAATCGCGTCCTGTTTCACGCCGAAGGCAGGAACCATCCAGGAGTGAATGACGTCGTTCGCCGTCGTGAGGATGCGGATCTTCTTGTCGACCGGCACCACCAGCGGGTTGTCGACTTCGAGCAGATAGTGCTCGCCCTTCTTCTCTTTGCCCGTGATCTGGTCCTGCGGCGTCGACAGGGCGGAGAGGAAGCTGATTCCCTCGCCCTCGCCCTTCAGGTAGTCATAACCCCATTTCCATTGATAACCCGTGGCCTTGATGGTGATGTCAGGGCTGGTGGTGTCCTTGAGATTGAGGATCGTCTTGGTGGCCGGCCACGCCATGAAGATCAGGACGAGGAAGGGGATGACCGTCCAGAAGATCTCGACCGTCGTATTCTCGTGGAAGTGCTCGGCCTTGTGGCCGATGGACTTCCGGTGCGCGTAGATCGAGTAGAACATCACGCCGAACACGACTACGAAGATGACCATGATGATCCACATCATCTTGACGTGGAGGTCGTCGATCTCCGCGGCAACGCGCGTTACCGGCGTCTGCAGGTTCCACTGATAGGCGGCGTGCGCCGCTCCCGAAAGCGCAAGGAGCGAGGCTGCCGCGATCCCTTTTTTCATCTTGTCCCTCGTGATTTTCTTTGCTGGCAATAGGATAAGCTGCGCCGCAGCTTGGCACTCGCTCTGGCGAAATGGTTGCCTGGAAGGATGCGGGAGATTCCCAAAAAACCGCGATAAATTAGCACACTATCCCATGTCGGGCAAGCCGAGTCTCCGGGAGAACTCGTCCCTCAGCCGGGAATTTTCGTCGCCCATTTCACGATCTGCCTGCCATCGTCCACGGCGCGCGGCTCGCCCTTCCAGGCGTGGCCGTAGACGATTTCGAGCGTCGCAGGCAATCGTCCGTCCCTGCGCTCGCTCTCGTACGCGGCGAGCATCCTGCGCCAGGTGTCTCGCCCGGTCAACGGGCGGAAGCGATCAAGAGCGGCGCAAGTCTGGCCGGAGGCTTTCAGGTCGCGGGCGAGATCTTCGACGCTGGCGTAAGTGAGCGTGATCCTCTCCACCTCCATGACCGGGGCGGCGAAGCCGCAAGCGACGAGCATGTCGCCCAGGTCGTGCATGTCGACAAAGGAATGCACGCGGCGTGCTGGCGAAGCTGCAGAGAAGGCCGTCTTCAGCTCTTTCAGCGTGTCGGGACCGTAGCTCGAGAACATCAGCAGACCGCCGGGCGTGAGAACGCGCAGGAACTCGCGCAGCGCGGCGAGGGGATCCTCCGCCCACGCCAGCGCCAGATTCGACCACACCATGTCGATGGCGCCGGCGGGCAGAGGCAGCCGCGCGAAGTCCGCGCACAGGCAGGCGCTCAGCGTTCCGCGGAGAAAACGGCGCACCCGCCCTGCTAGAGACTCCGCGCGCGACGCAGCGCGAACCGCGGTGGGGGCGAAATCGACGCCGAGCAGGTCCGCTTTCGGATACCGGTTGCGCAGCAGGCCGAGACCACGCCCGGTGCCGCATCCGGCGTCGAGCACCCGCCGGGGAAGCAGGCGCACGTATTCGAGGCGCTCGAGCATTCGCCGCTCGACTTCGCGCTGCGGCGCCGCCGCGTCGGCGCTTTGTCGCGCCGCGCGTTCGAACGCGCGGCGCGCCTGGAGCGCGTCCACGCGAAAAGCATCCATGCTCAGAGAGGCCGGATCCCGAGCTTGTCGAGCAGCGCGCGATCGCGCGCCGCCTCGGGATTACCGGTGGTGAGAAGCTTGTCGCCGTAGAAAATCGAATTCGCACCGGCGAGAAAGCACAGCGCCTGTACCGCTTCGGGCATCTCGGCGCGCCCCGCGGAGAGGCGCACGAAGCTCGCGGGCATGGCAATGCGCGCGCAGGCGATGGTGCGGACGAACTCGCTCCAATCCAGCTTCGGCAGCCCGTGGAGGGGCGTGCCTTCCACCTGCACGAGATCGTTGATCGGCACCGATTCGGGCTGGGGATCCAGGCGGGCGAGCTGTGCGATCAGGCCGGCGCGCTGCGCGCGGGATTCACCCATGCCGACGATACCCCCGCAGCAGACCTTGATGCCGGCGCGACGCACGCGCTCCAGGGTGTCGAGGCGATCGCCGTATTCGCGCGTGGTGATGATGTCGCCGTAGAACTCGGGCGCGGTATCGAGATTGTGGTTGTAGTAGTCGAGACCCGCCGCCTTGAGCAGCTCCGCCTGGCCTTCGCGCAGGAGACCGAGCGTCGCGCAGGTTTCGAGACCCAGGGCTTTGACCGCGCTCACTCTCTCGGCCACCTGCTCCAGGTCCTTCTGCTTGGGACCCCGCCACGCCGCTCCCATGCAGAATCGCGTTGCACCGTTCTCCCTGGCGGCCTTCGCAGCCGCGACGACGTCCTGGAGCGGAACCAGGGGTTCGTTTTCGACTCCGGTTCGGTAGCGCGCCGACTGCGGGCAATAAGCGCAGTCCTCGGGGCATCCTCCGGTCTTGATCGAGAGCAGGGTCGATAGCTGCACCGCGTTGGCGTCGTGGTGCTGGCGATGCACGCCCTGGGCGCGGTGGAGGAGGTCGTTGAAGGGAAGGTCGAACAGCGCCTCGATCCCAGCGCGGGTCCAGGCGTCGCGCGACACCGACTGCGCGGGCTCGCGGTAAACCGCGGCACCCGCTGGTTCGTTAAGGGGTTCGTTATGGGTGACAGGTGTCCTGATCTGCATTGCGCCGGCGCCCCTGAAGGTTTCCGGACGAGGTCCGCGAATCATCGCGACAAGATTCGACCATGTCAAATCGTGAGCGTTTGCTCGCGCGCTGCGCTGCAGCCGGATTGAGTTGGCTTGGACAGGATTGTCCGCTTTGCGGTGCGAGGAGCGGGCCAGAGCTGTTGTGCGCCGACTGTGCCGCAAGCCTGCCCGCGTTGCCCGAGCATTGCCCCCAGTGCGCGCTTCCCTCCCCGCGTGGCTCGGTGTGCGGAAACTGCCTCGCCAGTCCGCCGTATTTCGACGCGACGCAGGCCTTGTGGCTCTACGAATTCCCCAGCGACCGCCTGGTGCAGGCGCTCAAGTACCGCGCTTGGCTCGTACTGGCCCCTTTTTTTGGAAGCAAGCTTGCGTTGCGGCCGCTTCCCGCCATCGACCTAGTCGTGCCGATGCCGCTGCATCCGAAACGGCTCGCGCAGCGGGGATTCAACCAGGCCGTCGAAATGGCTCGGGTCCTCGCGAAGCGCTCCCGGCTCCGCCTCGCGCCGCGCGCCGCGCGGCGCGTGAAGGACACGACTGCGCAGACCGAGCTGCCCTACGAAGAGCGGGCGAGGAATGTCCGCGGGGCTTTCGCCTGCGATCTCGACCTCTCCGGGAAAAGCATTGCCGTCGTCGACGACGTCATGACGACCGGCGCGAGCCTGAACGAGCTCGCGAGGGTGCTCAAGCGCGCGGGCGCCGCGAGGGTCGAGAATCTGGTCATCGCGCGTTCGGTGCTGCGCTAGTTCTCTTCTCGCGGATCGCGCGCGAGCAATGCCTTCGCGGCTTCGCGAGGCGAGGCGCCGCGGAACAACACCCCGCACACGGCGCGGGTAATCGGCATGTCGACGCTTTTTTCCGCCGCAAGCGACTCGATCGCGCGCGCCGAGAATACCCCCTCGGCGACATGGCCGAGCTGCTCGAGAGTCGCTGCCAGCGGCTCGCCTTTCGCGAGGAGCAGGCCGACGCGCCGGTTGCGCGACAGCTCTCCGGTACAGGTCAGGATAAGGTCCCCGGCCCCCGCGAGGCCCATGAACGTCTCGGCCCGCCCGCCGAGCGCTGTTCCGAGACGGGCGAGTTCGGCCAGGCCCCGGGTGATGAGCGCGGCGCGCGCGTTCAGGCCCATGCCGAGGCCGTCGCTGATCCCGGCGGCGATCGCCATGACGTTTTTCACCGCGCCGCTGATCTCGACGCCGACGACGTCGGTGCTGTAGTACACCCTGAGAGTCGGCTGATGCAGTTCGCGCGCGAGGCGCTTCGCGAACTCCGCATCGGCTGCCGCAAGAGTAAGCGCGGTGGGAAGCCCCCGGGCCACCTCGAGCGCGAAACTCGGCCCCGAGAGGGCGCCGCAGGGGGCGCGCGCGCCCAGCACCTCGGCCGCGACCTGATGAGGGAGCTTCCCGCTCGCCTGCTCGAAACCCTTGCATGCCCACACGACCGGTCCGGCAAACTTCGCCGCGCGTATCTTCTCCAGCACCTCCCGCAACCCCGCGGTCGGCGTCGCGACGAGCACGAGGTCCCCTTGGGCAAGGGCGCCCTCCAGCTCCGCGGTAACGGTCACTCGATCGGGAACCGCGACTTCGGGGAGATACCGGGCGTAGCGCCGCTCCGACGCTATCGCAGACGCCAGCGCCCGGTCGCGCGCCCACAGGGTGACGCGATGCTTTTCGGCGAGCGCGACGGCCAGTGCGCTGCCCCAAGCCCCGGCTCCGAGAATGGCGATCTTCAGCTCAGAGACCCCAGATCTGACCGATCTTGAGGTACCCGGCCTGCCCGTCGGCGTGGCGCACTTTGAGCCAGCCGCCGCCGGCCTGAGCGTCCGTCACATCCAGCGCGATACCCTGTTGGGCCTGGAATACCACCGCCGCCTGGTCGCTCGGTGACTGCCTGACGTCGGCGAAGGCCGCGGTGACGACGACCGTGCGCTTGTCGGAGAGCGCTTTCTTCTCCACCCAGGTGAGATCGCCGGCCTGATCGCGCACCTTCACCCAGGCGTCGATGTTGATCACGACTTCGACTGGGTAGTAGCGGCTCGCGACGAAAAGTTTTTTCGCCCGCACGGACGGTGCGTCGTACATCAGCGTTCCATTTTCAGCGACGGAGCGGAATTCCCCCGCAGCGGCGGACGATGCGATGCCTATCAGGATCAGGGCGGCGGCGCCTCGCATCAGTGCGCCACCTCGATCCTCGGTCCATCCGGCCTCGCCGAAGCATCAGCGCGCTGCTGATAGACCGCCTCGAAATTCACCGGAGCGAGCAGCACCGGCGGAAAACCGGCGCGGGTGATCAGATCCGAAACGGTCTCGCGCGCATAGGGGAACAGCACGTTCGGGCACGCGATCCCGAGCACCGGCCCAAGCTCCGATTCAGAGACGTTGCGGATCTGGAAGACGCCCGCCTGCGAGGCCTCCACCAGAAACAGCACCTTGTCGCCGGATTTCGCGGTCACGGTGATGACCAGTGTCACCTCGTGCAGGACCTCGTTTACGCGCTGCGACTGCTGCGTGATCTGCACTTCGAGCTGGGGCTGCTCCTGCTGCATGAACGCCTGCGGGCCTCCCGGAACCTCCAGGGACACGTCCTTGACGTAGATTTTCTCGATGCCGAAACTCGGCTGCTGCACATCGCTCATCGGGGACCCTTCGAAATGGGGAAAGTAGGCGGAGGCTAGGTCCGGAGCAGCGGCTCGAGCCGACCGGCATGATCGAGAGCGGCGAGGTCCTCGAACCCGCCGACGTGCGTACCACCGATGTAGATCTGCGGCACGGTACGGCGGCCCGTCTGGGTCACCATCTCCTGGCGCAGGCGCGGGTCAAGATCCACGCGAATCTTCTCGATCTCGGTGACCCCTTTGGAGCTCAGGAGCTTTTCCGCTCGCAGACAGAATGAGCAAAATGCGGTCGAATACATCCGGACTCTCGCCACTCATTTCTCCAGACTCATTTCTCGAGAGGAAGACCCGCCTGCTTCCAGGCCCCGATTCCGCCGCTCAACGCGAACACCTGGCCGAAGCCCTGCTTGCGCAGGGACGAAACCGCCTTGTCGGAGCGGTTGCCGCGTTCGCAAACCACGATCACCGGCTTGGCCTTGTATTTTTCCAGCTCGGAGGAACGCGCTTCGAGCTCTCCGATTGCGAGGTGCCGCGAGTTGAGCACATGCCCCCCCGCGTACTCGTCCGCATCACGCACATCCAGGACCAAGGCGTTCTGCTGGTTGATCAGCAGCGTCGCCTGCAGCGTGGAGATCGAAGGTCCCGCCGTGCTGCGACGTATGGCAGGCCAGACCAGCATGGAACCGCTCACGGCGGCAAGCGCGACGAGAAAGATGTGCTCGGTGAGGAATTTCACCAGGTTGACGTCGCCCATGTCACGAACCCGGAACGCCGCAGAGGACTTCGCGCATGGTGGAGAGGAGTTGCAGCGTGCGCTGATCCCTTACGGAATAGTACACGCGGTTCGCTTTTCTCCTGGCGCCGAGAATTCCTTTCTCGCGGAGAATCGCCAGGTGCTGCGACACGTTGCTCTGCGATGTCCCCACCGCCTCGACGATGTCGTGCACGCTCGATTCCTGCTCGCCGAGGACGCAAAGGATTTTCAAGCGCAGGGGATGGGCGATCGCCCGCATGGCGTGTGCCATCTGCTCTATTTGTTCCCGCCGGCCTATCAGCGCGAAGATGTCCCGCTGCTGACGCGGTGTCCGCTGCTCTCGAATTTCCATGGTCGCTCATTATAAAATGCTTTCCTGCGGCGTGATGTGATAATAGGCGCGTCGAGAGTGCCCATGCATAGAATCGTTCTGCTGCGTCACGGCGAGTCGGTGTGGAACAGGGAGAACCGTTTCACCGGCTGGACCGATGTCGACCTCACGCAACGGGGCGTCGGGGAGGCGAAACGCGCGGGCGAAGCCTTGAAACAAGCCGGCTTCGCCTTCGATTCGGCCTACACCTCGGTGCTGAAGCGCGCGATAAAGACACTGTGGCTCGCCCTCGAGTCGATGGACCTGATGTGGATCCCGGTGCACCACTCCTGGCGCCTGAACGAGCGCCACTACGGTGCGCTGCAGGGCCTTAACAAGGCTGAAACGGCGGCGAAATTCGGCGAGAAACAGGTGCTCATCTGGAGGCGGAGCTACGACGTGCCTCCTCCCGCTCTCGACCGCGGCGACCCCCGCGATTCGAGGGGCGATCCGCGCTACGCCGGGATCGCCGAATCCGCCCTGCCGCTCACGGAGTGCCTGCAAGACACCGTCGCGCGATTCCTGCCGTACTGGAGCGGGACCATCGCCCCGGCCGTGCGTGCGGGCCAGAGGGTTCTCATCGTCGCCCACGGCAACAGCCTTCGCGCCCTGGTCAAATACCTGGATGCGGTGAGCGACAGCGCCATCGTGGATCTGAACATCCCCACTGGGCTCCCTCTCGTCTACGAGCTGGATTCCGCGTTGCGCCCGACACGGCACTACTATCTCGGAGACCCGGCCGAGGCCGAAGCGCGCGCCCGCGCCGTCGCCGATCAGGGCAAGGCTGAAAAGTGACGCCCGCGCGCCGGATCGGGCTGGGGCTCGTCCTTGTCCCGGCGCTGGTGCTTGCGCAGGGCGAGACGGAGAAGCTCGAGGCACTGCGATCGCGGATCGAGGGGCTGCGCACGAAAATCTCCGAGTCCGAAGAAAGCCGGACCGAGGTCCGCGACCAGCTGCGCGACTCCGAGCGCGCGATCTCGGAGGCCAGCCGGGCTCTGCGCGTCCTCGCGAGCAGGCGCGCGGCGGCGGATGAGGAACTCAGGTCCCTATCCAGGCGAAGCCAGGCGCTCGAATCGGAAATCGCCTCGCGCCGGGAGACCCTGGGAAGGCTGCTCACGCTGCGCTACATCAACGGGGAGCAAAGCGGCGTGAAGCTGCTGTTCTCGGGCGAGGAGCCCGGCCGCATCGCGCGCGAGCTGCACTACTACAGCTACGTCTCCCGCGCCCAGACCGAATTCATCGGAGAGCTGCGCTCCAGCCTGGCGCGCCTGAAGGAGCTCGAGGAGGGAACGCGGGGAAGAAACACCGAAATCGCCGCGATCGAGTCGGCGCGTCGCGGCGAGCGCGCCGCGCTCCTTAGCCAGCAGGCCGAGCACCGCAAGGTGCTCGCCCGGGTCTCGAACCAGCTGCGCGAGCAGCGCCGCCAGGTGAAGCACCTTGAGCGCGACGAGTCGCGCTTGTCGCGCCTGGTCGAGGAGCTCCGCAAACTGCTCGCGTCGGCGTCGCGGGGCCTCCGGAACGACAAGGTTCCCGAGCCAGGGGGCGCGGACAAATCCCTTGCCGGACTCAAGCCCGGGCTGCGGCTTCCCATCAAGGGTGAACTCGCGAACCGCTTCGGTGCCCAACGCTCGGGTGGTGGTCCCTCGTGGAAAGGCCTGTTCATCCGTTCGCCGGCCGGGCAGGAGGTCCGGGCGGTCGCGCCGGGACGCGTAGTGTTCGCCGACTGGCTTCGCGGCTTCGGAAACCTGCTGATCATCGATCACGGCAAGAGCTATCTCACCATCTACGGCAACAACGAATCGGTGCTCAGGCAGGTGGGCGATACGGTAAGCACCGGGGATGCAGTCGCAACCGTCGGTGCGAGCGGCGGCAACATGGAATCGGGTTTATACTTTGAAATTCGGCACGAAGGGAAAGCGTTCGATCCCATGCGCTGGGTGTCCTTGAAATGACCCGGTGCATAGCCTAGGGCCAACATCATGATGACGCGATTCAAGCAAGCCAGCCTGGTGCTGGTCGGAGTGCTGGCGGGAGTCCTGCTCAGCCTCAATTTCTCCGCGGTGGCGCAGCGCGAGGCCGCCCGCTTTCCGCTTCCCGTCGACGAGCTGCGCGCATTCGCCGAAGTGTTCGGCGCGATCAAGTCGAATTACGTCGAGCCGGTCGAAGACAAGAAGCTCATCACCGAGGCGATCAGCGGAATGCTGACCGGGCTGGACCCCCATTCGGCCTACCTCGACCAGGAAGCCTTCAAGGAGCTCCAGGTCGGCACACAGGGCGAGTTCGGCGGCCTCGGCATAGAAGTCGGGATGGAGGAAGGCTTTGTGAAGGTGGTCTCACCCATCGAGGACACGCCGGCGTTTCGCGCGGGCCTCAAGCCCGGCGACTTCATCATCAAGATCGATGACGCCTCGGTCAAGGGAATGAGCCTGAACGATGCAGTCAAGCGCATGCGCGGCAAGCCGAGAACGACCATCCGGCTGACCATCATGCGCAAGGGCGACGCGAAACCCTTCGAGGTCACGCTGACGCGCGACGTCATTCGCGTGCAGAGCGTGAAATCCAAGCTGATCGAGCCCGGCTACGGATGGGTTCGCGTCGCGCAATTCCAGGAGCACACGGGCGAAAATCTCGTCAAGCATCTGGAGGGACTCTACAAGAGCGGCCCGCTGAAGGGTCTGATCCTGGATCTGCGCAACGACCCCGGCGGCCTTCTCAACGGGGCGGTGGGAATTTCCTCCGCTTTCCTGCTGCCGCGCGCCGCGGTGGTTTCGACCGACGGCCGCACCGAGGACGCCAAGCGCAAGTTCATCGCCGCTCCAGAGGACTACCTGCGGGGAAACCGCGACGACTACCTGAAGAACCTGCCCGCGGCAATCAAGACCGTACCCATGGTGGTGCTGGTCAACGGCGGCTCGGCGTCCGCCTCCGAAATCGTGGCGGGCGCGTTGCAGGACCACAAGCGGGCGACGCTGATCGGCACGCCGACCTTCGGCAAGGGCTCGGTGCAGACCATACTTCCGCTCGGCAACAACACGGCCATCAAGCTCACCACGGCGCGCTACTACACGCCCAGCGGCCGCTCGATCCAGGCAAAGGGAATCACGCCCGACATCATCGTCGAGGATCCTACGTCGCCCACCGTCGGAAGGCTGCGGGAAGCAGATTTGGAAAAACATCTTCTCAACGACCAGGATCCGGATGCCCAGGCGGAAAAGGCGCAGCGGACCAATGCCAAACCGGCGACGGAGGCCGACGAGAAGCCGCCGGCGCCCCTGGAGTTCGCCTCGGACAAGGACTTCCAGTTCCAGCAGGCGCTCAAGTTCCTGAAAGGCATGCCGCTCGCCACCGCGCAAAGCGCGCAGCCCGCGCCCGTCCCCGCGAAGAACTGATAAGGGCGGGGCGAGAAGCGCGCCGCTTCATCTCCGCGGCGCTTTTCTCGACGAGGAAACCGACGCAGAGCGCGGTTCATCCCGCGGCACATTGATTCACACCGAATGACCGACGAGCAACTGCTTCGCTATTCGCGGCATATCCTGCTACCCGAGATCGGGGTCGAAGGGCAGGAAAGGCTGCTGTCGGCGTCCGCTCTGGTGATCGGCGCCGGGGGACTGGGATCCCCCGCGGCGCTCTATCTCGCCGCGGCGGGCGTAGGCACCATCACGCTCGCCGACGGCGACGACGTCGATCTCACCAACTTGCAGCGCCAGGTCCTGCACGCCACCGACTCGGTG
Source organism: Gammaproteobacteria bacterium (assembly GCA_041499655.1). Classification (GTDB taxonomy): domain Bacteria; phylum Pseudomonadota; class Gammaproteobacteria; order Burkholderiales; family SG8-39; genus VBDM01. Next base: position 11,337 of record JBGQKQ010000064.1, read on the forward strand.
GGGAAACCCAAGACCGAATCGGGCCGCGCCGCGCTGGCGAGAATCAACCCCGAGGTGAAGGTCGTGCCGGTTCAGCGGCGCCTGCAGGACGACACCCTCGATCCTCTGGTCGAGTCGAGCAGCGTCGTCCTCGATTGCTCCGACAACTTCGCGACCCGCCACTCGGTGAATCGCGCTTGCGTGCGACACCGCAAGCCCCTCGTGTCGGGCGCGGCCCTGCGCTTCGACGGCCAGGTGGGCGTCTTCGACCTACGGGACGAACTCAGCCCCTGCTATCACTGCCTGTTCCCCGAGAACGCCGAGCTCGAGGAAATGCGCTGCGCCGTGATGGGGGTATTTGCCCCGCTCACCGGCATCATCGGTGCCGTGCAAGCCGCGGAGGCGCTGAAGCTGGTCGCAGGCGTCGGCGAGACACTCGCGGGGCGCCTGATGATCCTCGACGCCCTCACCATGCAATGGCGGACGATCAAGCTCGCAAAGGATCGGGCCTGCCCGGTGTGCGCGCGCGTCACTGTGTGACCTGTGCGTCTGAGCTGAGTCTGGCCTGCGTCTAACCTGCGTCTAACCTGAGGCAAGCAGCGGCCACTGCTTTTCCCAGAGTTCGGACGGCAGGCGCCTGAACCCGCTCTTGGCGTATTGCTGCCAGCGTCCGATCACATAGCAAAGCAGCAGGTTCGCCCGGGGGCCGGGATCGGCCGCGGCATCGGCGCCGCCCGCCCCTGCAGTGGCAGCCCGGCTTTGCGTGGCAGCCACGCGAAGGCACTGCTTGAGCGTCGCCTCCAGCCGGTCGTGCAGCTGGTTGATGCGGACCTGAAGCCGCTCGTCCTCGTTGACGAGCGCATCGCCCGTGAGCACGCGGGTCATGCCCGAATTCTTTTCCGCAAAGCCGAGCAGCGAGGAGAGTATCGCCTCGATCTGCTTCATGCCGTCGTCTTCTTCCGCCGTGATCTTGTTGACGAGGCCGAAGAGCGTTTGCTCGATGAACTCGATCAGGCCTTCGAACATCTGGGCCTTGCTCGCGAAGTGGCGGTACAGCGCCGCTTCGGATACGTCCAGCTCCTTTGCCAAGGCCGCCGTCGTGACCTTCTCGCCCTTGGGGTTTTCCAGCATCCGCGCCAGCACCTGCAGAATCTGCAGGCGGCGGGCGCCGGGTTTGGCGGCGGGCATGGGCAACTCCCAGACGGGACGGAAGCGTTTATTGTATGACTCCGGGTAAGCGCTTGCTGCCGGCTTCCTGGCCCCGGTAGTGACCTTTGTCGCGTCCGGTCCCTTCCCCTTTTACAATGCCGTCCATGCAGCTTTCGCCGAATTTTTCCCTCAACGAGCTGGTTTACTCGGAAACGGCCGAGCAGAACGGCATCGACAACACGCCGCCCCCGGAGATCGTCCAGAATCTGAAGCGACTCGCGGCCGGGCTCGAGGCGGTTCGGACTCTCCTTGGCGGCCCGCTCGAGATCTCGAGCGGCTACCGCTGCGCCGCCCTCAACGAGGCCGTGGGCGGGTCAAGCGCTTCGCAGCACGTGCAGGGTCTCGCTGTCGACTTCGCCTGCCCCACCTTCGGAACGCCTCTCGAGATCGCGCGCGCGATCCAGCAATCGGGAATTCAGTTCGATCAGTGCATCCTGGAATACGGCCGCTGGGTGCACCTGTCCTTCGGCGACACGCCGCGGCGCCGCATGCTGACCATCTACGAGGAGGAAAAGGGATATATCGCCGGCCTTTGGGACGCGGAGGGCAAGCAGGTCGCCTAGGCGATCACTTTGAGCGGATCAGCGTCCCCACGCCCTCGTCGGTCAGGATTTCCAGCAGCACCGCGTGCTCGACCCGGCCGTCGATGATGTGCACGCTCTTCACGCCGGCCTTCGCGGCATCGAGCGCCGAGCTGATCTTGGGCAGCATGCCCCCGGAGAGCGTTCCGTCGGCTACGAGCGCGTCGATCTTTTTGGGAGTCAGGCCCGTCAGGAGCTTTCCGTTCTTGTCGAGCACGCCTGGCGTATTGGTGAGTACCACGAGCTTCTCGGCCTTCAGAACTTCGGCGAGTTTGCCCGCGACCAGGTCCGCATTGATGTTGTAGGACTGTCCGTCTTCGCCGACCCCGATGGGCGCAACCACGGGGATGAAGCCCCCTTCCTGGAGCGCCCAGATCACCTTGGGGTCGATGGAGGCGATCTCGCCGACCTGACCGATATCGATCTTTTCGCCTCCGTTGCCCTTGTCGGAGAGAAGCATCTTCCTTGCCCGGACAAACGCTCCATCCTGGCCGGTGAGGCCCACCGCCTTTCCGCCCGCCTGATTGATGAGCGTGACGACTTCCTTGTTGACCTGGCCGCCCAGCACCATCTCGACCACATCCATGGTCTCGGCATCGGTAACGCGCATGCCCTGGACGAATTCACCCTTCTTGCCCAGGCGTGCCAGTTGCTCGTCGATCTGGGGACCGCCGCCGTGCACGATGACCGGATTCATGCCGACCAGTTTCAGCAGCACCACGTCGTGCGCAAAGCTGCGCTTGAGCACCTCATCCGTCATCGCGTTGCCGCCGTATTTCACGACGATGGTCTTGCCGTGGAAGCGCCGGATGTAAGGAAGCGCCTCGGAAAGAACTTTTGCCTTGTGGGCGGGTGTTTGGGCGGATTCGCTCATCGGCGCGCGCATCTTGAGCGCCGATTGTACCTTCGGGCGTAAAAAAAAGGCGGCCGAGAAGGCCGCCTTTCCCGCGAACGGCGGACTCACTCCGCCATCGGCGTACTACTGAATCGCCAGCTGCTTTGCCGCGGCCGCCGCTTTCTTGGGCAGCGTCAGCTCGAGCACGCCGTCGGAGTACTTGGCGCTCGCACGCGATTCGTCGATTTCCTGGGCAAGCCTGAAGGCCCGCGCGATCTTGCCGACGTAACGCTCGCTATGGAGCAGGCGCTCCCCGTCCTTCGCTTCCTTCTCGACTCGGGTTTCAGCGGTGATCGATACCTCGTCACCGTCGATATTCACCTTGATGTCTTCCTTCTTCACTCCGGGAAGCTCGGCTACCACTTTGTAGTCGCCGTTCTGCTCGGCGACGTCGACCTTCATGCGGCGCACCGGCACTTGGGCTTCGAAGCCGACCGGCCGTACGACAATACCGCGGAAAAAATCATCAACCAGATCCCCGAAGGGGTCGTAACGCGTGATGCCTGCCATGATCGTCCTTTCCGAATAGGTTCGGGCGCAGCGCCCGTGCTTCCCGAATCTTGGGACCGCGAGGGAAATTTCAAGGGCGCTTGCGATCGCCCGTGGAAAAAGATAGATTGAGCGCCCTTCCCGGCGCCTGCCTTCATGTCTCCCGAATCTTCCGCCCCGGCGCCACTTGAACTGGAGCGACACCGCCCATATCTATTGCGGTTCGCGCTCCTGCAACTGCGCGACCGCACCGCGGCAGAAGACGCCGTGCAGGACACCCTCCTCGCCGCCATCCAGGGCGCATCGCGCTTCGCCGGGCAGTCCTCCGTGCGCACCTGGCTCGTCGGAATCCTGAAGCACAAGGTCATAGACGGCATCCGCAAGACCGCGCGCGAGCAGCCGGTGGAGCGCCCGGACGGCGCCGGCGCGGAAGACCTGGATGCGCTGTTCTCGGACGACGGCCATTTCGCCGACGCGCCCGGGGAATGGGCGAGTCCGGAGCGTTCGCTCGAACAGCGCCGCTTCTTCGAGGCGCTCGAGCGCTGCCTCCACGCGCTCCCCAGGAACACCGCCAGCGCGTTCACGATGCGCGAGCTCATGGGACTGGAGACCGAGGAAATCTGTAAGGAACTGGGTATTTCCACGTCCAATTGCTGGGTGATGCTTTATCGCGCCCGAATGA